>NZ_JBVCPH010000015.1:0-150912 GCF_057456235.1 Photobacterium sp. | reverse complement strand
GTAGAGCAGAGGATTGAAAATCCTCGTGTCGGTGGTTCGATTCCGCCTCGAGGCACCATATAATTCCCTTTTAGTTCAGTTGGTAGAACGCCGGACTGTTAATCCGTATGTCGCTGGTTCAAGTCCAGCAAAGGGAGCCAATTCGTCTTGAAGCGTAAGCTTGAAGACAAAAAATTTGTGTGCCGACTTAGCTCAGTAGGTAGAGCAACTGACTTGTAATCAGTAGGTCACCAGTTCGACTCCGGTAGTCGGCACCAGTTATGAGAAAACCTCATCATTCGATGAGGTTTTTTTTTACCGGTACAACACCTCCCGACAATCACTTATATTATTGTTTTTTAGTACGTTACCATTAATCAGATGTCATCCATCGCTTATTCTTTAGTCCTTCCGCCATGATTATTCTGCACCAGGTATTGATAATGGTATCAAAATAAAGAGAATAGATTAGTCATCGCGATATACTGCCTGAGCACATTAACTATCTGAACAATGAAGAGCCTCGCAACGGCACAAGACAAGCCGAAAATGCTTTATCCATAATATCGATGTAGATAAGCTTGTCATGCAATCACAGCGCCCTGAATGGCTCCCTTTGGTTCACCACACATAACAAAAACAGGTTGCTTTGAAAAATAATGGCAAGCATAAAATTATCCGTGGAACGACTAACCGAAGGCTTATATGTCAAGCTTCCACTGCAATGGACCGATCATCCTTTCCTACTGAACCATTTCAAAATAAAAGATCAGCAACAGATCCGCTTAATTAAAAACCTCGGCGTTCAGCATGTTTACCTGCTCCCGGAAAAAAGCGATGCCGTTCCGCTTGAACCTAATGTACCGCTAGAGCCAATATCTGAGCAGGAAAGTCAGTTTTTAGACCGGCAAGCGGAAAAATTATGGCAAGAAAAGCAAAGCCGGATAGAACGCCTTAAAAACTATAAACGCAAGATCCACCGCTGTGAAAAGAATTTTGATCGCTCAATGTCGCAATTGCGCGCTATCGTCAGCAAAGTCCAGAGCCGTCCATTAACCGCCATTCAGGAAGCCGAATTTCTGGTTGAAGGGATGGTCGACGCCCTGATGGAATCTGACAACGTCGCCCTGCATCTGATGAACGACAACAAAGAGTGCGAAGATATTTACTTTCATTCTCTTAATGTCGCAATCATGTCGATGATGTTGGCAAAATCGAGCGGCATGCCGGCCGACGAGATCAAGACGATAGCCTTTGGCGCCCTGTTTCATGATATGGGCAAATTAAAAGTCCCGACCGCTATTGTTCGTAAGACAACGCCACTGACGGCACCGGAAGAGAACTACCTTAAGCTTCATACCAAATACAGTTTGGATCTGGCCAATCAGGCAACAAATTTTCCGCTCGGGGCAAAGAATATTTTAGCCCAGCATCACGAATTGTTGGACGGCAGCGGCTACCCGCAGCAGCTAAAAGGCAACGAGATAGATTTAACCGCCCAGCTAATCGGGGTAGTCAATGCCTATGATAACCTCTGCCACCCGCAGGATCCGAGCACCACACGTATTCCGAATAATGCCTTGTCATACTTGTTCAAAAATAAAAAGGCCCAGTACAACAGTGATTATCTCGCCCTGCTGGTTCGCTTGATGGGGGTCTACCCGCCAGGCAGTGTGGTGCAATTATCCAATCAGCAATTGGGGCTGGTGATCTCGGTTAACTCTGATCGCCTGCTGTACCCCAATGTCCTGATCTACGATCCTTCAGTCCCGTCTAATGAAGCGCCGATTCTGGATTTGGAAGAGAGTAATTTGAAAATAGAGCGGGCTATTGCACCGAACAAGCTGCCGGAAAACGTCTATGTGTACTTAAATCCACGAGTGCGTATTTCCTACTATTTCGATCCGGACGATTAAGGTTGATGAATGACATAAAAAAGCCCCTGGCGGGGCTTTTTTATGTCTTACCAGCTGAACATCTCTTTTATCCAGGCGGCGGGTTTATCGCCTCGGCACCGCTCTTTCAGCTTTGCTTGCTGATCCCACACCGGCAGCGACTGCTGACCTGCGCAGTTCATCTCTAACGTCCCATTTGACTGCCTGTTATATTTCACCGTCGTCATTTTCTTCGGCCAGGCCAGTCGTAGTACTTCGGGGCTGCGGCGCTGCAAATAGTGGCTATACAAACGTAATGCCCCAGCCGACCCCGTTAGATTGACCGGTGTGTTATCATCGCGACCTACCCAGACCGTCACCACTTCACGCCCGTCGGCACCCGCATACCAACTATCTCGGGCTTGATCGGTCGTTCCCGTTTTACCTGCCAGTGCGGCCCAGCCAAATTGAGGCTGAAGGAAGCGTGCAGTCCCCTGGCTGACGACATTTTTCATCCCATAGGTTGTCAGCCATGCGGCTTGCTCTGGCACCGCCTGAGCAGCTTTAGGGTAGCCCTGATACAGTAAATTACCCTGCAAATCGACCACGGCACGTAAAGCTGTCAGCGGTGCTTTTCGACCGCCGCTGGTTATCGTCTGAAACATCTGGGTAACTTCAAAGGGAGTTAAGGTAAATGCCCCTAGCAATATCGATGGCAGTTTCGGAATTTCATTACGATCAACGCCTAGCTGAGCCATCGTTTCAATCACCGGGCCTAATCCCACCTCCAGGCCGAGATTCACGGTCGGGACATTGAGTGATTTAGCCAATGCATAATACAGCGGCACCTCTCCACGGAACCTGCGGTCATAGTTTCGCGGTTTCCATTGCGTGCCCTTGCTGCCTTGTAGCATGATCGGCTTATCATCAATGGTACTTGCCAGCGAGAAGCGCTCGGGCTGGCGTAAGGCCGCCAGATAGACCGCAGGCTTCACCAATGAACCTATCTGGCGTCTGGCATCGAGCGCCCGGTTAAAGCCCGCATAACCCGGCCGGCTGCCACCAATCATCGCTCGCACTTCACCAGACAGGCGATCCACCGCCACCAGTGCCGTTTCCACCTTGACCCCGGCCTTTTTATTCAGCTCCGGTATCATTGCTGCCACCGTTTTTTCCGCTTCTTGCTGCGACAGCGGATCTAAGGTGCTGAAAATGCGCAAACCAATCCCCGGGGTAAATTTATCGCCCACTTTCTGTTTCAGTTCTCGCTGTAACTGCTGAAAATAGGCCGGCTGACGCGTCGCAATCATCGGCTTCGACTGCAGATCCAACGGACGAGAGGCGGCTTGATCATATTGGGTACCATTTAAAATACCGTTATCCATCATCAGGCGCAGTACCAGATCACGGCGCTGACGAGCACGCTCCGGGTTACGCCACGGATTATAGTATGACGGCCCTTTGATCAGCCCTACCAGCAAGGCTTGCTGATCAATCCGTAACTCCTGAATAGGGCGACCAAAATACAACCGTGCCCCCAGCGCAAAACCATGGACTTCTTTCGCCCCGTCCTGACCGAGATAAATTTCATTCAGGTAAGCCTCCAAAACCCGATCTTTACTGTAGCGATAGTCAATGATCAGCGCGATACCGGCTTCGCGCAGCTTGCGCCACAAGCTTCTTTCCCGAGTCAGAAACAGATTTTTGGCGAGCTGTTGGGTCAGGGTGCTCCCCCCCTGTACGGTACGTCCGGCTTTCAGGTTGGCGAATAAAGCCCGTCCGATCGCCAGCGGAGAGACCCCTTCATGATGATAGAAATCCCGATCTTCGGTCACTAATAATGCATCGACCAGTATTTCAGGAAATTGCTCGCGGGATAAAAATAGCCGCTGTTCATCACTGGAAGAGGCCAGCATACCGAGCATTTTCGGCTCCACACGGACATAGCCAAGCTGCTTCTGACTACCGGCCTGGTGAATACTTTTCAGTCCGCCCTGATCAAATGTCAGCATCACATGGCGCCGGCCTTCATGGCCATCGTCAAATTCAAACGGCCGCCGGATCAATTCAATCCGGGTGGAAGATGAAGAATATTCCCCAATCCGTTGCGGGTTTCTGACTTTATGATATTGCAGCAAATCCAGCTCGCGCCTGACCTCCTCTAACGTAATGGCCTGACCCGGTTGCAGCGTCAGTACCCGGCCATAGACCACCGCGGGTAAATTCCATAACTGCCCGTCAAACTTATCGCGAACGATCATATCAAGGTAGATCCCAATCACCACCAGTACGGCAATAACCGCTATCGTCACTTTCAGACAAAAGCCGGCCAGCCACTTTAGCCAAGCCGGCTTTTGCGGGCGTTTCTTAGCCGTCGTTTTTTCCTTCGAACGCGTTGTTTTCGCCGCCCGTTTCTTGGCTGGCGTTTTAGCCGGTGATTTGCGCCGTGTTGTAACGGGCTTCTTCGGTGCCGGCGTTTTTGGCCCTGCCTGTCTTGATCCAGACATGGCAAGGTAAAGAGGCAACTTAATCATAATTAGTCAACTATGGTGAATCCCAAAAAAGAGCGATAAGTCATAAGCATTTAACGTTATATGTATTTTTTCGTTTTTCGCGTCGGCTCATGGTGTGCCGGATCATCCGGCCAGACATGCTTAGGGTAACGCCCTTTCATCTCTTTTTGCACATCGCGGTATGAGCCCGACCAGAAGGCGGCCAAATCCTGAGTGATCTGTAGCGGCCGTTGCGCGGGTGACAGCAGTTCAAGCACCAAAGCGATACGTCCATTGGCTATCTGGGGCGAGCCCCTTTCACCGAACATCTCCTGCATTCGTACCGCCAGAACCGGAGGTTGGCCAGCGATGTAGCGGATCGGATAGCGGGAACCGGTGGGTACCTGATAATGGGTCGGCAATGCCGCTTCGAGGGCTTTAACTTGCTGCCAACCTAAACGTGCTTCTAGCGCCGCACACAGATCCAGCCTGGCGACCGCCTTGAGGGTTGTCATGCCCGTCATAAATGGCAGCAGCCACTGTTCAGCGTCTGCTAACAACGTTGCCTCATCCATCGCCGGTAAAGCCAGCTCCGGAAGCCACTGCGTCGCACAGCGGGCACGAAGTAACAGACTCTCTGCTTTGCTATTCCATGGCAATGCAGCCAGCCCCTTACGCATAATCGCATTGAGCAAGGCCTCGCTGGCTTTGGCCGGATCCGGCTCTGCCAGCAACGTCCGCTGCAAAATGAGCCTGCCACAGCACAGATGCTTTTCCGCCGTCAAACGGCCTTTTTTATCATCCCAGTCCAGCCATTCCCGCTCGGTAAACAAATGCGGTAATAGCGCCTGTAAACGGTCGCTATCAGCGGCTACCGCGGAAAAGATCCGGCTGTCACCCTGACGGGTTTTCACCACATCCGCCACCACCAGCATCCTTTCTGCAGCCATTGGCTCATCGGCAGGCAACATTGCCCCCTGGCCGTTTGCCAGCTGATAACGTCCGTCACGACCGCGGGAGCGCGCGATGCGGTCGGGATACCCTGCCGCCATCAATGGCGCGATCCAGTCGCCATCAACAACCAGTGAAGAAGATAGGCGACCAGTTAATGGGGCTGATTTGATCAGTTTGGTTAAATGTTGCCGAGCCCGTTGCTGATACTGTCCCGAACGTGGCAATTTACCGCTCTCCAGTAAATTTAACTGCAACTGCAAATCCGGACTGGCCATGCCTCGTGGCGGATCTTCCAGCAATGCCACCAGCATCGCTGCCGTAGACATCGCGCCGCTGCCCTGCGCCTTCGCCATCACCAGCATCGCAGCATGGCGCGGATCGGCCCCTAATGATTGGATCTGCAGGCCTTTTTCCGTCAGCTGGCAACGTTCATCCATGGCGCCAAGCTGCTGCAGTAAACGGCGAGATTGCGCCAGAGCCGGGGCTGGCGGCAGATCTAACCAGCATAAGTCACCGGCATCCTGGCATCCCCACTGTGCCAGATCCATGGCTAACGATGTTAAGTCAGCCCGTAAGATTTCAGGCTGCGGGGTGGCTGGCTGACGGGATAACAGCTCTTCGCTGTAGAGGCGCAGGCAAATACCCGGTTCCAGACGCCCCGCACGCCCGGCACGCTGCTCAGCGGAAGACTGGGCAATACGCACCTGCTCCAGCCGGCTGATCCCGGCTTTGGGGTCCCACTGGGCAATACGCTCTAAACCGCAATCCACCACCAGCCGAATACCTTCAATGGTTAGGCTGGTTTCAGCAATATTGGTTGCCAGGACGACTTTTCGCCGGCCTGAGGGCGCCGGGGCTATCGCTTGCTGCTGCTGGCTGATATTAAGCTGGCCATACAGCGGACTGACCATAATATTCGCGCCAACCTTGTCAGCCAGTAGCTCAGCTAACCGTTTGATCTCACCGGCTCCGGGTAAAAACACCAGCATCGAGCCTGATTCGCTATCAAGCAGCTTAAGGATTTCACGGGCGCAACTATTTACCAAAGCAACGCCATTCGCAAACGCAAAGCCACCAGACTGCTGATTACTGCCATTGAGCGTCTTATAACGGTACTCAACCGGAAAACACCGCCCTTCCGATGCGATATACCCGGCATCGGGCAGCAAGCCGGTCAGCGCCTCGGCATCTAAGGTGGCCGACATTACCAGCAGCTTCAAATCTTCACGCAACGCATCTTGTACTTCCAGAGCCAAAGCCAGCGCAGTATCGGCATGAACACTGCGCTCATGAAACTCATCAAAAATAAGCAGTTCAATACCTTTAAGCTCAGGATCTTGCTGCAACATTCGGGTCATCACCCCTTCGGTCACGATCTCAAGCCGGGTTTCTGGACTGATTTTGCTCTCGCCGCGAACACGTAAGCCCACCGTCTGCCCCACCCGCTCCCCCAGCAGAGAGGCCAGATAACCAGCAATATTTCTGGCCGCCAGACGGCGCGGTTCAAGCATCACAATACGCCCGCTGACACATCGGCTTTGCAGTAAAGCCAGTGGCAGACGGGTAGATTTACCCGCACCGGGCGGTGCTTTAAGGATTAACTGAGAGCGGATCTCAAGTTCATTGAGCAATGATGGGAGTACGGCATCAATAGGCAGCTGTGACAATGTTAAAACCTTGTGTCATGATCAAATGAGACTGCAGCCATTGTACAAGATATCGGGGCCAAATGAGCGACCTAACTGAACGGCTATTTTTCGCTTTAGATTTACACCATAACGGCGTCAACCGATCCAGTTTTCGCCAACTGTGCCAGTTAAAGCAACAGCTTCAGTGTGATGGACGAACTGTTGCTGAACGCAATCTTCACATCACACTGGCCTTTCTCGGCTCCGTCACGGCAGAGCAGAAACAAGATCTGATTAACCACACCGGAAAGCTCACGGCGATCCCGGCGTTTTCTCTCCGCAACTTTCAGCTCAATTACCGAAAACGGAATAAAATCATCTGGCTCGACAGTAACAATCCGCCCCCGGCCTTGCTTACCCTGGCAGCTGAACTGAAGCAAGTCGCTCTCGACACCGGCCTGAAACAAGAGGACAGGCCATATCGTCCCCATATCACACTGAAAAAACAGGTCCGCCATCCACCGCAATCATTGCCCGCTCCCCTGGATTTACACTTTGATTTTCGCCGCTTTGGCCTGTATATCTCTGAAGCGATACTGACACCCGATGGCTCGGGTGTACGTTACCGTTGCCTGCAACAATGGCCGCTATCGCAACCTGACAAGGAATCCGAATGAAGTTTGACCCCCCGTTACAATCCGCTACGCTTATCAAGCGCTATAAACGCTTTCTGGCTGATATAGAATTGCCTGGCGGAGAAATCTGTACTATCCATTGTGCTAATACCGGTGCCATGACAGGTTGTGCCGAGCCAGGCAGCACGGTGTGGTACTCAACATCCGACAATCCTAAACGAAAATATCCCCATAGCTGGGAATTAACTGAGACAAAAGCCGGTCATTGGATCTGTGTTAATACCGCCCGAGCCAACCACCTGGTGAAAGAGGCAATAAGCAGGAATATCATCACAGAACTACAAGGCTATTTATCGCTCCGGACGGAAGTCAAGTATGGTAGCGAAAACAGCAGGATAGATATTCTATTAGAAGCTGAAGATAAACCCGTTTGCTACATTGAAGTAAAAAGCGTCACTTTATTAGACAACGGCCGGGGGTATTTCCCCGACGCTGTGACCACCCGGGGTCAGAAACATCTGAGAGAATTGGCCGAAGTGGCCCAAAATGGTCAGCGCGCAGTGCTTTTTTTCGCTATTTTGCATTCAGGGATTGAAAATATCACGGCGGCACACCATATAGACCCGGACTATTATGATTTAATCAAACAGGCAGAACAGGCCGGCGTTGAGATCATCTGCTATAAAGCGACACTAAGCCAAGATGAGCTCATATTAACTGACTGTATAGATTTTCACCGACAACGCTGAAAAATGATGCATTCTTCACATTGGTGTAAAATTGAATATATGCAGCAATTGCCACACATAACCCTTTCTGCTATAGATACCGCCCAAAATTAACCAGTGACGGTTATTAGGTATATTAGGAGATGCTATATGCCAGAGAGCAACGTTAAAAAATCGCTAGGCATCCTGGCTATTGCTGGGGTTCAGCCGTATCAGGAAAAAGCCGGCGAAGAATATATGGGTGAAGCTCAGCTAGAGCACTTCCGTAAAATTCTTGATGCCTGGCGTAACCAGCTTCGTGAAGAAGTTGATCGCACTGTTAACCATATGAAGGATGAAGCTGCAAACTTCCCGGATCCAGTAGACCGCGCCGCACAGGAAGAAGAATTTAGCTTAGAGCTACGCAACCGTGACCGTGAGCGTAAGCTGATCAAGAAGATTGAAAAAACGCTTCAGCGTATCGAAGACGATGACTTCGGCTTCTGTGATTCATGCGGCGTTGAGATCGGAATTCGTCGCCTTGAAGCACGACCGACCGCCGATCTGTGCATCGACTGTAAAACACTTGCAGAAATCAAAGAGAAGCAGATGGCAGGTTAATACCTTCGGTATGATTCGGCAACGGACTTTAAGAAGGAGCGAAAGCTCCTTCTTTCATTTATACCGCGGTAAGTTAGTTTGCTAAAACGTTTATCAATGGTATTAATTCACTGAACATTAGGCCGTTAATTAATACTGTTTATGTTATGCAGCCCATTTTAACGACCGTTGCGTCCATGCGGTTTCGCCCTCGACCTTGAGCGAAGTCATGATGCGTGAAGGGTGACAATTTTATTTATTTATGAACACTGACATTCACTACGTTGGGCGGTTTGCTCCTTCTCCGTCAGGACCATTGCATTTCGGCTCTCTGATTGCAGCTTTAGGCAGCTATTTGCAAGCCCGCTCACAACAAGGGCAATGGCTGGTACGCATTGAAGACCTTGACCCGCCCCGGGAAATACCCGGTGCGGCAGACGATATCCTGCGTACGTTAGAAGCTTATGGCTTAGCCTGGGATGGCAAAGTGATGTATCAAAGCCAGCGTCACGAGGCTTATCAGGCACAAATTGATACCTGGTTGAGTGATCACACCGCTTACTACTGTCAATGTACCCGTAAACAAATTAAACTTGCCGGTGGCTTATATCCGGGAACGTGTCGCGAACTCAACTACCTCGCAACCCATTGCGCGGTTCGACTTAAAGTTGATACCCCGATCACTCACTTTGTTGATAAATTGCATGGCCGCATTGAGATCCCGGCCGCACTGGCGCAGGAAGACTTCATTATCCGCCGTCGTGACGGCCTCTATGCATACAACTTAGCCGTCGTACTTGACGATATTGAACAAGGTGTAACCGAAGTGGTTCGTGGTGCCGATTTGATTGAACCGACGGGACGTCAAATCAGCCTGTATCGCCATTTGCAGCAACCTGAAGTCAGTTATCTGCATTTACCCCTTGCGGTGACGGACAATGGGAATAAGTTATCCAAACAGAACCATGCTCCGGCCATTGATAAAGAACGACCAAAACCGGCCTTAATAAATGCCATGACCTTTTTGGGTATGGCTCCACCGGCTGATTTAATCAATGCCAGCATGGCTGAAATTTTGCAGTGGGGCGTTGATAGCTGGGATATCGATAACCTGCCTCAAACCACTGCGATCACTCTAGCATTCTAAAATGGCTCGCCGTGATATATCATATGCGGCTGTTTATTGAACCAGATGCACGAAAATGAGGTGTATTATCTTTAATCGAGTAGCCAGCTTTTGCCGTAAAGTATTGAATCGCGACAGTAGTTCGCGCGTCAATGAGGAACCAACCTTGCAAATATTTCAACGCCAAGAGCACGGTATTTCCCGTAGCGCTATTAGCGAAAATGCGCTGAAGGTACTTTATCGCCTGAATAAAGCAGGGTTTGACGCCTACCTTGTCGGGGGAGGCGTACGTGATATTTTACTAAACAAACAGCCAAAAGATTTTGATATCGCGACCAACGCCACGCCGGAAGAGATTAAACACCTGTTTCGTAACTGCCGTCTGATTGGTCGTCGCTTCCGTCTGGCGCATATTCTTTTTGGCCGTGATGTGATTGAGGTTGCCACCTTCCGTGGGCACCACTCCGATCCCCAAAGTAAACCTGACGTCAAAGCGAAACCAGAGGCCACCGTTCAACCTGATGCCAAAGGCAAGCAGCAGATTTCCTCACAAAGTCAGGAAGGCATGCTACTGCGTGATAATGTCTACGGTTCCATCGAGGAAGATGCCGAGCGTCGCGACTTCACCATCAATGCCTTGTACTACAGCATCAAAGATTTCACCGTACGCGACTACGCCAACGGGATCAATGATCTGAACAATCGCATCATTCGCCTGATGGGTGATCCTGAGACCCGTTACCGCGAAGATCCGGTCCGTATGCTGCGTGCCGTCCGCTTTGCCGCCAAACTGGATATGGACATTGATGCCACAACTGCGGCACCGATTGAGCAGCTAGCGCCCTTGTTACGTGATATCCCGTCTGCTCGCTTGTTTGAGGAAAGCCTTAAACTATTGCAAGCCGGCCAAGGGCTGGAAACATACAAGTTACTGCGCCAGCACAACCTGTTCCAGCAGCTGTTCCCAATCCTCTCTGAGCACTTCACAGAAGATCACAGCAGCCAGACAGAGCAGATGATTGAACACATTCTGGCCGCTACGGACGCGCGTATTGCCAATGATCAGCGGGTTAACCCAGCGTTTATGTATGCCGCTATGCTGTGGTATCCGCTAATGACCCGAGCTGAAGAGATTTCATTTACCAGCGGCTTAGCCTTCTACGATGCCTTTATGGTCGCTGCGAACGATATTCTGGATGAACAGGTCCGGACCATTGCGATTCCACGCCGCCACACCACCACTATCCGTGATATCTGGCAGCAGCAGCTTCGGTTCAACCGCCGTACCGGCAAGCGTGCTTTCAAAACATTAGAGCACCCTAAATTCCGGGCCTCCTATGATTTTCTGGAAATGCGCGGGCAGTTTGAAGGCGATGATATTGCGGCGCTGGCCAGCTGGTGGAACGAATTCCAAAATGCTGAACGCGCACAGCGCAACAAGATGGTGCAGCAAATCAATGACGGTAGCGGCAGTCGTCGCCCTCGTCGCCGGCGTCCGCAGCAGCGCAAGAAACCACAAGCTAAGTCACCATCATGATTCGAGCTTATATTGCCATCGGCAGTAACCTGGATGATCCTGTTGCCAAGGCCAACAGCGCTATCACAGCACTGAAACAGACCCCGGACATTGAGGTTGTTGCTGTCTCTTCACTCTACAGCAGCACCCCGATGGGACCGCAGAACCAACCGGATTACATCAATGCCGTGGTCGCCATTGACACGTCATTATCCCCGCTGAACTTGCTGGATAAAACTCAGGCCATCGAACTTACGCATGGCCGTGTCCGCAAAGATGAACGCTGGGGACCAAGAACGCTGGATCTCGACATTATTTTATATGGCGATCTAGTGCATCACTGTGAACGTCTGACCGTTCCACACTATGGAATGAAAGTACGTGAATTCGTACTTTATCCTCTTGCCGAAATTACCCCTGATTTGATTCTGCCTGACAACACAGCATTGCAACAGCTGTTAACCCAGGTGGACCGCAATGGCTTAGCCACTTGGCAATCGTAGACCATTGTTCAGGGTGAGGGAGAAGCTATGAAAAAGATAACAATCAACGACCTGATGAAATGGAAGCAAGAAGGTCGTAAATTCGCGTCGGTAACAGCCTATGACGCAAGTTTTGCTCAGTTATTTGAGCAGCAGGAAGTTCCGGTTTTACTGGTTGGTGATTCTTTAGGAATGGTACTGCAAGGTAAACCTGATACCTTGCCTGTAAGTGTAGAAGATATTGCCTACCACACCCGCAGTGTGCGTGCTGGCAGCCCGAACTCATTACTGATGGCCGATATGCCATTTATGAGCTATAGCACTCCTGAGCAAGCTTGTGAAAGCGCCGCTGAGCTGATGCGTGCGGGGGCCAACATGGTCAAGCTGGAAGGCGGAGCCTGGCTGGCCGAAACCATTACCAAATTAACTGAACGTGCCGTACCGGTTTGTGCCCACTTGGGCCTGACTCCACAGTCAGTCAATATTTTCGGCGGTTATAAAGTGCAAGGTCGTAACTCCGACCACGCTGAGCAGATGGTAAAAGATGCTATCTTGTTAAAAAATGCCGGGGCACAGATCATTTTACTGGAATGTGTTCCTGCGAGCCTGGCTGAACGCATCACCAAAGCGGTAGAAGTGCCGGTGATAGGTATCGGTGCCGGTAATACGACTGATGGCCAGATCCTGGTTATGCACGATATGTTTGGTATTTCAGCTAATTACATGCCACGTTTTTCGAAAAACTACTTGGCCGAAACCGGTGACATGCGTACTGCCGTGACGAAATACCGAGAAGACGTTGAAGCCGGGGTTTTCCCAGCCCAACAGCACACCTTTGAGTAAGGAATAAAAGATGCAAACATTTGCCGAGATCGCCCCGCTCAGAGAGCAGATCCGCTTATGGCGTCGTGAAGGCCGTCGTATCGCTTTCGTTCCAACCATGGGCAATCTTCATGACGGTCACCTGACTCTGGTTCGTAAAGCTCGTGAGCAAGCGGATGTCGTTGTTGTCAGTATTTTTGTTAACCCGATGCAGTTTGACAAAGCTGATGATCTGAATAACTACCCCCGTACCCTGGAAAATGATCTGGCGAAACTGAACGGTGAAGGGGTTGAGCTGGTATTTACCCCAACGCCAGAGATCATGTATCCACATGGGTTAGATAACCAAACCTTCGTTGATGTACCCGGCTTATCGCAAATACTGGAAGGCGCGTTGCGTCCTGGTCATTTCCGCGGTGTTGCCACCGTCGTGACCAAGCTGTTTAACATCGTCCAGCCAGACGTCGCCTGTTTTGGCGAAAAAGACTTTCAACAACTGGCCCTTATCCGTCAGATGGTGACAGATATGGCGATGGACGTTGAAGTTATCGGTGTGCCGACAGTCCGTGAAATGGATGGCCTGGCAATGAGTTCTCGCAATGGCTACCTGACCGTTGACGAGCGTCAGCGCGCGCCGGTACTGGCCCGTACCATGCGCTGGATCAGCAGTCAGATGCGCGGCGGCCGGACCGATTACGCAGAGCTTATCGTTGATGCCAATGATCAGCTGCGTGCCGCGGGCCTGCAACCGGATGAAAGCTACATCCGCGATGCCGTAAACCTGCAAGCTATCACCGAGGAAACCCAACAGGCGGTGATCCTGATGTCGGCTCAATTAGGTAAAGCACGCCTGATTGATAACCTGGTTGTCGATCTGACGCCGCCGCAACCGGCAGCTACCGAGTAACCTGCGGGATCTGTTTAGCAAAAAGGCCCAGCTCGATGAGCTGGGCCTTTTTGATCGCACCGAATATACTCTTTCTCCCGTCCCCCTATGTAGCTGTTCAGCTCTAAGCTATTTCGTTCAAGAGCAAAGAGAAAGCGCAGAGTTTATAAGTATAAATGAGCACTTTCGATGCCGATATTGGACGAAATAGCAATGAGATAAATAGTTACTACGAGCGTAGGCCGATACCGCGTGATATCAGGTAATGAGCAACGCCATACAGGAATGTGATAAAGACAGTTAATACCCCGAACGATGTCACGATCCCGACATCAGAGACGCCTAAGAAACCATAACGGAATGCATTGACCATATAAACGATCGGGTTCAGCTTCGATACCCCTTGCCAGAATTCCGGCAACAGGCTGATCGAATAAAACACCCCGCCGAGATAGGTCAGTGGCGTTAGCACAAAGGTCGGAATGATGCTTATATCGTCAAAGGTCTGAGCATATATCGCATTAATTAGCCCGCCCAGCGCAAACACAATCGATGTCATCAGCACTGTCGCGACAATCACCCCAAAATGAGCAATATTCAGATCGACAAACAGCAGTGAAACAACCGTCACGATAAAGCCGACGATCAAACCACGCAGTACCCCGCCGCCAATGTAACCGGCAATAATGACGTAATTCGGCACCGGGGCGACTAACAGCTCTTCAATATTATGCTGAAACTTGGCACTGAAGAATGACGAGGCGACATTCGAATACGAGTTAGTGATCACCGACATCATGATCAGGCCCGGCACGATGTATTCCATATAGCTGAAGCCGTTCATCTCACCGATACGGCTCCCGATCAGATTACCAAATATAATGAAATACAGTGTCATCGTGATCGCTGGCGGTACCAGTGTCTGCACCCAAATGCGGGTAAAACGGTGTACTTCTTTGGTGATCAGGCTTTGGAAAGCAATCCAGTACTGCTGCCTCATGATCGCTCTCCTTTACTGTGTGCCACCAGGGTAACAAATAACTCTTCCAGCCGGTTGGCCTTGTTCCGCATTGAAACCACGTCAATGCCTTGTGCCGTTAGCTGACCAAACAGCTGGTTCAGACCGGTCCCTTTATGGATATCGATCTCCAGGGTGTGGTTATCCGGCATTTTCCAGCTCACGCCATCAAGCTGCGGCTTATGGCCATTGAGCTGGATATCCAGAACAAAGGTTTCCACTTCCAGCTTGCCGAGCAGATCTTTCATGGTGGTATGTTCAATCAGCTCACCATGATTAATAATGCCAATATTGCGGCATAGCATTTCCGCTTCTTCAAGATAGTGAGTGGTCAGAATGATGGTCACCCCCTGACGATTGATCTCGCGCAGGAATGTCCACATTGAGCGGCGTAATTCAATATCAACCCCGGCGGTTGGCTCATCCAGGATCAATAACTTAGGCTCATGCATTAATGCACGGGCAATCATTAACCGGCGCTTCATGCCCCCCGACAGGCTACCTGCCCGCTCATGGCGCTTGCCCCAGAGATCAAGTAGTGAAAGATACTTTTTAGCCCGTTCTCTGGCTAATGATTTTTCCACACCGTAATAACCGGCCTGGTTAACCACTATCTGCTCTACCGTTTCAAACTGATTGAAGTTAAATTCCTGTGGCACCAGACCCAGTTGATTTTTGGCTTCAACCAGCTGGGTATCCAGATCATAGCCAAAGACCTTCACATTGCCCGATGTCTTGTTAACTAACGAACTTATAATCCCTATGGTGGTCGACTTACCAGCACCATTGGGGCCAAGCAGTGCAAAAAAATCACCCTGCTCGACAGATAAGCTCATATTTTTCAGCGCAATAACGCCGCCTTTATAGGTTTTACTTAAATTTGATATTTCTAATGCGTTCATAAACTGCAATATTAATGTTAGAAAAATTACAACTAATCCGATTTGCTATTAGCCCAGCTTGTGTATAGTAAGACATCTATCAGATTAAGGCATCATCATGGCAGATATTAAGCAGTTATTCGCAAATAATCTCTCTTGGTCAGAGAACATTAAGGAAGAAAAGCCAGAGTTCTTTTCTCATCTGGCAGAAGCACAATACCCAGAATATCTCTGGATTGGTTGTTCAGATAGCCGGGTGCCGGCAGAGCGCCTGACCGGTCTGGATTCAGGTGAGCTGTTCGTTCACCGCAATGTGGCCAACCAGGTCGTCCATACCGATTTAAACTGTCTGTCAGTGGTTCAATACGCCGTTGACGTCCTGAAGGTCAAACATATTATTGTCTGCGGCCACTATGGGTGCGGGGGGGTAACAGCGGCAATTGAAAATCCGCCCTTAGGGCTGATCAATAACTGGCTGCTGCACATCCGTGATTTATATCTAAAGCATCGCAGCGACCTGGGCTCACTATCCCGTGAAGAGTGGGATAATAAACTGTGTGAAATCAATGTTGCCACGCAGGTCTATAATCTGGGCAACTCCACCATCATGCAGCAAGCCTGGGAGCGTGGTCAGGATATTACCATTCATGGCTGGATCTACGGGATCGATGATGGCATCCTCCGCGATCTTGGGGTCAACGCAACCAGTCGGGAATCACTGGAAGTCACCTACCAAGCAGCCATGTCAGCACTACTCGTTCCGAAATTATCATAAGCCAATAAAAAAGCGACCTCCGGTCGCTTTTTTATATCTTACTCTTCCAGCGGTACAACTCTGCCAATGAAAGGTAAATGACGGTATTTCTGCGCGTAGTCTATCCCCACGCCGACCACGAACTCATCAGGGATCACAAAACCAAACCAGTCAACCTTCACATCCACTTCACGGCGCTCAGGCTTATCAAGCAGAGTACAGATACGAATAGAATTTGGCTCACGCAAGGACAGAATTTCACATACTTTATGCAAGGTATTACCGGTATCGATAATATCTTCCACCAGCAGAACATCTTTACCTTTTATGTCATCATCCAGATCTTTCAGGATACGGACATCACGGTTACTTTCCATGGTATTGCCGTAACTTGATGCCGTCATGAAGTCTACTTCATGAGGTAGTTCAATGGCACGTGCCAGATCGGCCATAAAAACAAAAGAGCCACGTAACAAACCCACCATCACAAGGTTTTCAGACCCCTTGTAACACTCGGTAATTTGCCTTCCTAACTCTTTTACTCGTGCCTGAACATCCTGCTCAGAAATCATTACTTCAACGGTATGTTTCATCTTTTTCTCCATCAGTACGGCCGCGCCAGCCGTCTGTAGGCTACACATCACAACGAAGCCATATTCTAACACTCATTCAGCGTAATAGTTATTTTATAGATAGTGTCAATTATTCGACACACTTCTCTCAAGTAAAATTTGATGCATATCCATTGCTGCTGTAAAGTTAAACAAAAATAGAAATACATAAAACTTATAAATACTTACGGCTAGGGAACAAGCAACTATGGATACGCTAGTAAAGAAAACCCGCACTCGTTTGTCTCCGGAAAAAAGGAAACAACAACTCCTCGATTTTGCCTTAGACGTCTTCGCCCGACGTGGTATTGGCAGAGCCGGACATGCCGATATTGCTGAAATGGCAAACGTGTCGGTTGCCACGGTGTTTAACTACTTCCCGACCCGAGAAGCATTAGTCGAGCAGGTGCTTGTTCAGGTAGAAAACCGTTTCAGCCAACTGCTGACACAATGCCTGGAAGACCACAATACCAGCCTTCATGCCCGTTTAACCGGTATTACCCATAATCTGATTGATACCGTTATCGAGCAGCAAGACTGGCTGAAGGTATGGTTTGAGTGGAGTACCTCGGTACGCGAAGAAATCTGGCCGAAGTATATAAGTGAGAACAAAAGCAGCCTCAAGCGTGTTACTGAAATCTTTGCTAACGGGATTGAAAAAGGTGAACTCGCCGCAGATAAAACGCCTGATGATCTGGCACATCTGCTGCTTGGGATTTGTTATATTCTTTACCTTCAGGTCAACCGCCATCCGGATCAGGAAAAAATGCGTGAACAGGCACAAAGCTATCTCAATACCGTTTATCCGATGTGACAGATTTCATCAACATTAAATGTTATTAAAAAGGCCAACATCATGTTGGCCTTTTTATTTTTAAACAAAACGCTACCAGTGCTAGCAAGCAGTCGCAAATACCACTGGATCATGCGGTTCAATGTTGACCGCAACTTTATCGCCAATCTGGAGGATCAAGTGTGAATTGACCACTAAACTATGGCCCTGAAAATCCACCGTATAACGGCAGTTATCACCCATGAACTGTTGTTCGATGATCACCCCTTCGCCATTATTCTCGCGCTGCACTTTTAAATTCTGCGGGCGCAATAACCATTCAACATTCGTATCCTGGCAATAATGATGGTCAGACTGGAATTCAATATCACCGAATGGCGTGAATAAATGACGGTCATTTTTCACCGTCGCAGGCAGGTAAGAGCCCGTGCCTAAGAACTCTGCAACAAAACGGCTGCTCGGACGGTAATACAGATCAGTCGCACAACCAAATTGTTCAATCACGCCATTATTCATTACGGCTAAACGATCGGCAAAAGCAAAGGCTTCTTCGCGGCTGTGGGTCACGAAAATCGCTGTCACACCTTGCGCTTTAAAGATCTGGCGAATATCACGGATCAAACCATAGCGCACCTGAGTATCAATATTCGAAAACGGCTCATCCAGTAAAATCAGATCAGGCTCGCATGCCAGTGCACGGGCAATCGCGACCCGCTGTTGCTGACCACCCGACAGCTGATGCGGATAGCGGTCATCGAGACCGGTTAAATGAACCAGCTCCAGCATTTGCTGAATTTTGGCCTTAACCCGTGCTGGCTCCCAGTCTCGCAGACCAAATGCAATATTTTCGGCCACCGTCAGGTGGGGAAATAACGCATAATCCTGGAAAATCATCCCAATTTTTCGCTTTTCTGGCGGTAGCCAGGTTGTGGCATCAACAATGGTCCGGCCATTGATATGCATTTCACCACTTTCCAATGGCAACAAGCCGGCTATCGCCTTGAGCAAGGTTGTTTTGCCGCAACCACTTGCCCCCAGCAGACAGACGATTTCGTTCTCTTCGACAGGCAGCGAAAGGTTCCGTAATACCGCCTGACCGTTATATCGGCACGTTAAGTTATGAACGGATAATGCACTATTCATCAGTGTTTCTGCTCCAAAGAACGGTTAACCATCACCAGTGGGATCAAGCCAACAAAGACCAATAAAATCGCAGGCAGAGCCGCAAGCTCTAACTGTTCATCTGAGGCGAAGTTAAAGACATAGGTTGCTAATGTTTCAAAATTAAAAGGACGAAGCAGCAAAGCCGCGTTCAGCTCTTTCATTGATTCAATAAACACCAGCAAACCCGCAATCAGGCAACCGCGACGAATCAACGGTAAATGCACGCGACGCAGCATTGCCGTTGAGGCATAACCCATGGTTTTCGATGCCATGTCTAATGACGGCGGGATCTTGGCTAAACTGCTTTCTATGCTGCCGATAGCGACGGCTGCAAAACGGACAACAAAGGCAAAAATAATGGCAAATATCGTCCCGGAAAACACCAGTCCCGGACGGCCTAAATCAAGAAAACGCGACACATCATTCAACAAATGATCAACCGATGTCAGCGGGATCATCACCCCGATGGCTAACACCGTTCCCGGCACCGCATAACCGAGTGATGCGATCCGCGTCGGCACGACAGAATATTTATGAGCATCCAGCCGGCGGTAGAAGTTAACAATCAAAGCCAGAACAACCGCAAACGAAGCTGCGACAAGCGAAACGAATAAACTGTTTACACTGTACTGCTGGAATTCAGCCGTCCAGCTCTGTGCAAAATAGTGCCAGGCATAATAAGCCAGCTGCGTCAGAGGAAAAGCAAAAGCAAACCCCACCAAGCCCCAACACCACGCTATTGCCAGCCATTTTTTCATGCCCGATAGCTGATAGCGCACATCGTCGCCGTGCTCAGATTGCTGCTGGAATAGTTTCTGTTTGCGACGACTAAAACGCTCGGCACTGATCAGCAGAAAAACCACCAGCAGCATAATGGCTGATATTTTAGCGGCCGCATTTAAATTGGAATAACCCAGCCAGGTGTCATATACCGCCGTCGTCAATGTATTCAGCGCAAAATAGCTGACGGTTCCGAAATCACCCAGCGTTTCCATAGCAACCAGCGATATCGCAACCGCAATTGACGGACGTGCTAAAGGCAGTGAAATACGACGGAAACTTTCCCACGGCGAGCAACGCAACAGTCTTGCCGATTGCAGCAAGGTGACGCTCTGCTCCATAAATGCCGTTCGGGCTAACAGGTAAATATAAGGATAGAGAACCAATGCCAGTATCAGACAAGCACCGCCTAACGAACGAATATCTGGGAACCAGTAGTCATGCGTGCTTTGCCAGCCAAAAAAGTCACGCAGAAAAATTTGTATAGGCCCGGCGTAGTCAAACCAGTCGGTATAGATGTAACCGATGATATATCCTGGCATTGCCAGAGGCAGCACTAAGGCCCACTGAAGAATTTTTTCGCCAGGAATTCGGCACATTGCCATGATCCAGGCCGCCGGCAAACCAAAAGCCAAGGCCAGCACGACGGTACCGGTTACCAGCCAGAAGGTATTGGCGGTATAGGTGCCCATTACCGTGCTCATTAAATGAGAGAACACTTCATCGGATTCTCCCATCGCGGTATAGAAGATGGCTAAAATGGGAAAAACCAGCAGCAGAGATAATACCCAGCCACTGGTTTGCCAAAACATATATTTTTCTTTCATTGCCTACTACTTAATACCTTTTGCAACACATTGATTGTCTCAGAACAACACTGAATCAGACTTTGAATGCCCCGCTATACTCTGCAACTCTTGCGAGATAGTGACACTATTTTTTAGTAAGTGAAACTACCACAACTCATTGGAAAAGATATTTGGCTTAAAACAAAAAAGGGGCTTTATGCCCCTTTTATTTACAACTTATAGATCAAACTTCACTTCATCCAGAAGCTTGATGGCGGCACTGTGGTACTCAGCCACTTTTTCCAGCGAGAGCTTGTCTGCGTTGAAGTCACCCCAGGAAGCCACCAGCTCAGAACGTTTCACGCCTGCTTTTACCGGGTACTCATAGTTAACTTCCGCGTACATTTGCTGTGCTTTATCGTCCGTCAGGAACTCCATTAACTTCTGGGCATTTTCTTTGTTTGGCGCATATTTGGCCATCGCCATACCACTGACGTTAACGTGAGTACCGTTCGCTTTCTGTCCTGGGAATTCAATGTAAACAGACTCAGCCCACGGCTTTTGCTTCTCGTCGTTGATCATCTTGCCAAGGTAATAGCTGTTACCAATAGCCAGATCACACAGCCCTTCTTTAACCGCTTTCACCTGAGCGCGATCGTTACCTTGCGGCTTACGTGCCAGGTTGGCTTTAACGCCTTCCAGCCACTCTTTTGCTTCCGCTTCACCATAGTGGGCGATCATAGAAGAAACCAATGAAACATTGTACGGGTGCTTACCTGAGCGGGTACAGATTTTACCTTTCCACTCAGGGTTCGCTAAATCGGTATAATCAAAATCTGCAGGCAGGTGACCGACGCGATCACGGGATGCGTAAACATTACGTGTGCGTAGTGTCAGGGCAAACCACTCATCTTCAGAGTCGCGGTATTGTGCAGGAACATTAGCTTCAATGACTTTGCTATCAACTGACTGAACCAACTGCTTATCAGACAGTTCAACCAAGCGGCTGATATCGGTTGTCAGCACAACATCTGCCGGGCTGTATTCGCCTTCTTGCTGGAGCTTTTCCGTCAGGCCAGTTTTGGCAAACTTTACATTTACTTTAATGCCGGTTTCCTGAGTGAACTCTTTGAACATAGGCTCAACCAGGAAAGGCTGACGGTAAGAGTAAACATTCACTTCTTCGGCAGCAGTCGCTACCTGAGGCACAGCCAAACCAAACAAAATTGCCGAAGCCAACAGCTTTTTCATCGAATAAACCCTCTAACGCAAAATGGAATGATAATAGTTATCAATATCACTCAATTATACTGAAGCACTTCGACAAAACAATGCGCCAGAACAAAAAAAACAAAAAAAACGCTGCCAACTGGCAGCGCTTTCTTAAAGTTGTGAGCAAAATATATGTTACTCGTTTCTTAGTTTCTACTCTCTCGTTCGATGAAGTGAATTTATTTCACGCTGACAAACTCAGGGTAAGCATCAATACCGCAGTCATGTAAATCCATACCTGCCAGCTCTTCTTCTTCCGTTACCCGGATACCCATAGTCACTTTCAGCACTCCCCATAATGCAAGACTTGCCGCAAATACCCAGCCAAAGATGACTACCGCACCGAGTAGCTGAGCACCAAATGTTGCGTCCGCATTGCTAAATGGCACGACCATCAGGCCGAATAAACCACATACTCCGTGCACTGAAATTGCACCGACCGGATCATCAACTTTTACTTTATCAAAAGCGATGATACTGAATACAACCAACACACCCGCAACGACACCAATACTCACGGCAGCCATAGGTGATGGCGACAGTGGATCAGCGGTAATCGCAACCAGCCCCGCCAACGCACCATTTAGCACCATGGTTAAATCGGCTTTACCCCAGGTTGTTTTACATACCGCTATCGCGGCTATCGCACCTGCAGCCGCCGCGGCGTTGGTGTTTAAGAAAATCTGACCAACCGCTGTTGCATTTTCAAAGTCAGATAACATCAACTGCGAACCGCCGTTAAAACCGAACCAGCCAAACCACAGGATAAACGTACCCAATGTTGCCAGTGGCATATTTGAACCCGGGATCGGGTGGACGGAACCGTTCTTACCGTATTTACCTTTACGGGCACCTAGCAATAACACTCCCGCTAAAGCAGCTGCGGCACCAGCCATGTGGACGATACCTGAGCCGGCAAAGTCGCTGAAACCCGCTACAGACAGAAAGCCGCCGCCCCAGGTCCAGTAACCTTCCATTGGGTAGATAAATGCCGTAAAAATGATAGCGAAAAGGAGGAACGACCATAATTTCATTCGTTCAGCAACAGCACCGGATACCACGGACATCGCGGTTGCAACAAAGACCACCTGGAAGAAGAAATCAGATTCCAGCGAGTGATCGGCGCCTTCGGCCTGGCTGCCAATTAAGGCTCCAATGGAGGGTAACCAGCCGCCTTCCCCGTTCTCGAGGTACATGATGTTATAGCCGACAATCAAATACATGGTGCAGGCGATCGCATACAGGCAAAAGTTTTTAGTCAGAATTTCAGTCGTATTTTTAGATCGCACCAAACCCGCTTCGAGCATGGCAAACCCGGCCGCCATCCACATCACCAGCGCCCCTGACATCAAGAAAAAGAATGTATCGAGCGCATAACGCAACTCTGTTACCGTCGTTGTTAGTTCCATTGTCGTCTTCCTCTGTAACCACTAGATTTGTATTTATTCCATTACGTAAGAACAATGCTTAAAGCGCTTCGAGATCTGTCTCACCGGTACGGATACGCACTGCATGTTCCAGGTCATAAACAAAAATTTTGCCGTCACCAATTTTCCCTGTCTGTGCCGCCTTAGTGATTGCCTCAACAATGGCATCAAGGTTCTCGGCCTGAGTCGCTATCTCCAGCTTTACCTTCGGCAAGAAATCGACCTGATATTCAGCGCCGCGATATAGCTCGGTATGCCCTTTCTGACGGCCAAATCCTTTAACCTCAGAGACTGTCATCCCCTCAACGCCAACATCCGATAGTGCTTCACGAACATCATCCAGCTTGAAAGGTTTAATAATTGCATTAATCAATTTCATCGCCTGCTCCTTTAATTCAAATTCCTTATGATTGACACAAGTTAAGTAACAAGCTTTATGCCAAGTTTTAAAGCTATTAAATTTCAGCAACTTAAATAAAATAAAACGAGGAAACGAAAAAGGCCGCACCATATCGGTGCGGCCTTTTCACTGAAACGATGCAAAAAGAAGAGAATTCAGGAAACCTATTAAAAGCGAGTCACGAATGCACGCCATGCATGCAAAACCTGCTCAAGATCTTCAAAACCACACAACGACATACTCTCTTCGTCATAAAAATGCATGTCTTCATCAAACTCATCATCTTGTTCTGAAAACATGCAGTTAGCCTGTACTAAAGCTTCGTTATCCTGCAGTACCAGCGAGAGGTCTTCTCCCAGCAAACGCCATTCTTTGGTGCTATTTTTTAGCGCACCAATCTGGGCCTCTATCGTATCCATCTTATCAAAGTCTTTACCGACCTCTTCCAGCAACCAGCGCCCCAGTGCTTCATGGCCCATCGAAAAAATCACATGATAGCTACCGTCCAGGGTATTTTTCTTAAATTCGTAGTCCATAGCTATCCTCAAAATCTGGTAGTGTAATGTGTGTTGAAGTTCGCACATTTTCAGGATCTGAACCAATAATGCAACTAAATGCGACCATTGCGCGGCAAATCGTTGAGCGCACCATGAAGATCATTAAATATTCCGTCAATGTCATGGATGATCAAGGACGGATCATCGGCTCCGGCGATCCTTCTCGCCTCAACCAACGTCACGAGGGTGCCATTCTCGCTTTAAACGATAACCGTATTGTCGAAATTGATCAGGCGACTGCGCAGCAACTGAAAGGAGTTAGGCCAGGGATCAATCTACCGATAATATTTCAGGATCAAGCTATCGGGGTGGTCGGAATTTCAGGCGATCCCAGTGCGATTCACAATTATGGCGAATTGGTCAAGATGACCGCCGAATTGATCGTCGAACAAGCCGCTTTAATGGCACAGATTCAATGGAATAAACGTCACCGGGAAGAGTTGGTATTACAGCTGATCCAGGGGACGGCACTCAATGAGAACCAACTTTTATCGATTGCGGAGCGACTAGAGCTCGATCTCTCCCAGCCTCGTATCGCCGCCATTGTTAAAGTTTACCCGACCAAAGGGGAAATTTTATCCTTGGAACATATTCAGCGGTTGGTCCACCTTCTCGAGTATCCAGAACGCGATAACCTGGTTGGGATCGCTTCAGTCTCCATGAATGAAGTGGTGGTGCTGAAACCGATCACTTTAGATGCTAACGGCTGGTCCCGTTCATTAGAGCAAAAACGCGTTCATAAGCTGATAACGCGGATAGCGAAAGAAGGTAACTTCCGTATTCGCATTGCACTGGGAGACTATTTTCCTACATTGCAGGGGCTCTCTCGCTCTTTCATGACCGCCAAAGCAACATTAGAAGCCACAACATACCATAACGATCCAAGCAGCCACGATCCAAGCCATCATGATCGAAGTAAACATAGCAGCAATACCAATGAAGTGCTGTTTTATCAAGATCACATCTTACCGGTATTACTCAGTGGCTTAAAACATGACCCATGGCGTCATGAGTTATTAAACCAGCCGAGGGTACAATTAGAACATCACGATCCTCGTGGTGTACTGCTCAAAACCTTGAAGACATTTTTCGCCCAAAATTGTGACTTAGCTCAAACCTGCGAGAGCCTTCATATTCACCGAAATACCCTGCGTTATCGGATAGAAAAGATAGAACAAATAACCTCCTTATCTTTCAGTAAGATACCTGACAAAACAAGGTTGTATCTCGCACTAATCAATTGACCCTGGAAAATATCAAATTGTGCAATTGCACAATTTGACGATTCTAACCTTCATTTTATTTGTCATCTTGCCTAAAGCATCGTCTCCCCTAACTCAGTACAGTTGCCTCCACTCAAACACACTGTGTTTATCGACATATTTCACTCACTATGGATAAGCGAAGATGATGGTAGAAGTCTCAACCCTCGGTGCTCTGGCCGCATTAATTGTTGCAATCAGTTTGATCTTAAAGAAAGTTCCCCCCGCTTACGGCATGATCATCGGCGCCCTGGTCGGTGGTATTGTCGGTGGCGTATCACTGACTGACACCGTCAGCCTAATGATTGGCGGTGCTCAGGGCATCGTCACTGCAGTGCTGCGCATTCTCGCCGCCGGTGTGCTGGCTGGGGTATTGATTGAATCTGGCGCGGCAACGTCGATAGCTGAAACCATCGTGAAAAAAGTCGGTGAAACCCGTGCCCTGCTTGCACTCGCTGTCGCCACCATGATCCTAACGGCTGTCGGCGTCTTTGTTGACGTTGCCGTTATTACTGTTGCACCTATTGCCTTAGCAATCGCACGTCGTGCTGATCTATCGAAAATGGCGATTCTACTTGCGATGATTGGTGGTGGTAAGGCCGGTAACGTAATGTCACCCAATCCAAATGCCATTGCCGCAGCCGATGCCTTCAATGTTCCGCTGACATCCGTCATGATGGCAGGTGTTATTCCCGGTTTATGCGGGTTAGTTCTCGCCTATTTCATTGCCAAAAAGCTCGTTAACAAAGGCACTAAAGTACAAGAATATGAGGTCGTCGCGGTTGATCATAGTCGCCTGCCTAAGTTTTCCGCTGCCATTGTGGCACCTTTAGTCGCTATCGCACTGCTTGCGCTACGTCCAATTGCTGGCATTAATGTTGATCCGCTTATTGCGTTGCCTTTAGGCGGTCTGATGGGGGCTGTTATGATGGGGCGTTTTCGTGATACCAACCATTTTGCAGTCTCTGGCCTGAGCCGTATGGCGCCCGTTGCAGTCATGCTCTTAGGTACCGGTACTCTGGCAGGCATTATTGCCAATTCTGGTCTGAAAGGCGGCCTGATTGACATCCTTACCGCATCGGGTCTGCCGTCTTATCTACTGGCGCCAATCTCCGGTGCCATGATGTCGCTGGCCACTGCATCGACAACAGCAGGTACAGCGGTTGCATCAAGTGTCTTTAGCCATACCATCCTTGAATTAGGTGTGCCCGCATTGGCTGGTGCTGCAATGATCCATGCAGGTGCAACCGTGGTTGACCATATGCCGCACGGCAGTTTCTTCCATGCCACAGGTGGTGCTGTTCACATGGACATTAAAGAACGTTTAAAACTGGTTCCTTACGAATCTGCGGTCGGTCTGATGATTGCCGTCGTTTCCACTCTTATTTTTGGTGTCTTTGGTCTGTTCGTTTAAGAGGCTTACTGCTATGAAAATTGTTATTGCACCTGATTCTTATAAAGAAAGCCTGACGGCAATGGAAGTCGCGACGGCGATTGAAGCGGGCTTCCGTCAGGTACTGCCCGATGCCGAATATTATAAACTGCCGATGGCTGACGGCGGTGAAGGCACGGTTCAGTCTCTGGTTGATGCAACCAACGGCACCGTTATTGAGTGCCCGGTAACGGGGCCGATGGGCGAACCGGTACAAGGTTTCTATGGCCTGATGGGCGATGGTAAAACAGCTATCATTGAAATGGCTGCTGCGTCTGGCCTGCATCTTGTACCAACCGAGCAGCGTAACCCCTTGCAAACGACCACTTATGGTACTGGCGAGCTGATCAAAGCGGTACTCGCTCAGGGGGTCGAGCATATTATTGTCGGGATCGGCGGTAGCGCGACCAACGATGGCGGTATTGGCATGGCACAAGCCCTTGGTATTCGCATGCTTGATGCTGATGGTAAAGAAATTGGCTATGGTGGTGGCGCACTGGCTCGCCTGAATACGATCGATATGTCCGGTTTAGACCCTCGTCTGGCAGACGTAAAACTCGAAGTGGCTTGCGATGTCGATAACCCCCTTTGTGGTCCTAAAGGTGCTTCGCATGTCTTTGGCCCGCAAAAAGGTGCAACACCAGAAATGGTCGAGCAGCTCGACGCCAACCTGGCCCGTTATGCAGAAATCATCAACCGCCAACTCGGGCGTGACGTAAAAGACATGGCAGGGGCGGGAGCTGCCGGAGGATTAGGTGCCGCACTGCTTGGTCTGCTACAAGCCAGCCTGCGCCCGGGAATAGACATTGTCATGGATGCGGTTAACCTGAGTGATATAGTGGCAGATGCCGATCTTGTGATCACCGGTGAAGGGCGGATCGACAGCCAGACGATTCACGGTAAAACACCGATCGGTATTGCTCGTACCGCGAAAAAATTTCACCTTCCGGTGATCGCCATTGCGGGCTGTGTGTCGCGAGACAGCAATGTCGTGTATGACCACGGTATTGATGCCGTCTTCAGTGTCGTTCCTCGTGCCATGGCACTGAGTGATGCTCTGAACGAGGCCGCTTTCAATGTCCAGATGACTGCGCGTAATGTCGCAGCCATGTTTATGGTCGGGAAAAGGTAACCATTCAGTTTCGAGTTTCGAGTAACTAATGATAACCCCCACATAAAGAAAAAGAGCAAGCTCACCGCTTGCTCTTTCTTATTACATGGCCTCGGAACGGATCAATATGATGACGAAACAAAGAATGTCTCGGATCCAGCAACTCGTCCCTCGCCTCTGTTACCTCTACACTGCCGTCTGGATAATCACATCATCCGCTTTCTTGGTATAGCTTTCCATACGATGGAAATTCAAGTAACGGTAGGTATCAGCGGCTGTTGCATCAATCTGCTTCGCATACTCCAGGTACTCTTCCATGGTTGGAATACGACCAAGGATCGCCCCCACGGCCGCAAGTTCAGCAGAAGAAAGATAGACATTGGCTCCCGTACCCAATCGATTCGGGAAGTTGCGCGTTGATGTCGACATCACGGTCGCGTTATCGGCAACACGCGCCTGATTACCCATGCAGAGCGAACAACCCGGGGTTTCAATACGCACCCCGGCACGGCCAAAGATACCGTAGTAACCTTCTTCGGTGAGCTGATCTCTATCCATCTTGGTTGGCGGAGCCACCCATAGGCGGGTCTCTAACTGGCCGCCGAATTTCTCAAGCAACTTACCTGCGGCACGGAAGTGACCGATATTGGTCATGCAAGAGCCGATGAACACTTCATCAATCTGTGTTCCCTGAACATCAGACAGCAGACGCGCATCATCCGGATCGTTTGGCGCACAAAGAATCGGCTCTTTGATATCAGCCAAATCAATGTCGATAACGTGTGCGTATTCCGCGTCTTTGTCAGCTTCCATTAGCTCAGGATTAGCCAACCACTCTTCCATTGCCGTAACACGACGCTCGATAGTACGACGATCGCCGTAACCTTCAGCGATCATCCACTTCAACATCACGATGTTGGAGTTCAGGTATTCCGTAATCGATTCTTCAGACAGCTTCACGGTACAACCTGCCGCACTACGCTCAGCGGATGCATCAGACAGCTCAAAGGCCTGTTCAACCGTCAGGTGTTCAACACCTTCAATTTCCAGTACCCGGCCAGAAAATTCATTAATCTTACCCGCCTTCTCTACGGTCAACAGCCCTTGCTGAATCGCGTAATAAGGAATGGCATGCACTAAATCACGCAGGGTAATACCTTCTTGCATTTCACCTTTAAAGCGAACCAAGATAGATTCAGGCATATCAAGCGGCATCACACCGGTTGCCGCAGCAAATGCTACTAAACCAGAACCGGCAGGGAATGAAATACCCAGCGGAAAACGGGTATGTGAATCACCACCGGTACCGACGGTATCAGGCAGTAGCATACGGTTTAGCCATGAGTGGATAACACCGTCACCCGGACGGAGTGATACACCACCACGGTTCATAATGAAATCCGGTAGCGTATGGTGAGTCTTCACATCAATGGGTTTAGGGTAAGCCGAGGTATGGCAGAAAGACTGCATGGTTAGGTCGGCAGAGAAACCCAGACACGCCAGGTCTTTCAGTTCATCGCGGGTCATAGGCCCGGTGGTATCTTGCGAACCCACCGTTGTCATCTTGGGTTCACAGTAGGTGCCGGGACGAACGCCTTCAACACCGCAGGCTTTACCCACCATTTTCTGCGCTAAACTATAACCTTTACCGGTATCTGCTACCTCGCTCGGACGGCGGAATACTTCAGAAGCAGGAAGAGAAAGTGACTGGCGCGCACGATCTGTCAGGCCACGCCCGATGATCAGCGGAATACGGCCACCAGCCCGGACTTCATCAATCAGTACATCGGTTTTCAGTTCAAACGTCGAAACCACTTCATCGCTGCCGTGATGGCGAACTTCACCTTTAAATGGATAGACATCAATCACGTCACCCATATTCAGTGCAGTGACATCGACTTCGATAGGCAATGCGCCGGCATCTTCCATGGTATTAAAGAAGATAGGGGCAATCTTGCCGCCCAGCACATAACCACCGGCACGCTTGTTCGGTACATATGGAATGTCATCACCCATAAACCAAAGCACGGAGTTAGTCGCCGATTTACGCGATGAACCGGTACCCACAACGTCGCCCACGTAAACTAACTGGTGGCCTTTTTCTTGCAGCGCTGCAATTTGTTTAATGGGCCCAATTGAGCCTGGTTGATCCGGTTCAATGCCTTCACGGGCATTTTTTAGCATGGCTAAGGCGTGAAGTGGGATATCAGGACGCGACCAGGCATCCGGTGCCGGTGACAGATCATCGGTATTGGTTTCGCCCGTCACTTTAAACACGGTCAGGGTAATTTTTTCAGCCAGTTCCGGCTTAGACAGGAACCACTCAGCATCAGCCCATGACTGTATAACTTGCTTGGCGAAGTCATTACCCGCTTTAGCTTTCTCTTCGACATCATAGAAAGAGTCAAACATCAGCAGGGTGTGAGAAAGCGCCTTAACCGCAATAGGAGCAAGTTCGGCATCATCAAGCAGAGAGATAAGTGGTTCAATGTTATAACCACCCTGCATGGTGCCAAGAAGTTCTGCGGCTTTTTCTTTGCTAACAATAGGAGAGACTGCTTCACCTTGAGTGATGGCGGCTAAAAAGCCCGCTTTAACATAAGCAGCTTCATCTACGCCAGGCGGAATACGGTTTTCTAGCAGATCAAGCAGTGCAGACTCTTCACCTGCTGGCGGTGTTTTTAACAGCTCGACCAGATCGGCAACCTGCTCAGCATTTAAAGGCTGAGGGACAATCCCTTCTGCTGCACGCTCTTCGACGTGTTTACGGTAGGCTTCAAGCACGACATATTCCTCATATTACGGTTTAACCTTAATTGGTCAAACATCCTTGGAAGTGGTTTATCTCCTCTCATCATGCGCGCTGTATTGTTTCTCAAACTCAGATCCAAATGCGGGCAGAAGGAATCAAAACCGTTCGCTCACTTTACCAGTTTTAACTTAAAATTAAAATCCACTCTGTTTTTACAACATTCACATTTTCAGCTAATTAGCCGCGGCAATTCGGATATTCAGAACGCTCCGCCCAAAAACAGATAGAAAGAGTCAAAATTTTCTTCGGTTCGGCCATAGGCCAGAATTAACGGCCCCGCCGGGGTTTTAATACCGCTGAAAATACTACCCGCCCAGTATTTAGGCACTTCAGCAAAAGGTAACGAGTTATCATTGAATACCCCGCCCCATTCAACCGAGCCGCCAATATAGACCGGCGATTTGAACAGGCCAAAGTCATTATCCATCAGACGATAGCGATAGATGGCAGCAGAAAATATTTTGTTATTACCCGCCAGACTATTTTTCGGAATGCCTGACAGGTGTAAGAACCCTCCCAGCTCTGCCGGTTCCAGCTGCAGATCTTCATCCGATTTGACACGCCCGTATTCCGCTTTTCCCATAACAGTGTGGCGTTGATAGGTATAGGCTCCTTTCCATCGCGCCTCGGCCAGAAAGGCAATATCGCTGATTGATTCACCAAAATATTCAACGTTATCATCTGAAACAGCAAACTCTACTTTCAGTAAATTACCGTAGCTCGGCAAGCTATAATCATCCAGCGTGTCGAGGTTATAGCTAATATAGCCAACGTTGCTGCTGCGTGACAGGGTTCCTAATAGCTCACCAAAAAAGCCCGGGAAAGTCACATCACCGTCAATATAGCGATAGCCTAAGCGTACCTCCTGCCACAGTTCTGGCTGCCAGCCCAATGACGCATCCAGCGCTGTCTTCACATACTTTGCTGATATAAAGTCATCAATATCGGCTAACAAAGGCTCGGCTTCATTGAGCGCCAGGTTTTTATGGCTGATTTCATACTCTGCACCGAGCAAAGCAAACCATTCCTGATCGCTGATAAAGGGCAGATACATTTCAGTTGCCGCCCTTTTATCGGTACCGAATTCCAGCTCGGTTCGCCACTCGGCCCCCGCATCACTTAAGCCGGTGACATTAAATGCCACACCGATCGAATAATCCGTGGTGTTTTTAAAGTCATCTTCGAGCGCAAAACGTAAATCAACAAAGTTCGGCCCCCAGCTTTTTTCCTGAACATCCAGAGCCACGACATTTTTTCCGTGCTCTTGTTCAATGCTGTAATCAATCCGCTCGAATCGATCCAGAGCATAAAGATTACGAACGCTATCAGCGAGTTGTTCTGCACTGATTGTTGCTCCGGATTCGAGATCCAGCCGCTTAAGCAATGCCTCATCTGAATATTGGCTATAATTGGCAAGGCGAATTTCATCAACCCGCAGCTTATCGAAATGCTTCAACTGACGGCGGCGATGCTGTTTATTATCGATATAGGTCTGATAGGTTACCGAGCTGCCAAGCTGAGACAGCTGCTCTTTCATCGCCATCGTCGTATTATAGCCAATCTCATACGCTTCTGGCATTCGCTGAAAATCGATGGTTTTAATGCCCTGGGTATCGGGTCGGATCAAGAAATCCCGCTCACTGAGCAATGCGATCTGTTGCGTCACATTATTGCGAACCATAAAATCTGTCAGCTGATCCATCACGGCAAAGTAATTATTCAGCTCATCGCGGCGTTTAAAATCATTGCTGATATCGACCGCTATAATAATGTCGGCCCCCATCTCCTTTACCACCGAGATCGGTAAGTTATTGGTGATACCGCCATCAACCAGTAGCTGGTCGTTCAACGCCATTGGCGGTAAAATACCGGGAATAGACATGCTGGCTTGCATGGCCTCCGCTAAATCCCCTCTGGCCAATATCACCGGTTGTAAAGACTCAATATCACTGGCTACCGCCCGAAACGGGATCGCCAGCTGATCAAAACTCTCAAACTTAGGCAGCCCCCCTGACGTCGAGCGTAAAATCTCGCCCATTTTTTGCCCTTGAACAAAGCCTTTGGGCATTTTCAGTTCCCACAACCCAAAACCGATATCCGTCTTAATCTGAAAACGATCTTCCTGCTGCTTTTCCCTGACCCGACGGTCACTGCGCTCGACACGATCCTGATAGCCTGAACTCCAGTCCACGGTGTCAATAAAAGCTTCTATTTCATCAGCACTCATACCTGTCGCATACAAGCCTCCGACATAAGCTCCCATGCTGGTTCCGGCAATATAATCCACCGGAATATGCATTTCTTCCAGCGCTTTCAACACCCCGATATGAGCAGCCCCCTTCGAGCCGCCGCCACCAAACGCCACGCCAATTTTAGGCCTGTCATCCGCTAACGATTTAAAGGATAGCAACAGACAAAAAGTGATATTAATCACTAAAGTTATGTAACAAGTGGACCGATAAACACAGGAGTGCCGATTTTTCAGTGATGGATTCACAAATATCATTCTCTTTAAAATCCGTGAACTGAACACATACACCAATAAAATTAATTAATATCAATCACTTAATTAATTACAATAATATTAAGATTGGCATATTTGCAAATACTTCTTTAGCTGTTCAAATCGCCCTGAAGCGAAATAGCTACTTATTAATATCACAACAGACAAGTAACTCATCATTATGACGTTCAACCAACTAACCATAAAACAAAAGCTGATCTTTGCGATAGTGCTTGCCGTACTGGCTTCGACGGCCCTGGTCGGATTTATCAGCCAGAACCAAGCCCGTAATGTGGTCGAAGAACGATTATTAGCGTCCGAACTTCCAGCCACTTTGATCCAGATAAGAGAAACTATCGACAAAGAAATAGCGGTTATACAATCTGCTGCGGAGCAATTGGCCACTAACCGCTTTATTATCGAGTTCTATAATGGTGCCCGTTCACCTCAACAAGAAGCGCAACTAGTTCAGATTCTGAATGATATCAGAATTCAATATAACTTAGTCGACTCCTCTGTTGCTGATCGGAGCAGTAATCATTACTGGAACCAGGATGGATTTCTCCGCCGCCTCAATCAGCAACAGGATGGTTGGTTCTTTGATTATAAGAACAGTGGTGATGCCAAGATGCTAAATGTCTTTCGTGAAGCCAACGGTGACGTAAAACTCTTTGTGAACTTCCAGCAGCTTAATGGCCAAGGCATGTCAGGCTTGTCTAAATCATTAAATGAAATGGTCACGTTCATTAATCAGTTTCAACTGGAACAAAGTGGCTTTGTTTACCTTACCGATGCCGAAGGCATGATCCGCCTGCACAAAGACAGCGGGAAAATGGGTAAAACCGACCTGAACCAACTCTACGGCTCGGCTATTGCCCGCCAACTGCTAAACAAAGACAGCTTTAACTTTGCAGAATCTGAGGTCGGCGGACAAGCGACCCTGTTGGCGACCAGCTATATCCCTTCCATGGGCTGGTATATCGTTGCAGAACTCCCGAAAGAAGAAGCCTTTGCCGGCCTTAACCAGGCCCGAAACGAGATCATGATGTGGACGGCTGCTATCGCGGTCATTTTTGTTCTGCTCGCTATCTGGCTGGCCAGTAACATCACCCGTCCAATCGAACGCTTAGCCTCCGTGTTCAAAGATCTGGGTGAAGGCGAAGGTGATTTGCGTCACCGCATTGAGATTCAGGGTAAAGATGAAATTGCTCAGCTCGCAGAAGGCTTTAACAGCTTCATCGGCAAAATCCATTACTCGGTCAAAGAGGTCGCTGAAACGGGTAATGCCCTGCGTGAGGCCGCTGAATCGGTCGCGACTCAATCACAAATGACGCTTGATAATAGCCACAGCCAGCGCGACCGCACCATTCAGGTGGTTACCGCCATCAATCAGATGGGGGCGACCGTTAACGAGATAGCCGGTAATGCGGCCCAAGCCGCCGAGGCCGCGCATGGCGCTGAAGAAGCAACCAACAATGGCCAGGCTATTGTGACCCAGGCCAGAGATACCATTAATCAGTTATCGGGCGATGTCGAACAGGTCAGCGAAGTCATTGGCTCCCTGGCGAACAACACCCAGGCTATCGGCAGTATCTTAGATGTGATCCGTAGCATTTCAGATCAAACCAACCTGTTGGCGCTGAATGCTGCGATTGAAGCCGCCCGGGCCGGTGAGCAAGGGCGTGGTTTCGCCGTGGTTGCCGATGAAGTTCGCAGCCTGGCCAGCCGCACAGCAGATTCTACCGATGAAATTCAAACCATGATCAACCGCCTGCAGGAAGAGGCAGGCAATGCAGTAACGGCGATGCAGCAGAGCCGCCAGCTGACCTCTGACGGAGTGTCAGCAACGGATGAGGCATCCGGGGCACTGGTCTCGATAGCCGATCGCATTACGCTGATTTCAGATATGAACACCCAGGTGGCAACGGCAACTGAAGAGCAATCGACCGTGGTGCATGATATTAACCGCAACATCGAAGAGATCAACGAAACCACCCAGCGCACGGCAGATACCGCGACTGAACTGGCTCACTCCAGCCAGTCTCTACGCGAACTGTCTAAGCGTTTGGATGAAATGGTGGGGACGTTTAAGCTTTAAAAAGCAGGGCGAGATCGCTCGAGACTCGCCCCTCTCCTCTGTTTTTCGCACAAAAAAAAGGAGCCTTATGGCTCCTTTTCAGAATACGAAAAAATTACTTCTTCTTTTTCTTCGCTTTCGCATTCGGTAAGTCAGTGATGCTACCTTCGTAGATCTCTGCCGCCATACCGATTGACTCGTGAAGCGTTGGGTGGGCGTGAACCGTCAGAGCGATATCTTCTGCATCACAGCCCATCTCGATCGCCAGGCCGATTTCGCCAAGCAACTCACCGGCATTGGTACCGACGATAGCACCACCGATAACGCGGTTAGTGTCTTTATCGAAGATAAGCTTCGTCATACCGTCAGCACAGTCAGATGCGATTGCACGGCCCGATGCCGCCCAAGGGAAAGTGGCGGCTTCGTAGTTGATGCCTTCCGCTTTCGCTTCTTTCTCGGTCTTACCTACCCAAGCAACTTCCGGCTCCGTATAGGCAATTGAAGGGATCACTTTAGGATCGAAGTAGTGCTTCTTACCCGAGATCACTTCAGCCGCAACGTGGCCTTCATGCACACCTTTGTGAGCAAGCATAGGCTGGCCTACAATGTCACCAATCGCGTGAATGTGAGAAACGTTCGTGCGCATCTGCTTATCGACGTTGATGAAACCACGCTCATCGACATCAATGCCCGCAATACCCGCATCAAGCAGTGTACCGTTAGGAACACGGCCGATTGCAACCAGTACCGCATCATAACGGGTCGGCTCAGCAGGTGCTTTCTTGCCTTCCATTGATACGTAGATACCGTCTTCTTTGGCTTCAACCGCGGTCACTTTCGTTTCCAGCATCAGGTTGAACTTGTTCTTCACACGCTTGGTGTAAACTTTAACGATATCTTTATCTGCAGCAGGGATCACCTGATCGAACATTTCAACAACGTCGATCTGAGAACCCAGAGCGTGGTAAACCGTACCCATTTCAAGGCCGATGATACCGCCGCCCATGACCAGCAGTTTCTCTGGCACTTCGTTCAGTTCCAGCGCATCAGTAGAATCCCAGATACGTGGATCGTCATGCGGGATAAATGGCAGTTTAATTGGACGAGAGCCCGCTGCAATAATCGCATTGTCGAAGTTAACTGTTGTTGTTTCTTCGCCTTCCACAACGATGCTGTTAGGACCGGTAAATTTACCGAAACCATTAACAACCGTCACTTTACGCATCTTAGCCATACCGCCAAGACCGCCAGTCAACTGATTTACAACTTTTTCTTTCCACAAACGGATCTTAGAGATATCAGTTTGAGGTTCGCCAAAAACGATACCGTGGTCGGCCAGCGCTTTGGCTTCTTCAATAACTTTAGCTACGTGCAGTAGTGCTTTCGATGGGATACAACCCACGTTCAAGCAAACACCACCTAGGGTGTTGTAGCGTTCGATGAGTACTGTTTCCAGACCCAAGTCAGCACAACGGAATGCTGCGGAGTAACCGGCAGGACCGGCACCAAGTACCACGACCTGGGCTTTGATTTCTTTGCTCATCTTGACCTCGTTGTAGTCTTTTATCCCTGACAGGCTTGTAAAGATATTCGATTTTATTGTTTTTCAGCCACATAACATTTTACAGAGGTGTTAACGGAGTGAAAAATAAAATCACAGAGCCTGTGAGCTATACAACAATTCCGGTATCAGATTTTTCACTGATACCGAAATTGGGCGGTAATAACCTTACGGTTGCTGTCTTGTCGGTGACCGAAGTCTGTTCCTAATTAAAAATAATTAAAGAACCAGACGACGAATATCAGACAGACAACCGTTGAGGTAAGTAATGAAACGCGCACCTTCAGCACCATCGATCACACGGTGATCGTAAGACAGTGACAGAGGAAGCATCAGGCGAGGTTCGAAGTCCTTGCCGTTCCATACTGGTTTCATTTCAGACTTAGATACCCCAAGGATACCGACTTCTGGTGCATTTACGATTGGGGTAAATGCAGTACCGCCCAGGCCACCAAGGCTAGAGATAGTGAAACAGCCACCCTGCATATCTGCAGCCGTCAGCTTACCAGCACGTGCTTTCTTAGAAACAGCCATTAGCTCTTCAGACAGCTCGTAGATACCTTTCTTGTTCACGTCTTTGAATACCGGAACAACCAGGCCGTTTGGCGTATCAACAGCGATACCCACATTCACATACTTCTTCAGGATCAGGCTTTCACCGTCTTCTGAAAGAGAAGAGTTGAAGGACGGGAATGCTTCAAGTGCTTTAGCAACAGCTTTCATGATAAACACAAGCGGCGTGATCTTCATGCCTGTGTCTTTCTTCGCTTCAATTGCGTTCTGCTCTTTACGGAATGCTTCCAGCGCAGTGATGTCTGCGTTATCCCACTGTGTAACGTGCGGGATCATTACCCAGTTACGGTGCAGGTTAGCGCCAGAGATCTTCTTGATGCGAGACAGAGGCTTCGTCTCAACGTCACCAAACTTGCTGAAGTCAACTTTCGGCCAAGGTAGCAGACCCAGTGCAGAACCGTCGCCACCTTTAGCTGATGCCGCAGCACCAGATTCAAGGCGCTTAAGCGCTTCTTTCACGTAGTTCTGTACGTCTTCTTTCTGGATACGGCTCTTACGACCCGTTCCTTTCACCTTAGACAGGTTAACACCGAACTCACGAGCAATACGGCGAACAACTGGCGATGCGTGCGCATACTCGTTGTTTTCCTGGAAGTCGCCCGTTGCAGCCGGAGCGGCTGGTGCCGCTTGAGCTGCAGGTGCCGGTGCGGCTGCTTGAGCAACAGGCGCCGCTGCAACCGGTGCAGGCGCTGCGCCCGCCACTTCAAAGACCATGATCAGAGAACCAGTAGACACTTTGTCACCAGCCGCGATCTTGATTTCTTTAACGGTACCCGCGAACGGTGCCGGTACTTCCATAGAAGCCTTGTCACCTTCAACCGTGATCAGAGATTGCTCTTCTTCAACGGTATCGCCAACAGCAACCATGATTTCAGTCACTTCTACTTCGTCACCGCCGATATCCGGTACGTGAACGTCTTTTGCTGCAGAGGCTGCTGGTGCAGCTGCAACCGGTGCCGCCGCTTCAACGGCAGGTGCTGCAGGTGCAACTGATGCGCCAGAGCCTGCCACTTCAAAGATCATCACCAAAGAGCCCGTTGATACTTTATCGCCAACTGCAATTTTGATTTCTTTTAGTACCCCAGCAAACGGGGCAGGTACTTCCATTGATGCTTTATCGCCTTCAACAGTAAGAAGAGATTGCTCTTCTTCGATGCTGTCGCCAATAGCCACCATGATTTCAGTCACTTCGACTTCGTCACCACCGATATCCGGTACGTGAACTTCTTTCAGCTCAGCCGCCGCAGGAGCCGCTGCAACAGGTGCCGCCGCTTCAACTGCAGGTGCTGGCGCAGCGGCTGCGCCTTCTGCTTCAAAAATCATGATTAAAGAACCGGTAGAAACCGTGTCGCCTTCAGCGATTTTGATTTCTTTAACAATACCCGCTTGAGAAGCTGGTACTTCCATAGAGGCTTTGTCGCCTTCTACAGTGATCAGAGATTGCTCTTCTTCAACCTTGTCGCCAACGCTAACAAGAATTTCAGTGACTTCAACCTCGTCTGCACCAATGTCAGGTACATTAATTTCGATTGCCATGTTTTATTGCCTCTTACGCGTATAGCGGGTTCGTCTTGTCAGCGTCGATCTCGAATTTCGCAATTGCTTGTGCAACGACAGATTTCTCGATATCACCACGTTTAGCCAGTTCAGTCAGTGCCGCAACTACCACGTAGCCCGCGTTAACTTCGAAGTGACGACGTAGGTTTTCACGGCTGTCAGAACGACCGAAACCATCAGTACCAAGTACTTTGAAAGATTCAGACGGCATGAATGCTCGAACTTGCTCAGCATAGTTCTTCATGTAGTCCGTTGCTGCGATTGCAGGTTCACTGCCCATTACTGTCGTGATGTAAGGTACTTTCTGCTCTGCTTCCGGGTGCAGCATGTTGAAACGCTCAACATCTTGGCCGTCTCGCGTCAGCTCATTGAATGAAGTAACGGAGTAAATGTCAGAAGCTACGCCGTAATCATCGCTAAGGATCTGAGCGGCTTTGCGTACTTCGTTCATGATCGTACCAGAGCTCATCAACTGAACCTTAGGCGCTTTTGCTGACTCAGAACCAGCGTAAGATTCCAGCTTGTAGATACCCTTACGAATGCCTTCTTCAGCGCCTTCCGGCATTGCTGGCATTGCGTAATTTTCGTTCATTAGCGTCAGGTAGTAGAACACATTCTCTTGGTTCTCACCGTACATGCGACGAATACCGTCTTGCATGATAATCGCCAGCTCGTAAGCAAACGTTGGATCGTAAGAGATACAGTTAGGTACTGTGTTCGCCTGAATGTGGCTGTGGCCATCTTCGTGCTGCAGGCCTTCACCGTTTAGGGTCGTACGGCCAGCCGTTGCACCGAGTAGGAAACCACGTGCTTGTTGGTCGCCCGCCATCCATGCCATGTCGCCAACGCGCTGGAAACCGAACATAGAGTAATAGATGTAGAACGGGATCATCGGCAGATCATTGGTGCTGTATGATGTTGCCGCAGCAACCCATGAAGACATTGCACCAAGCTCGTTGATACCTTCTTGCAGTACCTGACCTGACGTTGCTTCTTTATAGTAAGAAACAACGCTACGGTCTTCAGGGGTATATTCCTGGCCGTGCGGGTTGTAGATACCAATTTGACGGAACAGACCTTCCATACCGAAGGTACGTGCTTCATCGGCGATGATAGGAACGATGTTCTTACCAATGCCTTTGTTTTTAAGCAGGATGTTCAACGTACGAACAAATGCCATTGTGGTCGAAATATCACGCTTTTGCGCGTCAAGCAGTGGCTTGAACTCTTCAACCTCAGGAATAGCCAGCTCTTCAGTGAACTTAGGCAGACGCTTTGGCGTGTAACCGTACAGGGCGTTACGACGGGCATGCAGGTAATTATACTCAGCAGAACCTTCTTCCAGCTTCAGATACGGAAGAGACTTCATGTCTTCGTCAGCAACCAGATCTTGCAGGCCAAGACGATCACGCAGGTGCTGAACATGCGTCATGTCCATTTTCTTCACACCGTGAGCAATGTTCTTGCCTTCGGCCGCATCACCCATACCGTAACCTTTAACGGTTTTAGCAAGGATGACTGTTGGACGACCCGTGGTTTCTTTTGCATTGTTGAACGCAGCGAACAGCTTAGAAGACTCGTGACCGCCACGCTTCAGCGCGAAGATCTCGTCATCGGTCATATCGGCAACCAGCGCCGCTGTCTCTGGGTACTTACCAAAGAAGTGCTCACGTACATAAGCGCCGTCTTTAGCTTTGAATGTCTGGTAGTCACCATCGATAGTTTCGTTCATTAGCTGAAGAAGCTTACCGGTCGTGTCTTTCGCTAGCAGCGCATCCCAGTTGTTACCCCAAACCACTTTCACCACATTCCAGCCAGCACCTTTGAACAGGCCTTCCAGCTCTTGAATGATCTTGCCGTTACCCATAACAGGGCCGTCTAGACGCTGTAGGTTACAGTTGATCAGGAAGCATAGGTTGTCTAGCTTTTCACGCGAAGCGAACGAAATTGCACCGCGTGATTCTGGCTCATCCATCTCACCGTCACCCAGAAACGCATAGACGCGCTGAGCAGATGTCTGCTTAAGACCACGACCTTCCAGGTATTTTAGGAAGCGGGCTTGATAGATGGCAGAGATAGGGCCAAGACCCATAGATACAGTCGGGAACTGCCAGAACTCAGGCATTAGTTTAGGGTGCGGGTATGAAGGGATACCTTTACCATCAACTTCTTGACGGAAGTTATCTAACTGCTCTTCAGTTAAACGGCCTTCAACAAATGCACGAGAATAGATACCCGGAGATATATGGCCCTGGTAGTAAACCAAATCGCCGCCATCAACTTCATTTGGTGCACGGAAGAAGTGGTTGAAACATACTTCGTAGAAAGCAGATGCCGACTGATAAGAAGCCATGTGGCCACCCAGGTCTAAATCTTTCTTAGAAGCACGTAGTACGATCATGATTGCGTTCCAACGGATAATGGAACGAATACGACGCTCAAGAGTGGTATCACCCGGATACGCAGGCTCTTGTGCAGCTGGAATCGTATTAATGTAGTTAGTAGTGATGCCCGTTGGCATATCTACACCGTCTAAGCGTGCTTTATCCAACACTTGCTCAAGTAGGTACTGAGCACGTTCTACACCTTCTTCACGAACTACTGATTCAAGAGCTTCTAGCCACTCTTGAGTCTCAAGTGCGTCAACGTCATTTTTCATGACTTCAGACATGCGATCTATCCTTTCGTTGATAATCTACAAAACTAACAATGTCGCGACTGTTTACTACCTGCCTCGGCTTATATGAGGGGTATTAATCCAGCCCATCCTTGCGTTGTTGAATCCGACGAAGAGAGCGTTCACGTCTGCTATCTTCACGCGTTAAATCCAACAGGGTTTCCTCGATATAAGCCAAATGTGCATGCGATGCTTCACGAGCTTGTTCTGGCTGACCAGAAACAATCGCTTGCACAATATCGGCTCGATGCTTTCGCACCTTTCCCACCACTTCTGGGCGGCGGTTCAGGAGCTCAAAGTTTTGTAATACGTTTTGCTCTAGCAATGGGGCCAGGCTGCGGATGATATGCAGCAATACCACGTTATGTGCGGATTCGGTCACCGCAATCAGGTACTGCATTACCGCGCTGGCTTCGGCTTTCTGATCGCCTTGCTGCTGAGCCTCTTGTATCCGTGTATGACAGTCACGAATACGAGTGAAATCTTCTTCGTTGCCTCGTAATGCTGCGTAATAAGCAGCAAGCCCCTCAAGGGCATGACGGGCTTCTAGCAAGTCCAGTTGTGTTTCAGGGTGAGCCGCCAGCAAATCCAACAATGGTTCAGAAAAACTCTGCCATAGTTTCTCGGTCACAAACGTACCCCCGCCCTGGCGACGAGTGAGCAGTTTTTTAGCTTCAAGTCGCTGGATAGCTTCCCGCACTGAGGGACGTGAAACATCGAATTGCCTAGCCAACTCACGCTCCGGAGGTAGCTGCTGCCCGGGGGACAAGGTGCCCTCCAAGATCAGACGCTCAATCTCCTGCTCGATAGCATCGGAGAGCTTAGGTTGGCGAATCCGTTTATAAGTCATTTTTTATTTATGCTTCTTGTACTTATATCGTTTCAGACAAATCCACTATGTAACTAAGTGCGGATAATTGGTCTTACCAATTTAACAATGGGAATAAAGTTTACAGAAATAATTGAAGATGTCCACCCGCGACTTGATGGAAATCATAGAATGACGGGTGATTTAACAAAAACGTCAAATTGTATCAACTTATGAAAACATTATTAAAAAGAGGTGGTAACAGGCGGGAGTGTGATAGAAGGTAGAAAATTGTTAATGGTCAGACCAAATGCTTACCAACCATTATCTCATTCGACACTAGCAAATATTGAACAGCGCGGTTTTAAACAATCGCCAGTCAAAAGCCAGACCGGGATCGGTTTTGCGGCCCGGCGCAATAAACTCATGCCCGGTGATCCGGGAAGTATTGATATGAGGATAACGTGTCATGATAGCCCGGCTAAGCCCTGTTAAGGTGTCGTACTGAGCCTGGGTATAAGGGAGGGTGTCCGTTCCTTCCAGTTCTATACCAATAGAAAAATCATTACATTTGTCTCGCTCGGCAAAACGTGAAACTCCGGCATGCCAGGCGCGACAATCAAACGGTACAAACTGAATAATACCGCCATTTCGTCTGATTAAACAGTGTGCTGACACACGTAATCCAGAAATTACCTCGAAATAGGGATGTTCATTCGGATTTAACTGTCCGGTAAAGAGTTGTTCAATATAAGGGCCGCCGAACTGTCCCGGCGGCAAACTGATGTTGTGTACCACCAGCAGCGAAATATCCAGGGCTTCCGGGCGTTGATCATAAAAAGGGGAAGGGACGTGTTTGACGCCGTCGAGCCAGTGATTATTATTGATTGTGAACATTTGTTAATCCTGTGGGGTTAAGATCCTAGAAGCGAGTATCGAGTGAAAAAATCCTAGAGGACACATCACGCATCTCAAAGCGCAGCGCCCTGGCTTCTATTTCTCGGGTCCTGTCAGGCAGACTCCCTGAGCCACGACTGAGAGTCAAGCTTTTCTGCTCTTCCCATAGAACCTTAGGGCCATAGGGCCGCTGTTAAAACCGCTCTTTCTTGCTTTTCCTCGGTTCTGGGTTCTCGCATCTCGCGGCATCTCAAGGTATGATCAGCATTATTAAAATCCGGGAAAATTCTACCCGCTTTTCCTGTTCATTAGCAGCTCAACCTATTGCTACGGATCCGCCATGACTAAGATGGAAAGAAAACACGACAGCCAAGCGCGCTTAGACTACTTAAAACAACAATTACCGCAAGAGATCAGCCGCGCGGTCGCAGATACCCTGCGTGAAGATCTGGGCGGTACGATCAATCCTGAGCTCGATATTACCGCCAGCCTGATCCCGGCACAAAGCCAGAATGTGGCGACCATTATTACCCGTGAACACGGCGTGTTCTGTGGTCAGCTATGGGCTGATGAAGTCTTCAAACAGTTGGGCGGCGAAGTGACTATCGAATGGCATGTCCAGGATGGCGATACCGTAGAGCCAAACCAGACTCTCTGCACCCTGACCGGCCCGTCGCGTATTTTGCTCACCGGTGAACGCAATGCCATGAACTTCATCCAGACCCTGTCGGGCTGTGCCACCGTTGTCGCCCAGTATGCCAAGCAACTCGAAGGAACCCGTACCCGCCTGCTTGATACCCGTAAAACCATTCCGGGCCTGCGCAGTGCGCTGAAATATGCGGTCACCTGCGGCGGCGGCTATAATCACCGTATCGGGGTCTTTGATGCGTATCTGCTCAAAGAAAACCACATCATAGCCTGCGGCGGCATTGCCCAAGCTGTCGAGGCGGCGAAACAACTCAACCCCGGCAAGCCGGTCGAAATCGAAACGGAAAATCTGGACGAGCTGCAACAGGCGATTGATGCCGGTGCCGACATCATCATGCTGGATAACTTCACCACCGAGATGATGCGCAAAGCGGTTGAAATCAACCAGGGCCGGGCGGCATTAGAAAATTCCGGTAACGTGACCCTAGAGACGATCCGTGAATTTGCCGAAACCGGCGTCGATTACATTTCTGTCGGGGCGCTGACCAAGCACCTCAAGGCGATGGATCTATCGATGAGGTTTGTCTAAAAGCGGTACTATGGTAAGAGCGGTCCTAGGCCCTGGGGCTGCTCTTCATCAAAGTTCACATCACAATAAAGCCACTTCTTTCTTTCAGACTTTCTTATTTTTTACTTCTATTCTTTTCTGACCGAAGTTCTAACACCCCACAGGACCACAGGACCACAGGACCACAGGACCACAGGACCGAATTTACTCTTCCCCCAAAACATTCAACATACTCCATCAGAAAACAGACCCCAACACCCACTAAGTTGATAATTTTCTTAATAAAAAACTGCGTCCCACCCCCCTCCTGCATATGCAACAAATGTAATCGCTTGCGTTATATTTCAGACTGCGCCGAGCAACTGGCCCTTCCATGTTTAGTACCCAACCAATTGGCTATAACTTTATTCTCACTGGACAATTACTAATGCCTGACGGCAATTTTCGAAGGATACAAAAATGAAACAACAGAATGGTTTTACGCTAATTGAATTGATGATCGTAGTGGCGATTATCGGCATCTTGTCGGCATTTGCGGTGCCTGCATACCAAAATTATGTTTCAAAAGCAGAAGCCAATACAGGTTTAGGTGAATTAGCTGCGCTAAAAACCAATGTCGAAGATCACATCATGAATAATGGTGCTTTCCCTGCTGATCCAGGGACTGTCAATGGGTCAACAAAAGGCGCTAAGGGCACGATCGCATTTGATGCAAAAGCAAATACAATGACATACACGTTTGCAAACGCTACCCCTCCTGTAAATGGGAAAAAAATCGTTCTAACTCGTACTATGGGAACAGGTGTTTGGGCATGCACTTCAGATATTACAGACGCTAAAGTCAAACCATCAACGTGCTCATAACCAATGCAAACCAACCTCGCTTCCATCCTGCACCAGGCTGACTTGATCAGCCCGGAGCAGGCGCAGCAAGTGGTGGACTTTGTCCGGGCAGAAGGCACTAATGTGCCTTCTGCCTTGGTGTCTCTGGCCGTTTTCAGCGACGGCGAACTGGCGCGTCACCTTGAGTCGATTTTTGCCCTCGAGCGGGTCGATGTGCACCAGTACGATTACACCGGATGTTGTAAAACGCTCAACCAGCGCGAGCTGATACTGCGCCATCACGTATTGCCGCTAGGGCTGACCGAATCGACCCTGTTGCTGGGGATCAGCGACCCCACCTATACTGATGCCCAGGATGAGTTCCGCTTTGCCACCGGCAAAAATATCGAGCCGCTGCTGCTCGAAAATAAACAGCTTGAAAGCGCCATCCGGCGGATTTACGGCAGCGACATTGGCGAAACCCAGCATCGCCGCGATGTCAGCGATCAGGATCTGGACGATCTGGTTGATATCAGCGACAGTGAAATTGACGAGACAACCGATTTAAGCCAGGACAGCGCGCCGGTTACCCGCTACATCAACCAGGTACTGCTTGAGGCGGTGCGGAAAAAAGCCTCGGATATCCATTTTGAACCCTATGAAGAGAGCTACCGGATCCGCTTTCGCTGTGACGGTATCCTGCATCAGCATGCCACCCCGCCCGCTCAGCTGTCACGCCGCTTATCGACCCGTTTAAAGGTGATGTCAAAGCTCAATATTGCCGAGCGCCGCCAGCCGCAAGACGGCCGGATCAAACTCAAGTTAACCCCCACCCTCGCGGTTGATCTGCGGGTTTCCAGCCTGCCGACACTGTGGGGCGAAAAGATCGTCCTGCGAATTCTTGACGGCTCCAGCGCCAGTCTGGATATCGATCTTCTCGGTTATAACGCCAAGCAAAAGCAGGACTATCTTGCGGCACTTGAGCAGCCGCAGGGGATGATCCTGATGACCGGGCCGACCGGCAGCGGCAAAACCGTCTCTCTTTATACCGGACTTAAGATCCTCAATACCGACGCGCGCAATGTGTCAACGGCCGAAGATCCGGTCGAAATCAACCTGCCGGGCATTAACCAGGTTCACATCAATACCCAGGTTGGTCTGGGGTTTGCCGAAGCGCTGCGGTCGTTTTTACGTCAGGATCCGGATATCGTGATGGTCGGCGAGATCCGTGATATTGAAACCGCCGCCATTGCGGTAAAAGCCGCCCAAACCGGCCACTTGGTACTTTCGACCTTGCATACCAATTCTGCGGCAGAGACCGTCACCCGCCTCACCAATATGGGGATCGAAGATTTCAATCTGGCCTCTTCGCTGAGCCTGATTATCGCCCAGCGTCTGGCTCGACGCTTATGCCCGCACTGTAAACAGATCCATGATATTGACCCGATCAGCCGGGATAAGCTTGCGATCCCGTTAACCAGCGTGATTTTCAAAGCCAGCGAACACGGCTGCGATGATTGCAATAAAGGCTATTTAGGCCGGGTCGGGATCTATGAAGTGATGCCCTTTAGCCGCGAGCTGGCCGAAGCCCTGGTCGCGGGAGCAAGTACCTTGGAGCTGGAAGCCATCGCCTGTCAACAAGGCATGCAGCGCCTGCAGCAATCGGGGATTGAAAAGCTCACAGATGGCATTACCAGCCTGGCTGAGCTGCAACGTGTTTTGCATTATTAATCGTGTTGAGTTTTGAGTAGCTAGTGGCGAGTGACTAGTAACTCGAAACTCGAAACTCGAAACTCGAAAATAATAAGGATCCGTCATGAAACCAGCCAATAAATTACGCTATTACCACTGGCGCGGCATCAATCCGGCGGGCCGAAAAGTCTCCGGCGTCATTATTGGCTTTCAGGAACAGGAAATTCGCAGCAAGTTGACGGAACAACGGATCCAAATAAAAAAAATAAAACGCCGCAAACCGTCAACGTTCAGCAAACTGAGAAACCAGATGTCATCGGGAGATATCACCGAAACGACTCGTCAACTGGCCACCATGATTGAATCGGGCGTACCAGTGGTACAATCTTTCAAACTGATCTCACAAAGCCACCATAAATCGGAAGTTCGGGCTGTACTGTCACAGGTCACAACCCAGGTTGAAGCGGGTTCGTCGTTAGCCAAGGCATTGAAAACCAGCTCCCCGCTGTTTGATACGTTTTTTTGTGATCTGGTAGAGACCGGCGAGCAAACAGGACACCTCGGTGAGGTCTTTTCCCGTATTGCCACTTACCGGGAAAAAAGCGAATCCACCCGCAAGAAAGTCATTAAGGCGATGATTTACCCGGCAATGGTGACCTTTACGGCCGTATTGGTCACCATTATGATGCTGGTCTTTGTGATCCCGCAATTTGCCAGTATTTTCAGCAGTTTTGGCGCTGAACTGCCGTGGTTTACCCGTCAGGTCATTAAGGCATCGGATTTTCTGACTAACGACGGAGGCTATCTGGCCATTGCGCTCACCGCCCTCTTATTACTCTACCGCTCCTGCTATAAAAAATTCTACCGCTTAAGACTGGCCTCCAATCGACTCACTCTGAAGCTCCCCATCTTGGGTAAAGTACTGCTCAAAGCCACGATTGCGCGTTTTGCCCGCACCCTGGCGACCACGTTCAGTGCCGGAATCCCTCTGCTCACCGGGCTGCAATCAGCCGGTAAAACCACCGGCAACCTCCATATTCAACAAGCAATTCACGAAGCGTATACCAGTACGGCAGCTGGGATGCCTCTATACCTATCTCTACGTCAGTGTAATGTTTTTCCTGAGCTTATGCTGCAAATGACCATGATTGGTGAAGAGTCGGGGGCGCTGGATGACATGCTCAATAAAATGGCCCTGCTCTATGAAGACGATGTCGATAACACGGTCGATAATCTGGGCAAAATTCTCGAGCCGCTGATTATTCTGATCCTGGGCGGGCTTATTGGCAGCCTGTTGGTCGCCATGTATATGCCTATTTTCACCTTGATGAGTGTCATTGGGTAATGATGGAGGTTCGAGATCCTAGAGTAAAGTGGTCCTGAAAACAGGTTTGCCAAGCCGCGTCGGATCCCAGCTTTTCCGCTTTAGCCATAGGGTCTTAGGGCCATAGGGCCATAGGGCCGCTATGCCTGATCGCTAGGATCTCCCCCCTTAATCCCCTACAATAACCGTAATAACTAATATGAGACATTTTCATGGAACTGCTTACTTACTACCCTTGGTTATTTCCTCTCTCCAGTGCTATTTTCGGGCTGTTGATTGGCAGTTTCTTAAATGTGGTGATTTACCGCTTACCCGTTATGATGGAACGGCAATGGAAAGCTGATTGCATTGACTGCTTCCCTGAATTTGGCACGAATGCTGAAACGGCAACACCGTTTAACCTCAACGTACCCCGTTCCCGCTGCCCGCACTGCCAGCATTCTATCACCATGTGGGAGAACATCCCGGTGATCAGCTGGCTCTTGCTTAAAGGTCGCTGCAGTGCCTGTCAGGCCAAAATCAGTGCCCGCTATCCGGCGATTGAGCTATTAACGGCAATAATGACCGCCACAATAGCCATGATGCTGCCGCCTTCACCATGGGCCCTGGCCGTTATTTTCTTCAGCTTTGCACTGATCGCTCTGACCTTTATTGATCTCGATAAAATGTTACTGCCCGATCAAATCACCTTACCGCTGATGTGGACCGGTATTTTTGTTGCCTTGCTTGGCTGGGGGCCGGTCTCGCTGCAAGATGCTATTATCGGGGCGATGGCCGGCTACCTCTCGCTATGGAGCTTATACTGGTGCTTTAAATTGCTAACCGGCAAAGAAGGTATGGGATATGGCGATTTTAAGCTGTTAGCCGCGCTTGGTGCCTGGCTGGGCTGGCAGACTCTGCCTTTTGTGGTCCTGCTCTCTTCCTTGGTAGGTGCAATCTGTGGCATCATCTTGTTGCGTATGCAAAAATCAGATTCGCAAACACCTTTTTCATTTGGCCCCTACCTGGCGATGGCGGGTTGGGTCGGTATTTTATGGGGGAGCCGAGTCATTGACTGGTACCTCGGTTCATATTTAGGACTGTCGCTATGACTATGGTCGTTGGCTTAACGGGCGGTATTGGCAGTGGGAAAACCACTGTCGCTGATTTATTCGCTAAATATGAGATAAACGTTATTGATGCCGATGTCATTGCCAGGGAGGTCGTTGAGCCGGGAACGCCCGGATTAACGGCGATTATCAACAAGCTGGGTCCTGACATATTGCTGACAGATGGCACCCTTGACCGAAGTAAACTCAGACAGGCCATTTTTAATCAACAACCTCTTAAAGAGTGGCTGAACAACCTGTTACACCCGCTTATTCGGGAAAAAATGCAGGATGAGGTAAAGAAGGCAACCTCCCCTTATTGCTTGCTGGTGGTGCCATTGATGGTTGAAAATAATCTGCAAGCGATGACTCACCGCCTGTTAGTGGTGGATGTGGATGAAGGGATACAGGTAGCCCGTACTCAGCAGCGCGACCAGGTTGCTCCTGAGCAGGTAAAAAAGATCCTGGCGGCGCAGGCCTCTCGAGAACAAAGAAACGCCGCTGCAGACGACATCATTTGTAATAATGGCGACAGCACTGTACTTGAAAATAAAGTAGCGGAATTACATCAACAATATCTCGAAATGAGCCGGCTTTATCAGTAATTCCACTGACATTAAGTAACGATACATTCAGAGCCTTCTCTAGAGGTTCAATTCAAGGTGCACTCATGCAGACAAACCGTTTTGAACATCCGTTGAATGAAAGAGTGCGTATTTACTTACGCCTTGAGTCTTTGATCCGGCAAATGACCCATGCCAGCCAGCTGAGCGACCAATGGCAGCATCAGGTATTCTTCCGCGCGCTGTTTGACTTATTGGAAATTCTTGATCAGGTTCAGCTTAAAACCGAGCTGGCTAAAGATCTTGAGAAACAAAGAGTCCGGTTAAAAAATTGGTTAAATGTCGAGGGTGTGGATCAGACCGCGCTTTTAAAGTTACTTGATAATATGGATATCGCGCACCACAAATTAATTGCCGCGACGCGCCTGGGGCAGGATTTACGTGATGACCGCTTTTTAAGTGGCATAAGGCAACGCTTCTCGATTCCCGGCGGCAGTTGCTGCTTTGATCTTCCGGCCCTGCACCACTGGCTGCATTTACCTTTAGCCCATAAGCAAAATGATATTGCTAACTGGCTTAAGCAGCTGGCAGAAATGACCGACGCGCTCAATTTATGGCTTCGTTTTACCCGAGAATCAGGGCAAGTCCAACCGCAAATTGCACGTGGTGGCTTTTTCCAGCATGAGGCAGAGAATGCACATTTATTACGTCTGTATATTTGCCCTAGCTATGGGGTATACCCTATGATATCGGGACATCGTAGCCGTTTTGCCATACGTTTCCTGCCATTTGAGGAAGGCACAGCGATTGCGGATAATATTGAATTTCAACTAGCTATCTGCTGAGGTCACCTCGTGCCACAATCAAAGAATCCTATGATCGTTAAATGCCCTACCTGTAAAGCCGAAGTGGAATGGAATGAGGCAAGTCAATTCCGACCTTTTTGCTCAAAGCGCTGCCAGCTGATTGATCTCGGCGAATGGGCGGAAGAAGATAAAGCGATCCCAGGCGCGCCTGATACGTCTGATTCCGATATCTGGTCGGAAGATATGGGAGAATAATTCCAGTATCAAGAGGCGAGATCCGAGTCTCTCTAAAAAGCGGGAAGAACGGTCCTGAGGACCTATGGTACTAATGCCCGTACCATAGGACCATAGGGCCAGTTTACATCCCCATCAGCTTTTCCAACACCGCATCATTGGCATCCGGGAACGCATAGCGTGTCAAATCCGTCAGTCTCACCCACTCCCCCGGCTGGCCTTCTTTACCATAGGCCTCACCACGAAAGGCTTTTACCAAATAAAAGTCGAACTTGAGTGCCTTATCGGGAAAATCATGCTCCAGCGCGATAAAATGTTCTAATTCCGTGGCTGTAATACCCACCTCTTCAAACAGCTCACGGATGACCGCTTGTTCCGCTGTTTCACCGGCTTCCACTTTACCGCCGGCAAACTCCCAGAACCCGCCCTGGTGTGCTTTTGCAGCACGTCGGGTAATAAAGACCTGATCATGATCAGGGCTGAGAATGATCCCGGCCGAGATCCAAATGCGCTTTTTATCCAAACTGACTTCCTGTTAACCGTATCGAATCACGAGAAACGCGTCTTTACAACACGCGTAACTCACTTCTCGCCACTCGTCTCTGCTATAAAAAAAGCCGCTTGCGCGGCCTTTTTACAATATCAAACAGAACGATACTTGATCAATTAATTGATCTTACCGTGACATTGTTTATATTTTCTGCCAGAACCACATGGGCAAGGCTCGTTACGGCCCACTTTACGCTCATCACGCTGGAAAGTACCGGCAGATGCTTGCTCATCACGGTCATCAGCAATTGGGCTATCGGCACTCTGATGCTGATACTGCTGGCGACGAGCCAGCTCTTCCGCTTGCTGGCGGCGCTCAGCTTCCATACGATCCACTTCTTCCTGCTGCTGTACACGCACTTTGCTCAGGATTGCAATCACATCAGATTTCAGGCTTTCCAGCATCTCCTCAAACAGTTCAAACGACTCGCGCTTGTACTCTTGTTTTGGATTCTTCTGGGCATAGCCGCGCAGGTGAATCCCCTGACGCAGGTGATCCATCGCAGCAAGGTGTTCTTTCCAAAGCATATCCAGATTTTGCAGCATGACCGTCTTTTCGAAGTTACGCAGCACTTCGGCGCCGACCACATTCTCTTTCTGCTGATAAATGGACACCGCTTGCTCAACAATACGTTCGCGCAAAGCTTCTTCGTAAAGCTTGTCTTCCGTGTCCAGCCATTCCTGGATCGGCAGATCCAGATCGAAATCGGCTTTCAGGCGATCTTCCAGCCCTTTCACATCCCACATTTCTTCCAGCGACTGTGGCGGAATGTAGTTGTCAATGATCGTAAGCAGAACATCTTCGCGATTATGTCCGATCATCTCGCTGATATCATCAGCATTCATCAGTTCATCACGTAATTCATAAACGACCTTACGCTGATCGTTCGCCACATCATCGAACTCAAGCAATTGCTTACGGATATCAAAGTTTCGGCCTTCAACCTTACGCTGGGCATTTTCAATCGCTTTGGTCACCCAAGGATGTTCAATCGCTTCGCCTTCTTCCATCCCCAACTTTTTCATCATGTTAGAAACACGCTCTGACGCAAAGATACGCATCAGGCCGTCTTCCATTGATAGATAGAAACGAGAAGAGCCGGCATCACCCTGACGGCCCGAACGACCACGCAACTGGTTATCGATACGGCGAGACTCATGACGCTCGGTACCGATAATATGCAAGCCACCCGCAGCAAGAACAGCGGCATGATCTTCTTTCCACTTCGCTTTAATCTTGTCGATTTGGGCATCCGTTGGTGCTTCCAGCTTGGCAATTTCACTCTGCCAGCTGCCACCTAACACGATATCCGTACCACGACCGGCCATGTTGGTCGCGATAGTGACAGAACCTGTCTGCCCCGCCTGGGCAACAATGTCGGCTTCTTTTTCGTGGAACTTGGCGTTCAGAACCTGGTGCTTAATACCTTGTTTTTTCAATGCATTAGAAAGCATTTCAGATTTTTCAATCGAAACTGTACCCACCAATACCGGTTGGCCTTTGGCAACACGTTCTTTAATATCTTCGCAAATTGCCGCAAACTTCTCTGCCTCGGTCATATAAACCAAATCACCCATATCATCACGGATCATTGGTTTGTTCGTCGGCAGAACGACCGTTTCTAAGCCGTAGATTGACTGGAACTCAAACGCTTCGGTATCAGCAGTACCGGTCATACCCGACAGTTTGCTGTACAAGCGGAAATAGTTCTGGAAAGTTATCGATGCCAGCGTCTGGTTTTCGTTCTGGATCTTCACACCTTCTTTGGCCTCAACCGCCTGGTGAAGACCTTCAGACCAGCGACGACCGGGCATAGTACGTCCCGTGTGCTCATCGACAATGATCACTTCGTCATCTTTAACAATATAATCAACATCGCGTTCAAACAGAACATGGGCACGCAGTGCGGCATTCACATGGTGCAACAGGCTGATGTTCGATGGCGAATACAAGGTATCATCCTCTGCCATCATCCCGTGCTGCTGCAGTAATTCTTCCACGAACTCCTGACCGTTTTCAGTCAGGTAAGTCTGCTTGGATTTCTCGTCAACAGTATAGTGGCCTTCACCACGGTACTCTTCGCTATCTTCCTGATCTTGTCTGATCAGCAAGGGAATCAGCTCATTAATCTTGGTATAAAGCTCTGAACTATCTTCGGCAGGGCCGGAGATGATCAGCGGAGTACGGGCCTCATCGATAAGAATGGAATCGACCTCATCGACAACGGCGAAGAAGCGTTCACGCTGAACACGATCTTCCGGACGGAACGCCATGTTATCGCGCAGGTAATCAAAACCAAATTCGTTGTTGGTACCGTAAAGCACATCGGCGGCGTAAGCTTCTTTTTTCGCTTGCGGCGGCATATTGGGTACGTTGACACCAACGCTCATACCGAGGAATTCAAATAGTGGGCGGTTTGTTTCAGCATCTCGCGCAGCGAGGTAGTCATTCACGGTAACAATGTGAACGCCTTTACCTGTCAGCGCATTCAAGTAAGCAGGCAAGGTTGCAGTCAGTGTTTTACCTTCACCGGTACGCATCTCTGCAATCTGGCAATCATTCAGTACCATACCGCCAAGCAGCTGAACGTCAAAGTGACGCATGCCAAACACACGGTTAGATGCTTCTCGAACGGTTGCAAATGCTTCTGGAAGCAGCTGATCCAGTGTTTCACCCTGATCTAAACGCTCACGAAATTCGGCTGTTTTTGCTTTCAGCTCTTCATCCTGAAGGTTTTCAAATTGAGGTTCTAATTTGTTGATTTCATCAACAATTTTGCGCAAACGACGCAGGGTGCGGTCGTTACGGCTACCGATAACTTTAGTCAGTAGTTTTGATAACATGACGATGCCGTTCTCTTTGTTTATTTCAGCTTACAATACACGCTGAATAGCTTAGTCTGAGGGTCATTGACGGGGATCATAGTCATCCCTGTTCCGCCTGAATCCGTCACTTTGGGTGACAATGAGGCCAACACCTAAAACAATGGTTATAAATGATATTGTGTCACTCCTTGTCACTTTCAAGGGAAATAAGAAAACAATACCATTGTTATGAGATAGTGTCGGATGGAACGACCAATAATAAGCAGCCATTCCCATTGGTTAACAGATCATTTCGGCGCATGACTTCCCATGGAGCTGATATAATAAGCCATATTAACGGTGCCGCCTATGGTAAAAGCAAGTGACTTGCTTCCATATATGAAAAATTAGAACTTATACCAGTCTGGTTAGCCTAATTTTGATCAGGAAACACAAATGTTATGAGAGATCATCGTCCCCAAACAACAGCCAACCTGTTGGATGACAGCAGTCTGAGCAATATTCAGCAGCGTGCGATTGCGCTTAGCAAGCTCAATGATGCGGTGCGCCAACACTTAAATTGTGCCCAGCATTGCCGTGTTAGTAACTATCGCCAGGGGATCTTAATTATTGAAACGTCTTCTGCAGCCTGGTCTATGCGGCTCAACTATGAACGCAATACCTTAATCAGCCAGTTACGTTCTAACCTGCTGCCGAAACTGGTCAATATTGAGATCAAGGTGAATCCGGAACTTGCTGCAGTACAGAAGGCTAAAGAAGATAAAAAGCCGGATATTGTGCAAAAACCGATCAGCGCAGTTGCCGCTCAGCACTTATTAGCCACTGCGGCCAACGCCCCCGAGAAAGTGAAAGCGAAGCTTGAGCGCCTGGCTCAGTTGGCGGCAAAAAAGAGTTAACGATCTTAACTCTTTTGTTCAAACCATTCATATTCATCTGTCTACTGGCTCTCTTTTCGAAAAATGACAACCTTCAGAGATAAAAAAGCCGGACTGAGTCCGGCTTTTTTTAAATGCTTAATCTGTGCTTAGGCGAGCACCATACCCGGTTGGGCAAACGTCACAGGAACGTCTTGTTCTTCCTGGAAGGTTGACCACTCGTACGCTTCTTGATCTGCCAAAACTGCACGCAATAATTGGTTATTCAGTGCATGACCTGATTTGTATGCACGCATTTCACCAATAATATTGTGGCCACACATGTACAGGTCGCCAATCGCGTCCAAGACTTTGTGAGTCACGAGTTCATTGTCAAAACGCAGACCTTCATCATTTAAGATCCGGTAGTCATCCAAAACAATTGCATTGTCAAAACTTCCGCCCAGACACAAATTCTGAGACTGAAGATATTCAATGTCACGCATGAAGCCAAAGGTACGAGCGCGGCTGATATCTTTTACGAATGACTTGCTTGAAAAGTCCAGCACCAAGCGCTGCTGATCTGAATCAATCGCAGGATGATTAAAGTCGATAGCAAAGTCGAGACGGAAACCATTATAAGGAACCAGCTCCGCCCATTTGTCGCCATCTTCAATGCGAACAGGCTTTTTGATACGTAAGAAGCGCTTAGGCGCATTCAACGTTTCAATTCCCGCAGACTGAAGCAGATAAATAAACGGGCTTGCACTGCCATCCATAATTGGGATCTCAGGTGCATCAACTTCGATAATAACATTATCGATCCCCATACCGGCTAATGCTGCATTCAAGTGTTCAACGGTTGAGATACGCACGCCTTGTTCATTCACAAGCGCAGTACATAGCATGGTATCACGCACAGAATTTGCGTCTGCAGGAAAATCCACAGGGGGATTTAAGTCTGTACGACGGTAAATCACACCCGTATTTGCAGCCGCTGGGCGCAAAATAAGCGTGACTTTACGCCCGGAATGAAGACCCACTCCAGTCGTTTGCACAATACTTTTAAGCGTACGTTGTCTGATCATCTGCCTGTCTCAACTGTTTTTCTAGTCTGTCTTCTCCAGACTACTAATCCGCCCATTCCTCTGTTACATAACGACCTGTTACATAAAGAAAATGGGCAGAAATCATACCATATATCCAGATATAACCCAAACAATTTACTTTCAGCTCTCCAGTGCTTAACGAAAATCGCTCATTAACGGTAACGAAAGTGCTCATCTATCATTATAAACTCTGCACTCTCGTCTCGCGTCTGAACAACATCACAGCGGTCTGAACAACCCAAAATAATCTTACCGACCGTTCACTGAAAATCAGTCTGCTTGCTTACGTAAAAATGCTGGAATATCAAGGTAGTCATGCTCAGCTTGAGGCTTAGATTTTTGTGCCGCCGCCGTCGATGAAGACGGCTGAACACTGCTACTCTCTACTGCCGCAGATGGCTGAGAAAGCGGTGCAGTCTTTGGCGCTTGAACCGATACCGCTGATTTTTCCTGCTGCACGGCCTGAACGGGTTTCGACGTCGTTACCAAGGTAATATCCGGCTTGGATTCTTTACCAATGCCTGTTGCGACTACCGTTACGCGTAGTTCATCACTCATATCAGGATCAAGTGAAGTACCGATAACGACCGTTGCGTTGTCAGATGCAAAAGCTTTCACTGTGTTACCCACAGTTTCAAACTCATCAAGACGCATATCCAGACCAGCAGTAATGTTAACCAAGACGCCACGAGCACCCGCAAGATCGATGTCTTCCAATAGCGGACTTGAAATCGCCATTTCTGCCGCTTCTTCAGCACGATCATCACCGGTAGCGACACCGCTACCCATCATCGCGTGGCCCATTTCTGACATCACAGTACGCACATCAGCAAAGTCGACGTTGATCATACCAGGACGAGTGATCAGCTCCGCAATACCTTGTACGGCATTTTTCAAGACATCATTGGCTTTCGCAAATGCGTCTAACAGAGTGATACCACGACCTAATACTTTCAGTAGCTTTTCATTCGGAATCGTAATCAGGGAATCGACGTGCTTAGAAAGCTCTTCGATACCTTGTTCCGCGAAAGCCATCCGCTTTTTGCCTTCAAAGCTAAATGGCTTAGTCACAACAGCGACGGTCAGAATACCGAGTTCTTTCGCCACTTCAGCAATAATAGGAGCCGCACCAGTACCGGTGCCGCCGCCCATACCGGCTGCGATGAATATCATGTCAGAACCGTCAAGCGCCGCTTTAATCGCCTCGCGATCTTCAAGCGCAGAATCACGACCCACCTGTGGGTTTGCCCCTGCTCCCAGACCTTTAGTGATGTCTCCACCAATCTGGATAACCGTGCTAACACTGGTTTTACGAAGTGCCTGAGCATCAGTATTTACACTGATGAACTGAACACCTTCAATAGACTCACGTACCATGTGATCGACTGCATTACCGCCGCCGCCGCCAACGCCAATGACCTTAATTACCGCTTCATCAGACATTTCCATCATCGGTTCAAACATTTGTTCTCTCCGTTCATCCTGTTCGCATCAGGGTTAAAATTCTTTTCTTAGCCAGCCACTGATTTTAGTGAATATTCCTGAAACCGAGCGTTTAGGTTCCAGTTCACTGTCATCAAATGCCTGACTGTCCTTTCCGTAATGCAGTAAACCTACTGCTGTCGCAAAATGCGGCGCCTGAACATAATCAGTTAAACCACTTAGCTCCAAGGGCTGACCGATACGTACCTGATTGCGGAAAACCCGCTCAGCACACTCAATCAAGCCTTCAATCTGCGCGGCACCGCCTGTTAAGACAATACCGGCCGCCAAATGATGTTTTACACCCGCATCTCGCAGTTGATCCTGTATTTCGACTAGCTTGTGATTAACCAGCCCCAGTAATTCACTGTATCGAGGCTCTATCACTTCCGCTAAAGTCTGACTTTGTAAACTTCGTGAAGGGCGACCTCCCACACTAGGGACATCAACCTTGGCATCTTTACTTACCAATTCACTCAGTGCACAGCCGTATTTCACTTTGATCTCTTCTGCGTCGCCTGGCGGCGTACCAAATGCGTAAGCAATGTCGCTGGTGACAACATTACCGGCATACGGAATCACTTCTGCATGGCGTAATGCGCCACCAGACCAGACCGCAAGATCCATGGTTCCACCACCGATATCGACCACGCAAACACCCAGCTCACGTTCATCTGCGGTGAGCACGGCATAGCTGGCAGCCAGACCAGAAAAAATAAGGTGATCGACTTTCAACCCACAACGCTCAACCGCTTTCACGATATTACGCGCCATGTCGTTGTGACAAGTGATCAGATGAACACTGGCTTCCATCCGGACCCCCGATAAACCAACCGGGTTTTTTATGCCTTCCTGATAATCAATAGCAAATTCCTGAGGAATTACATGTAAAGTTCGGTGTTCATCGCTAATTTTTACCGATTTCGCCGTATGGATAACATTATCGACGTCATCTTGGCTTACCTCTTTGTCAGAAATAGGCACCATACCTTTTTCTGTTTGACAACGAATATGTTTGCCTGATAACGACAAATACACGGAAGAGATTTGGCAATCTGCCATCAGTTCCGCTTGATCAACCGCACGCTGAACCGATTTGACGACGGATTCAAGATCATTGACCCCACCTTTATCCATTCCACGTGACGGGCTGCTGCCGACCCCAATGACATTTACATGGCCATCAGGAAGCACTTCTCCAACCAAAGCACAGACTTTGGAGGTGCCGATATCAAGGCCAACTATGAGTTTTTTATCTGCCGCCTTAGTCATTAGCGCACGCTCTTATTCTTGTTCAGGAACAATTTTCCAACCCACAGCTGCGCCAGTATCATAGCGCAAGTCTACGTACTCTATCGCCTTATCCTGCTGTTCTAAGTCAGGATAAAGCCATATAAAGCGCTCCAGGCGCTCCATCCGGGCCTCTCGACCCAGTTCAAGCCGAGTTCCATTGGTCAGCCATACTCGCCAGGATCGTCGCTCGTTTAATGCAAGCGTATCAATTTCAAAGCCCGCAAGCTGTAATCTTGGTTGCATTTCACGCAACGCAGCAAGCACTTCCTGACTATTTTTATCAGGTCCTGTCAGATGAGCCAACCCTAAATCAGCCACCTGTTGTGCTTGCGCGGCAAAAACCACACCTTGCTGATTAACCAGATGCTCGTCATTCCAGACCGCAGCAGGTTGATGCTCAACAAGAAACACTTTTACTGTATCTGGCCACTGCTTACGTACTGATGCACGTGCCACCCAAGGTAACGACTCTAATATTGCCTGCATGTCATCGACATCCTGAGTCATAAAACTACCCAGATGATCAAGCTGCAAAATCGCCTGACGGACATCTTCGGTGCTCAGGTAATCGAGTTCGCCTTGAATGACCAGTTGAGACAGAGGCAAACGGTTTGCGTCTGTCATCCAGTTCATCGTGGCACTGATCAACCATACGGTAAAACCAATGACAAAAAGAAAAAATGCCAATCCCCCCCAGTGTCTGCTAACAACTGAAGGTGAAAAATAGCTTACTCTTTTTACGACTGCTTCAGCCATATTTTGTCTGCTTACCCTTACCTAACCAGCCAATATTGCCAATCTGTAAATCATGGGGCTACCAGGTAACACTAAGCAAAGTTGAGCGATTATACCGACCAACTCGTTGCTCTCCAACTATTGTTGACGTTTTCATTGCATAACCTGATGCTTATTCCATGCTGACGGTAATAAAACCCACAAAAACAGTAGCAAAGCGCACAAATAATAATGCTGGCATTTCCAGCGCCGCACCTGCCTAAAAGACTATTTGCCTCTCATTTCAGTAATATCCAGCTTCATGTCTGCCAATTGGCGGGCAATTTTACCCACATCGCCGGCACCTTGTGTCAGAACTAAATCATCATTTTGAATAATATTAGCCAGTGCCGCCGGCAATCCATCGATTGTCGGTACAAAAATCGGATCAATTTTGCCTCGTCCCCGAATCGTTCTGCACAGTGCGCGTCCATCGGCCCCAGCAATCGGTGTTTCACCGGCCGAATAGACATCCAGCATCAGCAACACGTCAACCTGTTCCAATACATTGGCAAAATCATCATACAGATCCCGGGTACGGCTGTATCGATGCGGCTGAAAAACCATGACCAGACGCTTCTCTTGCCAGCCAGCACGGGCAGCCTGAATCGTCACATCGACTTCACTTGGATGGTGACCATAGTCATCAACCAGCATGACCGAGCCATTACCTGTTTCAAATTCGCCCAGATGGTCAAAACGACGTCCTGTTCCCTGAAACTCTGCCAATGCGTGAACAATCGCGTCATCATTGACGCCTTCTTCTGTTGCCACGGCCACTGCCGCCGTTGCATTGAGCGCATTGTGCTTACCCGGAACATTCAATTTTACGTTAAGGCTAGGTTTTCCTTTGCGTAAAATTGAAAAATAGCCCTGTTGGCCTTGCTGATTATAATCAACTATGCGCACATCAGCATCATCAGAAAAACCATATGTGATGATTTGGCGTCCAATTTTGGGTAACAGCTCACGAACTACAGGATCATCGATACACATCACCGCCAAACCATAAAATGGCAGGTTATGGAGAAAATCGATAAATGTCTGCTTTAACACTTCAAAATCGCCGCCATAGGTATCCATATGATCAGCTTCAATATTGGTGACAATCGATACCATCGGCTGCAGATGCAAGAATGACGCATCACTCTCATCCGCTTCCGCAATCAGGTAACGACTACAGCCTAAACGGGCATTGGTACCCGCACTCTTTACCAACCCCCCATTAACAAAAGTCGGGTCGAGGCCGGCTTCAGAATAAATTTGGGTCAGCAAAGCGGTGGTCGTGGTTTTACCATGGGTTCCGGCAACTGCAATACCATGACGGTAGCGCATCAGCTCTGCCAGCATCTCTGCCCGGCGTACCACCGGAATACGCTGTTCCCTTGCGGCAACCAGCTCAGGGTTATCCTGTGCTATCGCGGTCGAGACCACAACCACGCTGACGCCGGTGACATTTTCAGCCGCATGGCCAAAAAATATTTCAGCACCTTTGCCCGTCAGGCTATCGGTCACGGCGTTCGGGGCAAGATCTGACCCGCTAATACGATAACCTTCATTCACTAATACTTCTGCGATGCCGCTCATCCCGGCACCACCAATTCCAACAAAGTGAATACGCTCAACGCGGCGCATCTCTGGCACCATGGTTCTGATTTTTGCTAATTGCTGGTTATCCAGTTTACTCATCACTCTGTTCTCATCTTATTTTGTTGCTAGCGATTTGATCACGCCCGCCACCCGAACGTCAGCATCAACAATCGCTGCATCCCGTGCTGCACTTGCCATTTTCTCAAGTGTACGACGATCTAATTGGTTTAATTCTGCCGCTAAGCCCGCGGCGGTTAAATCCGCCTGCTCAATCATTTTAGCGGCACCACCCTGTACCAGATGAGCGGCATTTAATGCCTGCTGGCGATCTTTATGCATGAAAGGAACGAAAATCGCCCCGACTCCGGCTGCCGACAACTCTGAAACCGTCAACGCACCGGAACGGCACACCACAACATCCGCCCAGGCATATGCTGCCGCGATATCATCAATAAACTCGGTGACTTTATGAGTCCTGTCGGTTTGGGCGGCATAAGCTTGCTCGGTTTCAGCCTGACTTCCTTTCCCGGCCTGATGCCAGATAGTCACCTTATCGCCTAATAAACCGGCAACTTCAGGCAGTGTCTGATTCAGGATACGTGCTCCCTGGCTTCCGCCCATAACAAGAATACGTACCGGGCCTTGACGGCCAGCAAAACGTTCTTGAGGGCTTGCCAGCGCCGTCACATCTTGACGGACGGGATTACCAACCACCTCTTTATTGGCAAACGCGCCGGGAAATGCCTGCAAAACGGTTGTCGCGATCCGAGATAACCACTGGTTGGTTAACCCTGCCACGGCATTCTGCTCGTGCAATACTATGGGGATACCTGAGAGCCAGGCCGCAACGCCACCGGGACCGCTGACATAACCGCCCATGCCAAGTACGACATCGGGTTGCCAGGCTTTAATGTGTTTTCTTGCTTGCAGAATCGCACCAACAATCTTAAAGGGCGCAGCTAACAAACGCATCACGCCCTGACCACGTAAGCCTTTCACTTTAATGAAGTCGATCTCAATCCCATTTTTAGGCACCAAGTCTGCTTCCATGCGGTCGGCAGTACCCAGCCAGCGAATTTCCCAGCCTTCTTGTTGTAATTCCTTCGCGACAGCCAATCCCGGAAATACATGGCCACCAGTACCACCAGCCATCACTAATAAACGTTTATTCTTATTCATCGTTGGTCTTTTCGTCATCCGATTGTTCTGACTCTTCAGGTCCGTATTTCGCTACCAGCCGCTGCTCATGGTCGATGCGTAGCAAAATAGCGACCGCGGCGGCCATAATAAATAAACTTGAGCCACCATAACTGATCAAGGGTAATGTCAGGCCTTTGGTCGGCACCATACCGGCTGCTGCGCCGACATTGACCAAAGACTGAAATGCGAACCAGAAACCAAAGCCAAATGCCAGAAAGCCACCGAACAGCTGTTCTGACTGTAAACATTTACGGCCAATAAACAGCGCCTTAAATACCAGGGCGAAAATCAGTATCAGTACAATCGTGACTCCGATCAGCCCCAGCTCTTCAGCCAGCACCGCAAACACAAAGTCGGTATGCGCCTCTGGCAGGTACTCCAGTTTTTGAATCGAGTTACCCAGCCCCTGTCCCAGCCACTCGCCACGGCCAAAGGCCATTAATGACTGAGTCAGCTGGTAACCACTGCCAAACGGGTCTTCCCACGGATCCAAAAAGGATGTGACACGACGCATCCGGTAGGGCTCGAACACAATCAAAACCCCGATACCCAGTAACGCGGTCGCAATCATTGCCAGAAATTGCCATAACTTGGCCCCGGCAATAAACAACATGCCAACGGTCGTGACAAACATCACGACAAAGGAACCTAAATCTGGTTGCTGCAGCAACAATACAGCCAAAATACCCAAGACGACTAACGGCTTAATAAAGCCAAAAAAACTCTCTCGTACCTGGCTGTATTGACGAACCAGATAACCGGCTAGAAAAATAAATAGCGATAGCTTCGCCACTTCCGCTGGCTGCAGGTTGAAAATCCCTAGCGGGATCCAGCGCGATGCACCATTCACCGAACGGCCGACCATCAGTACCGCGATCAGAAGGAAGATTGACACCAGCAACATCGGCACACTGAGCTGGCGCCAGCGATCCAGCGGTACCTGGACGATAAAGGCGGCAATTACCAGTGAACAAATCAGAAAGAAACCGTGACGCAAGGCAAAATAAAAAGGGATATCGGTCAGACGGGTAGCCACTGGCACGGAAGCTGAGGTGACGATCACCAGGCCCGTCATCATCAAGGCCAGGGCTATCCACACCAGCTGACGGTCATACATGCAAGGCGCTGACGGTTTGGTTAACCAGTCACTCACCGATAACATGCCGTCTCTGGCTTGTCTTAGCATGCCGTTGCTCCGACTACGTGATGCTGCAGGACTTTCGCCCGTTCGATAAACGCATCCCCACGTGCCATGAAGTTAGGAAACTGATCCAAGCTGGCGCATGCCGGCGACAACAAGATCATATCACCCGCCTGTGCCGCCTTTGCGGCGATGTCCATCGCTTGTGCCATCGTTTCGACACAAACCGGCGCTGCAACCAGAGACGCAAAAATATGACCATCACGGCCAAAACAGTACAGCTGTACATTTAAGTCAGCCAGAACGGGCTTTAGTTCAGAAAAATCAGCCCCTTTCCCGTCCCCACCCACTAACAGGTGCAGCCGGCCCGATAAGTTCAGCCCCTTCAGCGCCGCCAGCGTACTGGCCAGGTTGGTTGCCTTAGAGTCATTGACCCATTGCACTCCATGCTGATTAACCACTAGCTGACAGCGGTGTGACAGCCCGGTATAGTTTTTCAAAGCGCGGCAAGCCGCCTGACGATCAATATTAACCGCGTCTGCCAATGCCAGGGCGGCCAGGCTGTTGGCTACATTATGACGACCGACTAGCGCAATATCGCGGACTTTTATCTGCGATTGACCGGCAATCGCTAAATATTCTTCACCCTGATCCAGTTTGAGACCGTATTCTTCGGCGTCAAAACCAAAACTGGTCATCGGATGGGTATAATCCCGGGGACGGGTCGCCAGATCATCACGGTTATAGATAGCCAAATCCGTATGGTTAAAGATCCGCAGCTTTGCCTGGCTGTAATCATCCAGCCCCTGGTAGCGATCCATGTGATCTTCTGACAAATTAAGATAGACCGCGGCTTTAAGTTGCAGTGATGAGGTCGTCTCCAGCTGAAAGCTGGATAACTCTAATACATACAAATCATGTTCTTGTGCCAGCATATCCAGAGCAGCAAAGCCGATATTGCCTCCCACACCGACGTTAATGCCGGCTTCTTTGGCCATCTCGCCGACCAGGCTGGTAACGGTACTCTTGCCATTTGATCCGGTAATCGCGACAACAGGCTGGGTTACGGCCCGTGCAAATAGCTCGATATCGCCAACGATCTCAATCCCTGCGGCAGCGGCTGCCTGCAGTTCTGGCGTGGCCAGGGCAATGCCCGGACTGACAACAATCAGATCGGCGGCTAATAACCAATCCATGTTCCACTGCCCGGAGCATAACTCCACGCTCGCAGACAACTTATCTTGCCCAGGCGGTGCGATCCGGGTATCAATCACTTTGATATCGCGTTCGCCAGATTGACGCAGCAGATGATTAACCACCGACAGGCCGGTCATTCCCAACCCGATGACGACTACCTTTTTCACACCGTCTAAGCCATTCATTTAGCGTACCTTTAGCGTTGCCAGGGCAATCAATACCAACATTAATGTAATGATCCAGAAACGAACGATAACACGAGGTTCCGGCCAGCCTTTCAGTTCATAGTGGTGATGGATCGGCGCCATACGGAAGATCCGCTGACCTCGCAATTTGTAAGAGCCCACCTGCAGGATCACCGACACAGTTTCCATCACGAACACCCCGCCCATGATAACCAGCAGCAACTCCTGGCGTACCAGCACCGCAATCGTACCCAGAGCGCCACCCAGCGCCAGAGAACCGACATCGCCCATAAACACCTGAGCCGGATAGGTATTAAACCAGAGGAAACCGAGTCCGGCTCCGACAATCGCGGTACACACGACCACCAGCTCACTGGCATCCTTCAGATAAGGAATATGCAAGTAGTTGGCAAAATTGACGTTGCCGGTCGCCCAGGCAATAAATGCCATGCCCGCAGCAACCATTACCGTCGGCATAATCGCCAGGCCGTCAAGGCCGTCGGTCAGGTTCACCGCATTGCTGGTGCCCACGATCACGAAATAGGTGAAGACAATATAAAACAGACCAAGCTGAGGCATCACGTCTTTGAAGAACGGCACCACCAGTTGCGTTGCAACAGTATCTTTACCGTATACATACAGCGCAAAAGCGACCACAAAAGCAATCACGGACTGCCAGAAGTACTTCCAGCGAGCAACCAGCCCATCGGTATTCTTGCGCACCACTTTACGGTAATCATCGACAAAGCCAACCACACCGTAACCCAGCATGACGGTTAATACCGCCCAGACATAAGGGTTGGATAGATCAGCCCATAATAAAACCGTGATCGTGATCGCTGCCAGGATCATGATACCGCCCATGGTTGGCGTACCACGCTTGCTGAAGTGAGACTCAGGGCCGTCATTACGTACTACCTGGCCAATTTGCAGTATTTGCAAACGGGCGATAAGCCGAGGTCCCATCCACAGAGACAGGATCAGTGCCGTCAGGACACTGACGATTGCCCGAAACGTCAAATATTCAAACAGGCGGAAAAAAGGAAAAGAGGACTCTAATAAGTCGGCTAACCAGTAAATCATTGTGTGTTTTCCTGCAATGCGGCAATAACTTCTTCCATTCGGGAACTACGTGCTCCTTTTACCAGCACCGTTATCTCTGGGTGCTGGGGATTAAGCTGCTCTGTCAACAATTGGATCAATGCTGACTTGTCTTCAAAATGTTGTCCCTGGTTCATCTGGCTAACGACAGCACTGGCACGGCCGTAGGTCAGCACCTGATCCAAGCTTTTGCGGCTTGCATACTCGGCAATCTCACGGTGCAGTTTGTCACTGTCTTCACCCAGCTCAGCCATATCACCTAAAATGAACCAGCGTTGTCCCTTAAACGACGCCAGAAGATCAATCGCGGCTTTAACCGAAGCGACACTCGCATTATAGGTATCATCAATCAGGCGCAATCCGTCACGTGGCTGGCTGACTTCCACCCGCCCTTTAACGTTTTCCACCTGCTCCAGACCCGCTTTGACTTGTGCCAGAGTTGCCCCCGTTGCCATTGTTAACGCCGCCGCGGCCAGGGCATTTGCCACATTGTGAGTGCCCGCTAACGTTAATGTGATCTCAGTTTCGCCTTCAGGGGTGCGCATTGTAAAACAAGCGAGCCCATCAGAGTTAATAAATATGTCAGTTGCTGAGAGATCGGCACCAGATTGAGTGATCGAGAAGGTTAAAACCTGATGTTCAGCCAATAACGGCTGCCACATTGCCCGTTCGTTAGAGTCCAGATTAATAATCGCGGTTGCTGGTGCCCCGTGAGGCTGCGCCGCTAAGCCTTCAAATATTTCACCTTTGGCCCTGGCAACTCCCGCCAAGGAGCCGAAACCTTCAAGGTGTGCTTCCGCCAGGTTATTGACCAAGGCAACCTGAGGCTTGACCAGATTGGTGGTGTAAGCAATCTCATGCTGATGGTTGGCACCCAGCTCAATCACCGCATATTGGTGCTCAGGGGTCAGTCGCAACAAGGTCAGCGGAACACCGATGTCATTATTAAAATTACCCGCCGTGGCCAGTACTTTGCCTTTCTGGCTTAAAATCGCTGCCGCCATCTCTTTCACTGTGGTTTTTCCACAGCTGCCGGTCAGCGCTAATGTCTTCAGCCCCTGCTCTTGCTGCATGGTCTGTTTCAGCCAGGCAGCTAGCTGGCCCAGCGCAATACGAGTATCTTTGACGACCAGTTGTGGTAAGCCAACAGGTAAGTGACGACTCACTAATAGCGACGCGGCACCGTTATCCATGGCACTCTGACAAAAATCATGGGCATCAAAACGTTCGCCTTTCAGGGCGATAAATAACGTCTCACCCGTTATACTCCGGGTATCCGTTGATACCTCGGCAATTCTGGTATCGCAACCAATCAGCTCTGCCTCCAGAATGTCAGCCAGTTGTGTTAGCTGAACCTCGATCATGCGTTTTCCCCGTTAGTTTTATCTGAACCTTCGTTTTCCATCAGCAGGGCTTGTACCGTTTCACGGTCAGAATAATAGATAGTGCGATCGGCCAGAATTTGATAATCCTCATGGCCTTTCCCTGCCAGCAAGACAATATCATCGGCATCGGCTTGCTCCAGCGCCTGCTGGCACGCCGCTTTGCGATCATGGATCACCGTTGCCATTTCCGGCTGGCATAATCCCCGCAGCATATCCGCAACGATGATCGCCGGATCTTCGCTGCGCGGGTTGTCATCGGTCAGAATAATATGATCGGCCAAACGTTCAGCCACTTGTGCCATCATCGGGCGCTTACCGCTGTCACGATCGCCGCCACAACCGAAAATGCACCACAATTTACCGCGACAATGGACCCGTAAAGCCTGCAGGGCTTTTTCCAGTGCATCAGGGGTATGAGCATAATCAACAACAACCATTGCTTTGTCAGATCTTTGAAAAACTTCCATCCGCCCCATCACAGCTTGTAACTTTGGTGCTGTCGCAACTAGCCGGGCTAGGGGGTGGCCTAATGCTAATAACGCGGCAAGAGCCAGTAATAGATTGGAGACATTAAACGATCCGACCAGCGGCGCGGTAAAGTGTCCTTGTCCCCAGCAAGAGTCAAACGCGATACTCACGCCCTGGGTACTGTACGTTACATCGGTAAGCCATAACGCCAGTCCTTGATGCCCAGCAATCGATGCTTTCTCTGTCGCAACAGCGACGGCATCCGGCAGCTCTGACAGCCAGGCCCGGCCCGTTTCATCATCAGCATTAATCACCGGGATGCCAGTATTATGCTCAGTAAACAAGCTTTTCTTGGCGTCGGCATAACTGGCCATATCACCATGATAATCAAGATGATCACGGCTCAGGTTGGTAAAAATACTGGCGCTAAAATTCAGAGCCCTCACCCGACTCTGGACCAAGCCATGGGAAGAGATCTCCATCGCTGCCAAATTCGCGCCCTGCGCCACCAGTTCGGCCAGCACTTGCTGAATTTCAATGGCGCTGCCCGTGGTATTGGCGGCGGGTTCCAACTGGTTCAGTAAACCATTGCCGGTTGTTCCCATCACGCCAGACTTATAATCAAGCAAATCGGCCCACTGGGCCAGCAGCTGGCTGATGGTGGTTTTGCCATTAGTACCGGTCACGGCAATCAGCGTTAACCGGCTGTCAGGCTGACCATAAAAACGACCGGCAAGAGCAGAAAGCTGTGAGCCGAGATTGGCAACATAAATGATGAAGGTACCCGCTTGCTCGACGATATCGCCATGGTCCGCGATACCATCGGCTTCTGCCAGTACAACACTCGCCCCTGCATCTATTGCCGCAGGGATAAAGCGGCGGCCATCAGCCGCATGACCGTTTATCGCCACAAACAGACCGCCGGCCTGCACCTTTCGGCTATCTAAGGTCAGGCTATTGACCTCAAGTTCAGCCAGCGATTGAGGTAAAGACAATTTGGAAAGCCGTAATTTTGAAAACCATAAGTTTGAAAACAGCGGAGACAACAACACTCCTATCTTACGGTTCTGACTAGGTATCACCATGCATATTGCCCTTGTTATGAACGATATTTAACTGATCTCCCGTACCGGCATCCGGCGGGACATTTAATATTTGAAGGGCACTGCCCATGACTTCAGAGAAGATCGGCGCGGCGATGGCCCCGCCGTAATACTGATCGCCCTGAGGCTCATTCACCACCACCACCATCGCCAGGCGGGGATTACTGATAGGGGCAAGCCCGGCAGTCATCGCCACATACTCGTCGCTATAACCGCCTGCCGCGGCTTTTTTGGCCGTTCCCGTTTTCGCGCCGACACGGTAACCCGGCACCGCCGCACGTTTGGCGCTCCCTCCGGCATGCGTCACTTCTTCCAGCATATTAAGTAGCTTACGGGTATTTTCAGCCGACACTACCTGACGGCCTGGCACGACATCTTCTGTTTTCAAAATCGACAGCGGGCGGTTTACCCCAAGCGCACCCAGCGTGGCGTAGGCCCGAACCAATTGGATCGGCGTGACGGAAATCCCGTAGCCAAATGCCAGTGTCGCACGTTCAAAATCAGACCAGCGACGTCGATCGGGGAAAAATCCCATCGCCTCGCCGATTAAGTTAATACCTGACTCATCCCCTAAGCCGACACTGCTGTACATCCCTAATAGAGCATCAACCGGCATCGCCAGTGACAGCTTACTTACACCGATATTACTGGATTTTCTCAAAATCTTCGCCAGGTCAGCCTTACCGACTCTGGAGACATCCCGTACACGGCTACCACCGATTTGAAAGATGCCGTTACCGGTATTGATAATGGTGTTTTCATCAGCCGTCCCATTTTCCATCGCCGCCAACACCACAAACGGTTTAATGGTCGAACCCGGCTCCATGGCATCCGTAATGGCGCGGTTACGCATCCGGTAACTTTGTAACTGACTGCGGTTATTGGGATTGTAAGACGGTGCGTTCACCATCGCCAGGATCTCACCGGTTCGGACATCAACCATCACCACTGACGCTGACGTCGCCCGGTAATCCACAACCGCTTGCTTCACCGCACGATACGCGACAGCCTGCAAACGCTGGTCAATACTCAGCACCAACGGTTTACCCGGCTCACGCTTTTGCAGTGAAATATTCTCGACTACACGCCCGTAGCGATCTTTCCTCACGGTACGACGCCCCGGCTCACCCGTCAGCCAGCCATCGTAGGTACGCTCGACACCTTCCAGGCCATGGCTGTCGATGCCGGTTACCCCGATAATGTGTGCGCTCACTTCGCCTGCAGGATAAAAACGGCGGGATTCATCTTTCAGGCCAATACCGGGCAGCTTTAACTTACTGACATAGGCTGCCATTGCAGGGCTGACCTGACGTTGCAGGTAGATAAAACGGCGATTTTTATTTTTCTCGAGGCGGGAGAGTAATTCCTGGCGGTCGGCCCCCAGCACATCCGCTAAGGCATGCCACCGCTGAACCTCTTGAATACCGCCGGTTTTGTAGATCTGGACCGGATCAGCCCAAATAGCCTGAACCGGTACACTGACGGCAAGTTGCTCTTCGTTACGGTCAGAAATCATTCCTCGGGCAGAAGGCATTGCTTTGACGCGTAACGAACGCAAATCCCCTTCCTGAATGAGCCGGCCCGGTTCCAGCACCTGGATATAGGCCGCACGGCCAACCAGTGCGAACAAGGCGAGAGCAACAAACCCGCATATAACACCAAAGCGCCACGGGATAAATACCGGTGGCGCTTCATGGCGACGTTGATTTTTAGTTTGAGGACGCTTAAGAAATTTCATAAATATGATTAATGCACAACGATTTCGCTGCTCGCAGAAGGTCGCTTCATCTCCAGCTCGGTTTCTGCCAACCGCTCCACACGACTATGCTCCGCTAATGAATTCTCTTCTAAAATTTGGTTTCGCCATTCAATATCAAGCTGGTCACGCTCAATTAGCAGCAGCTCTTGCTGCGCGATCAGCTGACGCGACTGGTGCGTGATATACACCACTGCAAGGGCTGAAATCAGAATAAAAACCGATAAAATCGCAGGAACACGCCCGACCGACACGATATCACGGGCGATCAGGTGAGCAAGATTAGACGATAATTCAGGATCTTGAGTCATAAACGCTCAGCAAGACGTAAGACTGAACTACGGGCACGCGTGTTATCACCTAATTCATTTTTAGATGGCTTAATAGCTTTACTGGCAAGCTTTAGACTGGCAGAACCTAACGCTTTAATTTGATCTTCCGTTAAGGGTAAACCTGCAGGTACATCCGGTCCCTTGCTATGTTTACGCATGAAACGTTTAACCATGCGATCTTCTAGCGAGTGGAAACTGATCACCGATAAACGACCTTGTGGTGCCAGCACCTTCATCGCACCATTTAGTGCAATTTCAATCTCTTCCAGTTCACTATTAATATAAATACGGATCGCCTGGAAGCTACGGGTTGCCGGATGTTTATGCTTATCTCTAAACGGTGATACTTCTGCAATCAGGGATGCCAAGTGCTTGGTACGTGTCAGCGGTTCTTTTTCTGGATTTTCTCGATGTTCAACAATGCCGCGTGCAATGCGTTTAGCAAAACGTTCTTCACCAAACTCTTTAAGCACCCAGGCAATGTCATCAGCTTCTGCCTCTGCCAGCCATTCAGCAGCAGATATACCAGACGTTGGATCCATACGCATGTCTAACGGACCATCACGCATGAAGCTGAAGCCACGTTCGGCATCATCAAGTTGTGGTGAAGAGACCCCTAAATCCAACAGAACGCCATCAACGCGACCGATTAAGCCACGTTCTTCCATGTATTGAGCCATTCCGGAAAAAGGACCATGGATAATAGTAAAACGGGGATCATCGATTTTCTGAGCTTCAGCAATTGCTTGTGGATCACGGTCGATAGCATACAGCCGGCCGTTTTCACCTAATTTAGACAGGATCAAACGGCTGTGGCCACCGCGACCAAAAGTACCATCGATATAAATACCGTCAGGCTTAATCGCTAAGCCATCAACAGATTCATGGAGTAAAACGGAAACGTGCTCAAATTGTTCAGACATAAAATAGGTTCAAGGTTCAGCTAAAGTGAAAGCTCACTAAGGCACAGGGACAATTCTGTCTCAGCCTTAGCCTGGAGTTGTATATCGCGTTCAACGTGTTATTGCCGCAATAATGATGATGACGGGCAGTTGTACCACAATTTCCCACAAAATCCGTCACAAAGTGTACGTATGAGACAAAAAAGTTGTCAAGCGAGAGGTGGGGATTTAGCGCCAGAGATCCCCGCAAGATCAAGTTTTAGGGTGGAATATCGATATTGTACCAACCGAGATCGGCATTAGGTTGTATAAACGACAAAAGGCGATGTTAACTTCTCAAGAGAAATCAACACCACCTTTTATTCTAAAAGAGGGGAGTTGGCCTATAAGCCGGGTTTTGTACCGCTTACGCGGTGGTAATCATTCCTCTAGGCCTGCAATCGCTCACAGGCTCAAGCAACCTACCCGTCCCCAACGCGGGCCGCGCCATTAGGGACCTATTTGGTCTTGCTCCGGGTGGAGTTTACCGTGCCACGAACTATTACTAGCCGCGCGGTGCGCTCTTACCGCACCCTTTCACCCTTACCTGTTCTCGCAAGCGAGTCATCGGCGGTTTGCTCTCTGCTGCACTGGTCGTAGGCTTGCGCCTCCCAGACGTTATCTGGCACCCTGCCCTTTGGAGCCCGGACTTTCCTCCCCTTCGTCAGTCTCCCTAAGGACATCAACGAAGCAGCGATTACCTGGCCAACTCCGGCGACGGATATTATAAGAGTCAGAGCCTGGTTACCAGCGAAAAATCCCACAAGAAGCCAAAACGCTCGAAAATAGAGCAAAAAAGTCAGAATCGAGTGTCTAGAGGCGAGATTTGAGAACAGTCCTGTGGTCCTGCAGGACGGATTCACCGAGCCGAGTTGAGAATCAAGCCGTTCGCTTTTTCTCGCCGCTCGAACCTACTTACGCGAGCCTCTTATCCCTAGAACCCCAAAACCTTAGGACCGCTCTTCCCGCTTTATCTAGTCTAGATTCTCCAGCCCCCATTTATACAGGGCATTTTTTTTCACCCCATGGATTTCAGCAGTCAGGGCAGACGCTTTCTTCAAAGGCAACTCTTTCGCCAACAGGCCCAAAGTGCGCAATGCCTCTGGCGGCAGGTCATCTTTCTGAACCCGATGACCCGTCACCAGCACCACCATCTCGCCACGAGTCCGGTTACTGTCTTCTTTCAGCCACTCAATAAGTTCGCCCAACGGAGCACCATGAATGGTTTCAAACGTTTTCGTCAGCTCACGTGCCAGTACAACCTGGCGATCTGGGCCTAACACCGCTAACATGTCAGCCAGAGAGTCTGTAATACGATGCGGAGACTCATAAAAAATCAATGTACGCTCGTCAGCGGCCAGTGCCTGAAAACAATCTCGACGCCCTTTACTTTTGGGGGGCAAAAAGCCTTCAAAACTAAATCGGTTAGAAGGCAAGCCTGCAGCACTTAGCGCGGTGATAACGGCGCATGGGCCAGGTAATGGCACAACTTTGACACCCGCTTGACGACAACGATTGACTAAATGGTATCCTGGATCACTAATCAGGGGAGTACCGGCATCCGACACAAGTGCAATGCTGGTACCTGCCTGAAGCTTCTCAATCAAAAAGTCAGCTTTCTGCTGCTCGTTATGATCGTGAAGCGCAAAGGTGCGGGTAGAGATAGAGAAATGTGACAGCAAACGCGATGTATGGCGTGTGTCTTCAGCAGCAATTAAATCTACATTTGCTAAAACATCCAATGCACGCTGCGTGATGTCCGCTAAATTACCGATTGGTGTAGGTACGATGTACAAAGTTGCGACATCTACCGTGCATGAATTGGTCTCACTCATTTGTCTAAGATCTCATCTGCAATTAATATAGAGAGTAATTTTCACAGTTGAATGAATTCAATGCTCAATTTTACCCATAAGCGTAAAAGTGTATCACGACTGCTGGCGCCTGTAGCCTTTGCTGTGATGTTGGCCGGTTGTAGCTCGTCGGATCAACAGCAGGCCGTGGCCACTGATATTACCGCCGCCGCGACTGACAGCGCTGCGAATTATCTGATAAAAGCCGAATCCAGTGAAGGTTTAGAAAGCATTAACTGGCAAATTCTGGCACTGAAAGCCTTCATTAAAGAAGGCCTATGGCCGCAAGCCGAGCTGCAGGCCGAGCGCCTTGCCCGGATGTCACTCAGTCAGATCCAAATGGCTGAATGGCAACTGGCCCGTGCGACGCTTCGCTACCAGCAAGGTCAGCCACAACAAGCGCTGGATACCCTGAACTTCCAGCCATGGTGGCAACTGGCAGACAACCAGTACCAGCGTTTCCATATGCTAAGAGCTGAGCTTTTTTCCCAGCTCGATCAGGCGCTCCAGGCGGCTCGTGAACGTACCGCACTGGATCAGTACCTGGCCGCAGAGCAAAAACACGCTAACTGGCAAAACCTGTGGCGTGATTTGTCACGCTATAACAATAATCAGCTGCAGTCTCTTCGCCTTAACGAGGATGAAACCGTACTGCGAGGCTGGGTTCAGCTGAGCATTCTGAAAAACACCTATTCACCGCGTCCGGTACGGCTGAAAAGTGTGGTGGATGAATGGCTAGGCAGCAATCCTTACCATCCGGCTAACCAGTATCTGCCTGCTGAACTGCAAGCTATTATGGCGCTGGAAATCACGGCACTGGATAATGTTGCCTTATTATTGCCGCTTAACGGACGTTTTGAATCGCAGGGTAAGGCCGTCCGGGATGGTTTTGTCAACGCCATGCTCGATGATACTGGCCGCGATGCTGACACCGAGCTGACGATTTACGACACGGAAGCCGAATCGATACCAGCCATCATGGCCAAGCTACAGCAAGATGGCGTGCAATTTGTTATCGGCCCCTTGCGTAAAGATAAAGTGATTGAATTCCAGCAAGATAATACTGAACAGATCACCATGCTGGCGTTGAACCGGCCGGAAGAGCTGGATTTGCGCCAGACCAATGCCTGCTATTTCTCGCTATCACCGGAGCAGGAAGCCGAGCAGGCTGCCCGGCACCTGTTTGCCAAAGGTCATCGTTACCCGCTGGTGCTGGCACCCGACAATAGTTTTGGCCAGCGTGTGAGCGATGCTTTCGCCGAACAATGGCAACAGCTGACAGGCAAATTACCGGATACCAAAGACTTCGGCTCACGCAAAGAAATCCAGCAGCAAATCGCGACCACTTTCGGTCTTAACGACAGCCAGACCCGCATCAATCAGATGCAGCAGCTGTTAGAGATTGAGCTGGAATCTCAGCAACGCAGCCGCCGTGATACCGATGCGGTCTACCTGGTGGCCAGCAATAATGAATTAACCCTGCTTAAGCCATTCATTGACGTCGCCATTAACCCGGATGTTAAACCGCCTCAGCTCTATGCCAGCTCGCGCAGTAATCCTGGCACCAGCACTAACATGAGTGAGTTACGAGGCATCGAGTTCAGTGATATTCCGTTGCTGGTTGATCCTGACCAGCGCTTTATGGAACGTTTCAGCCAATTGTGGCCGAACCAGAACAACACCACAATTCGCCTCCACGCCTTCGGGATGGATGCTTATAAGATGATCACTGAGCTGCCGCAAATGCGTGTCGTCGACAATTACACCACGTCAGGAAAAACCGGCCGGCTTGGCATTGACGACCAGTGTGTGGTGCAACGCCAGATCAGTTGGGCGGTCTTTACCGGAAATGGCATTGAGCCAGCTCAATAAGCGCCAGCAAGGCCAGGTCTATGAGGCGATGGCCGAACGTTTTTTACAACGCCATCACCTTAGCCCTGTTACGCGCAATTTTCAGTGTCGCAGCGGTGAGATTGATCTGATCATGCGCGACGGTGATTGCTGGGTTTTCGTCGAAGTAAAATACAGAAAGCAGATCCACTTCGGCTCCCCGGCCGAAGCCGTAAACTGGCGAAAACAACAAAAGCTGAAGCGTGCTGCGCTGTTTTGGCTACAAAAAAATGGCTTATCATCCGAACACACCGCGTTTCGGTTTGATGTGGTCGCTATTCAGGGCCCCGATCACCAGATTGAGTGGTTTACCAACATCCTAGTTGAAGGTTGATCCATGCTAGACAGCATTAAAGAAAGTTTTACCGAAAGTATCCAAACTCAAATCGCGGCGGCGGAAGCTTTGCCTGATGCTATTTCAAAAGCCGCGCAGATTATGGTGCAGAGCCTGCTGAACGGTAATAAAATTTTATCTTGCGGCAACGGCGGATCAGCCGCTAACTCACAGCACTTCGCGTCTTGTCTGATCAACCGCTTTGAGACAGAGCGCCCGAGCCTGCCAGCACTGTCGCTAACCGCCGATACCACAATCCTGACGGCGGTGGCCAATGATTACCACCACAATGAGATATTTTCGAAACAGGTGCGTGCACTGGGCCAGGCCGGCGATATTCTGCTGGTGTTATCAACCAGCGGCAACAGCAAGAATATTATCAAGGCAATGGAAGCAGCCCTGACCCGCGATATGACCATTATCGCCCTGACAGGAAAGGACGGCGGTGAAATGGCCGGCCTGCTGGGGGTGCAGGATGTTGAAATTCGGATCCCGTCCCAGCGCACCGCTCGCATTCAGGAAGGTCATTTGCTGACGGTACACTGTTTATGTGATTTGATTGATCAGGTGTTATTCCCACAACATGAAGGATAAGCAATGAAACGGCACCATTTACTGGTGATAGCCTTGTTAGCCCTGCTACAGGGCTGTTCAGGACTCTCTTCGGCAGATCCTCGCGATACCAAACAGCAATGGCATGATCAACAAATTGAAATGGAAGTTGGCGGACTCGCGAATAAACCGCCATTTCGCCAGCAAGTCCGGATAAATGCCATTTCCATCGAGGGCAAAGTCTTGATCGTTGGCCAGGCCGTTGAGCAGGATATTCTCCAGTTACTGGCGCAGAATGTTCGCCAGCTGGATAATGTCCGGTTGGTTTATAACCAGGTACGTATTCGCCCATTGCCTGACTTGGCGGAAGTGAGCAAAGACAGTTGGATCACGACGAAAGTTAAATCACAGATCGTCGGCAGTAAAAAACTGAAAGACGTCTCAATCAAGGTGATAACGGAAGGCCAGGAAGTCTATTTGCTGGGTTATGTCACTCGCGCCCAAGCTGACACCGCATCAGATATCGCCCGTAATGTTTCTGGGGTGAAGAAAGTAGTGAAGGTCTTCGAGTATCAGGAAGGATAAGAAAGTAGCGAGAAAATGATAGAATCGAAATCTTAGCGCCGACAAATAAAAACGCAGCCAATTGGCTGCGCTTTTTTATTTTACGACTCGAAGACTTGGCCTGCCACGAGGGCGTGGTGGCTCATCCTCAGGTTCGCCGTCATCAGTGACTTCAACCAGAGCTGAAACCGACGTTAACGCCTCTTCCTTTTGTTCGACACTACTGTCATGTTCTGCTTCATCGTTTTCGTCAGAAGCTGCTATATCCCCAGCATAAGCCGGTTCAGGCTCGAACATCGTTCCTGCGCCATTCTCGCGCGCATAAATCGCAACAGCGGCGTACAAAGGTACGATGACAGAGTGTGGGCGGCCACTGAAACGGGCATTAAAGCTGACCGCTTCATTCCCCAGTTCCAGATTGCCTACCGCACGTGGTGCAATGTTCAGAACAATCTGCCCATCACTAACGAATTCCATCGGCACTTTAACACCCGGTAAAGTAGCGTCTGCTACCAGGTGAGGCGTCAGGTCGTTATCCACTAACCAGTCGTAAAACGCACGCATCAAATACGGACGACGCGGCGTTAGTTTTTCCATATCCATTATTGACCAGCCAGGCGCATTTCTCGTTCAGCTTCAGTCAGAGATGCCAGGAACGAATCACGCTCAAACACACGTGTCATGTATGCTTTCACTTCTTTCGCGCCGACACCACTTAATTCGATACCCATCTCAGGCAGACGCCATAGTAACGGAGCAAGGTAACAGTCTACCAAGCTAAACTCGTCGCTCATAAAGTATGGGTATTCAGCAAATACAGGTGCCAGAGCAAGCAGTTCTTCACGTAACTGTTTACGAGCTTTCTCTGCTTCTTCCGCTGTACCTTTATTAATTTTTTCAGCCAGTGTGTACCAGTTTCGTTCAACACGGTACATCATCAAACGACTGTTACCACGGGCAACTGGGTAAACAGGCATTAGAGGCGGGTGAGGAAAACGCTCATCCAAGTACTCCATAATGATACCAGCCTGGTACAGAGCCAGCTCACGATCAACAAGAGTTGGAACAGAATTGTATGGATTCAGGTCCAGTAGATCTTCTGGCAGGTTATTTGGATCAACCAGCTCAATTTCAACACTAACACCTTTTTCTGCTAGTACAATACGCACCTGATGGCTATAGATATCTGAAGCATCAGAATACAGAGTCATCACAGAGCGTTTATTGGCAGCAACAGCCATTGACCCCTCCAGTATAATCAAATACACAAAAAGCAATGGGGGCTGGAGCCCCCATTGCGAGATTCTTAACCGACTAGATTACCCGATCAGTAGACATCACGCCAATATTCTTTCTTCAACAGTACAGTTAGAACAAAGAATATAACAATGAAGCCCATTACCCACCAACCTAAACGCTGACGTTCAAGTTTGATAGGCTCGGCTGAATATTCGAGGAAGTTCACCAAATCACGAACTACTTCGTCGTATTCGTCCGAGTTTAACTCGCCGGTACCGTCAGACTCAATGCCCATATATTCTTTAACTTCTTCGCCATCAACCAGTCGCGTTTCATACACTTTAGTTGGTACACCCTGCAGCTCTTCCAGTACATGTGGCATACCCACACTTGGGAATACCACATTGTTAACGCCGAATGGACGGCTAGGATCAGCATAGAAAGAACGTAAATAAGTATAGATCCAATCGGGTCCACGGACACGTGCAACCAGGGTTAGATCCGGTGCAGGAGCGCCAAACGAAGCCGCAGCATATTCGGTAGAAATTGAATTTGTCATCAGATCACCGATCTTCGCATCTTTATCGAAAATCAGGTTCTCTTTCATCAAGTCAAACGGAATACCCAAATCCGTTGCGACACGCTCATAACGCTGATACTGCGTAGCATGGCAACCAAAACAATAATTCATAAATGTTTTAGCGCCATTCTGCAACGATGCCTGATCAGAGATATCATTATTCGCAGCATCTAAATGCACGTTACCACCAGCGGCCATCGCTAACGAGGGCAACAGAGCGAATAGCATTACAATCCATTTTTTCATTTGAATGTCACCCTCTCTGGTAGCGGTTTAGTTGCTTCATTCTTACTGTAGAAAAACAGTAAAACAAAGAACATGAAGTAACCTAAGCTAAAGATCTGCGCCATCACGGTGTACGTTGCCGTTGCCGGTAAGGCTCCCAAAATACCCAGAGCAATAAAGCTGACCGTGAACTGAGCAATGTTGATCAGGTGAAGCTTGCTGCGGTAGCGGAATGAACGAACCTTACAGCGATCCAGCCACGGCAACAGGAATAGCACGACGATTGACGCCCCCATGGCCACAACACCTAACAATTTGTCAGGTACCGCACGCAAGATGGCGTAGAACGGCGTGAAATACCATACCGGCGCAATATGTTCAGGTGTTTTCAGCGGATTAGCTGCTTCAAAGTTAGGTGGCTCAAGGAAGTAGCCGCCCATTTCCGGGTTAAAGAACAGGACATAGCTGAACAAAAAGGCAAATACGGCAATGCCGACCATATCTTTTACCGTGCCGTAAGGGTGGAACGGAATAGAATCGATAATGTCGTATTTATCACTGTATTGCTTATGGAATTTGAACTGCGTTTTGTACCCTTCACCTTTGCTGCCTTTAGGCAGTTTGGTTTCAATACCATCCGGATTGTTTGACCCCACTTCGTGCAATGCCAGTACGTGCAGAACAATCAGTAACAGCAGTACGATAGGCAGCGCAATAACGTGCAGTGCAAAGAAACGGTTCAGCGTGGCCCCCGAGATAACATAGTCACCACGGATCCACAGCGTCAGATCATCACCGATAACGGGAATCGCACCAAACAGCGAAATAATGACCTGGGCTCCCCAGTAAGACATTTGTCCCCAGGGTAACAGGTAACCCATAAAGGCTTCGGCCATCAGCACCAGGAAGATCAACATACCGAACAGCCACAGCAGCTCACGGGGCTTCTGGTATGAACCGTAGATCAAACCACGAAACATATGCAGATAGATGACAATAAAGAACGCCGATGCGCCTGTTGAGTGCATATAACGCAGCAGCCAGCCGTAATCAACATCACGCATGATGTATTCAACAGAGGCAAACGCACCATCACCAGATGGTACATAGTTCATGGTTAGCCAGATACCCGTAATCAGCTGGTTAACCAGCACCAGCATCGCTAACGAACCGAAGAGATACCAGAAGTTAAAGGTCTTCGGCATCGGGTATTCAGACAAATGCTTTTTGTAAGCATCCATCATGGGTAATCGCTTTTCAATCCAACCGAGTAAAGCATCCATTATGCTGTCCCCTCATCAACACCGACAATAATCGTGTGATCGTCCACAAACAAATGAGGCGGTACCACCAGGTTTAGCGGTGCCGGAACTCCCGCAAATACCCGTCCTGCCATATCGAACTTGGAGCCGTGACATGGGCAGAAGAAACCTGCACTGACACCACTCACTTGTTCACTGAAGCTGTCGGGCAGATAGGTGGGGGAACAACCAAGGTGAGTACAAATACCCACAGCTAGAAAAATTTCAGGCTTAACTGAACGGAATTGATTCTGGGCATAATCTGGTTGCTGCGGTTCAGCCGAAGCCGGATCGCGAAGCTGGCCATCATGACCAGCCAATTCTTTTAATATTGCATCACTACGACGCACGACCCAAACAGGCTTACCACGCCACTCGACGCGTACCATCTGGCCATCTTCCAATTTACTGATATCAACTTCAACTGGCGCACCGGCTGCTTTCGCTCTCGCACTCGGGTTCCACGATTTGATAAAAGGCACAGCTACAGCAGCTGCACCCAGACCTCCAACAACCGAAGTCGTCACAGTCAGGAAGCGGCGTCGGCCGTTACTTACTGGCGCTTTGCTCATCCAACTTTCTCCAATGTGCTCCCGCTCTGGATTATTATTATGTCCTTTTGCGTCCATGGAGCTTGCGGCTAACTTTAAAACGGAAAGAAACAACAGATATTAATTACATTTTCTAGCTGTTGTTAACTACCAAATGATAATGAAAAGCCTACATTATGACAAGATAAAGCTACTTTTCCGCAACAAATGTGAGAGGTATGTTCTTTTTGCTTTAAAATACAAAAATCGCCTGGAAAAGACGCAAAAAAAAAAGCCCAACCCGAAGGTTGAGCTTTTCTGCACACAGTAACCAGAATAAATCCTGGTGCGTAATATTAACGCTTAGAGAACTGTGGACGACGACGTGCTTTACGTAGACCAACTTTCTTACGCTCAACGCAACGAGCGTCACGAGTAACGTAGCCAGCTGCACGTAGAACAGGACGTAGAGTTTCATCGTACTCCATAAGAGCGCGAGTGATACCGTGACGGATAGCGCCAGATTGACCAGTGATACCACCACCTTTAACAGTGATGTACAGGTCTAGCTTCTCAGTCATTTCAACAAGCTCAAGTGGCTGACGAACAACCATACGTGCTGTTGGACGACCGAAGTATACGTCAAGGCTACGCTTGTTGATTACGATGTTGCCAGTACCCGGTTTAATGAAAACGCGAGCAGCTGAGCTTTTGCGACGGCCAGTGCCGTAGTATTGATTCTCTGCCATTGTCATAATTCCCAATTAGATGTCTAGTACTTGCGGCTGTTGTGCCGCGTGGTTGTGCTCAGTACCTGCGTAAACTTTCAGCTTACGGTACATTGCACGGCCTAGAGGACCCTTAGGAAGCATGCCTTTAACAGCAGTTTCGATAACCATTTCTGGCTTCTTATCGATAAGCTTTTCAAAGCTGATTGACTTCAGACCACCGATGAAACCAGTGTGGTGGTGGTACATTTTGTCAGTCTTCTTAGCGCCAGTTACAGTCACTTTTTCTGCATTGATAACTACAATGTAGTCACCAGTGTCAACGTGCGGAGTGTACTCCGGCTTGTGCTTACCACGTAGACGAGATGCGATTTCAGTTGCCAGACGACCAAGAGTTTTACCTTCAGCGTCAACAACGTACCAGTCACGTTTTACTGTTTCTGGTTTAGCAACGAAAGTTTTCATGCTAATAATTACCCGATTATTAAATTGATTCACTACAGGGAACGTCAAAAAACGCTCCCTACTGTACAGAGCCCAGTCATCACCCCTTCGAGCGGTTGGCACTCCCGGCTTTCGCCGTACAGGTACGGTGGGTCGGAAGATTATAGGGAAGGGTGGAGAAAAAATCACCTTTTTTTCAAAAAAAAATGGTTTTTTCTCTCTATCGCCCCATCACAGATTCGAGTTGAATGATATCGCCCACCTCACAAGGTTCATCGATGGGCAATTAGTCGGCGACCTGTCGCCAATGTTGAACCGGTCAGTTACGCCAAATGCGGTTTTGCTAAGTACTCGTGACTTTGCATTTCAATAAGTCGAGAGCAGCATCGCTTAAACTCAAACTCCAACCGCCCATCGCAATACAAACCCTCTAATCCGGTGGCGGCAGAAATAATTAATTTAACATTGCGTTCATAAAACTCATCAACCATCGCGATAAAACGGCGTGCAGAATCGTCGTCACTCTCGCCCATGACAATCACTTCTGAAAGCAATACGGTATGATAGACACGGGCAATTTCCATATAGTCGTTCTGGCTACGGGCTGTCTGGCATAAGGTCTTAAACGTAAAATGCACAATCCCATCCGCCTCATGACGGGCCGGCAGCATCCGATTATTAATTTCAATCTCTACGTCGAATGTGCGCGGCTCTACCGACAACTGATAAAAATACTGCTCAATATTTTGCTCTGCCTGAGCATCGAGTGGTGAGTGATAGATTTCTGCCTGCTCCAGGGTTCTCAGCCGATAATCAACACCTGAGTCGACATTCACCACCTCACAATGGCGCTCAATCATCGCAATTGCAGGTAGAAAACGGGCGCGCTGCAAACCATTGCGATAAAGATCTTGAGGAGGGATGTTTGAAGTGGCCACTAAGGTTATACCTCGCTGAAACAGGGCCTCAAATAATGTTCCCAGGATCATTGCGTCAGTAATATCCGATACAAAAAATTCATCAAAGCAGATGATGTCCGTTTCATCTTTAAACGTATCGGCGACCCGCTCTAAAGGATCGGGTTGTGCCGATAATCGCTGCAGTTCATGATGCACACGGTGCATAAATCGATGGAAGTGGATCCGCATTTTCCGTTCGATCGGTAAACATTCAAAGAACGTATCCACCAGATAGGTTTTGCCTCGCCCCACTCCCCCCCAAAAATACAAACCTCTGACAGGTGCGATCTCTGGTTGCTTGTGATCGCGCCTAAAGAAACGGTCGACGAAAGAGCTTTTCCGTTCGGCTCTGGGGGCCAGCATGCGATGGTAAAGATCATCAAGGTGCGAGACTGCGATTGCCTGCGCGTGATCAGCAAAAAATGCCGGCAACTGGAGATCTTGTTGATATTTTTGCTTTGGTGTCATCCTTTACCACCCACTTATTCTCATCTTTATGATCGACCACAATTAACAAACAATAGAGTACCATGCCTATGATTCAGCATGTATAGTAAATGAATAGGCAGGTATTGACCTCGTTTTCAATTCAGTCACAAGGAGTTTTTTATGGCTTGGATTTATGCGCTTCTTATTTTATCCGCTGGTATCGTCATTGGTGCGTTTGCAGCCCGTTTAGGCAACAAAAACCTAAAACAGCAAAAAGAGCTAAAGAAAGACCTCGATAAATCAAAATACGAACTCGAGCAGTATCGTCAAGAGCTGGTCGACCATTTTGCGTGCAGTGCTGAGCTGCTCGATAATATTGCAAAAGACTACAGCAAGCTTTACGAACACATGGCCAAAACATCAACCGAGTTAATGCCGAATCTGCCTGATCAGGACAACCCGTTCTCTCGCCGCATCAGCACACTGGAATCGGTGCAGAAAATAGCCGAGCCAATTCATGATCAACCTCGAGACTATGCCAACGGTGCCACAGGCTTACTGAAAGGTGAGCCGGAAAAACTCGAAGAATCAAAGGCAAGTTAATTTACCGTAACATCGGTCTTTGTTAACGTGAATTTGATCACTTGGTATTTTTTTGAACTAAACTCCGGTATTTAAGTCGAAATATTGCAATCCCCTAAGGATCTGGACGGTTCCATATTGCTTAGGTGGATTGGTATCACTTGTCCACCCGGAGTTTAGTTATGATGAAAAAACCTTTGCTTGTTTTAAGTGCGCTGGCATTAAGCATCAGTTCTGTTATCGCGCCAATTCCCGCAACCGCTGCCCTGCCATTATCCGTGGATCACCAGCAGCTTCCGAGCCTTGCCCCGATGGTAGAGCAAGTGACCCCCGCAGTCGTCAGCATTGCGGTAGAAGGTAAGCATGTTTCAAGGCAGCAGATCCCCGACTCATTCCGCTTTTTCTTTGGCCCTGATTTTCCCGCCGAACAAGTCCGTGAGCAGCCATTCAGAGGCTTAGGATCTGGCGTTATTGTCGATGCAAAGAAAGGCTTTATTGTAACTAATCATCATGTTATCAACGGTGCCGACAAGATATTAGTACAACTGTATGACGGGCGGGAGTTAACGGCCGAACTTATCGGTAGCGATAAGATGTCCGATATTGCACTGCTAAAAGTGGAAACAGCCAAAAACCTCACAGAGATCAAGCTGGCTGATTCCGATAAACTTCGCGTCGGTGATTTTGCCGTCGCAATCGGTAACCCCTTCGGCTTAGGCCAAACCGTGACATCGGGTATTATCTCAGCCCTGGGCCGCAGCGGCCTCAATATCGAGAACTTTGAGAACTTTATTCAAACGGATGCTGCGATCAACAGTGGCAACTCTGGCGGTGCTCTAGTCAACCTCAACGGTGAGCTCATTGGTATTAATACCGCCATTTTAGGCCCCAACGGCGGCAACGTCGGTATTGGCTTTGCCATTCCTGCCAATATGGTAAAAAACCTCTCCGAACAGATCCTGGAATTTGGTGAAGTCAAACGCGGCGTACTCGGGGTGCAAGGCGGGGAGCTCACGGCTGAACTGGCCGAAGCATTCGGCTATGGAACCAACCAGGGAGCCTTTATCAATCAGGTTATGCCTGCCTCTGCAGCGGAAAAAGCGGGCCTGAAAGCCGGTGATATTATTGTGTCTGTCAACGGCAAACAAATTCGTACGTTTAGTGAATTACGCGCAAAAATTGCAACATTAGGTGCCGGCAAAAAGATCAGCCTAGGCGTAATTCGAGACGGTAAAGAGAAAGACTTTACCGTGACGCTGCAAGAAGCAACCCAGAATAAGGTTAAGGCCGATAACCTTCATCCGGGGCTAGCAGGTGCTGAGTTTGCCAACACAACCAGCAGCGATGGTGTTAGTGGGGTTAAGGTCATCAGTGTTGATGAAAAGTCGCTTGTCGCCCGTTACGGGTTGCAAAAAGATGACATTATTATTGGGCTAAACCGCAAGCCTATAAGAAATTTAGGTGAGCTGCGCAAGTCACTGGATAAGAACCCTAATGTCCTGGCACTGGAAATTAAGCGTGCTGACAACATCTTGTACCTGGTTATTCGTTAATCATCCCTTCCATTCCTGCTCCCTTCCCCCAGATCATCATGGTCTGGGGGCCTCAGATCATCAAAACTTGTTGAGAAAGGCAATGGAGTGATATCCTGCCTCGTATTAATTGCAATTATATTAAATAAGTGGCATTCACCTCAGTTATTTAATGCTATTTTTACCCGTTATTTCCAACCGTTTTCAAGGGAGCATTGATGCTGGCTTTTTTTAGTCGATCCATCTTACTTGGCATCATCACGGCCGTTGTGTTACTCGTCGCTATCCCTGAATTACGCCATAAAATGTTCACGGCACCAGACTCTCTGAGTACGGTAGAAACAAGCCAGAGCCAAATGTCATTTAATTATGCCGTTCGCCGGGCCTCGCCTGCCGTCGTTAATATTTACAACCGCCGCTATAACGCCGAAGACCGCCTGCAATTGAGCACCCAAGGGCTGGGCTCCGGTGTCATTATGAGCGATAAAGGTTATATCGTGACCAACTATCACGTGGTAGCAGAAGCCGACCAAGTGATTGTTGCCCTACAGGATGGCCGTTTTTTCACCGCCCAACTGATTGGTAAAGATCGCCGTACCGATATTGCCGTCTTAAAAATTCAGGCTGACAACCTGCCCGTTATCCCATTAAACCCTAATTACCAACCGGCAGTGGGTGATGTGGTGTTAGCGATAGGTAACCCGTATAACCTTGGTCAAACCACGACCTACGGTATTATTTCGGCAACAGGTCGCTCGGGTATGAGCTTTGGTCGTCAGGATTTCCTGCAAACGGATGCCGCGATTAACGACGGTAACTCGGGTGGCGCACTGGTGAATGCCCGGGGAGAGCTGGTCGGTATTAATACAGCCTCGTTTCAGCAGGCAACCGACATTGAAACCTATGGGATCTCTTTTGCCATTCCCTACGAGCTGACCCATAAAATTATGCAGAAGCTGATTGCTGATGGTCGCGTCATTCGCGGCTATATCGGTATTGACGGGCGAGACATTAACCCTGTGATGGCGCGCTTGTATGATGCCGACCAAATCAGCGGAATTATTGTGATGGGGATGGATCCGGAAGGGCCAGCCGCTAAATCCGGCTTCAAGATCCAAGATATACTGGTGGAAATTGATGGCCGGCCAGTCACCGACAAGCGTAATGTACTGGATATCGTCACTGAAATCCGCCCTGGCAGTACTGTTGAAATGAAGATTCTGCGCAATGGTGAAACAAAAATACTGTCTGTTTTAGTCTCTGATGAGCCTAACGGCTATTAATGTAGACATTACCTCTGGCGTCACGGACTCGAAGCCATGGAAAAAACGTAAACAGCAAAAAGCCTCGTCATAACGAGGCTTTTTCTGGTTCTCAACAAATTCGGCGTTGGCTTATTCGCTTTCGTTGATGCGCTTAATCTTCATGCCTAACGCACTGAATTTCTCTTCAATGTGCTCGTAGCCACGGTCAATATGGTAGATACGATCAACAATTGTTTCCCCTTCAGCGATGCTTCCGGCGATAACCAGACTTGCTGATGCCCGTAAATCTGTCGCCATCACCTGGGCACCGCTCAGGCCATCGGTATTACCGCAAATCACCGTGTTGCCCTCGATCTCAGCTTGCGCCCCCATCCGAATAAGTTCAGGGATGTGCATGAATCGATTTTCAAAAATGGTTTCGGTAATAATGCCAGTACCTTTCGCCACTAAGTTAAGCAGTGAGAATTGTGCCTGCATATCAGTCGGGAAACCCGGGTGCGGCGCGGTGCGGATATTTACCGCTTTCAACTCGCGATCCGTCATATCCAGACTGATCCAGTCATCACCCGTTTCAATGGCCGCCCCGGCTTCTTCAAGCTTAGCTAACACGGCTTCCAACAGTGAAGGCCGGGTATTTCGACAAGTGATTTTTCCGCCAGACACCGCGGATGCAACCAGGAAGGTACCGGTCTCGATACGGTCAGCAACGACTTCATGGTAGCCCCCACCTAAACGCTCAACACCCTCAATCGTAATGGTGTCGGTACCTGCGCCAGTCACTTTCGCACCCAGCACGTTTAAAAAGTCCGCCGTATCAACAATTTCAGGTTCACGTGCGGCATTTTCAATGATCGTCGTGCCTTCCGCCAGCGTGGCAGCCGACATGATCGTCACGGTTGCACCGACACTGACCTTATCCATCACGATATGGGTGCCTTTTAAACGACCATCGACAGAAGCTTTCACATAACCTTCTTCCAGGGTGATTTTTGCACCGAGCTGCTCAAGGCCATGAATATGTAAATCTACCGGACGGGCTCCAATCGCACAGCCGCCCGGTAGCGATACCTGGCCCTGGCCAAAACGCGCAACCAATGGACCCAGCGCCCAAATCGACGCCCGCATGGTTTTTACCAGATCATACGGTGCACGGAACTCATTAACACCACTGGCGTCGATATGCACAGAGCCATTACGGGAAATTTTCACCCCTAAACGGCTCAGCAGCTCCATCGTGGTATCGATATCGCGCAACTTCGGAACATTCGCAACTTCAACGGGCTCTTCGGCCAGTAGCGAAGCAAATAATATCGGTAATGCTGCATTCTTAGCACCAGAAATGGAGACTTCGCCACTTAATGGGCCACCGCCCTGGATTTGAAACTTCTGCATCATTAACCTCTTAAGACAGCGACATTAGCTTTTTATCACGCGCCCATTCTTGTGGCGTGAATGTTTTAATGCTTAGCGCATGGATATCGTTAGCCGCAATATGCCCCATCAGAGGGCCATAGATGGTTTGTTGTTTCTTGACGCGGCTCATTCCGTCAAACAGAGCACCCACCGCGATCACTTCATAGTGGCTGCCTTCACCTTTCACGATAACTTCATCGAGTTCTAGGGCTGTTTCCAGAATTTTTTTGATTTCAGAGATTTCCACAAGCTATCCTCTTTGCTGCTTATTTAATACAGGCAGCTAACATTGATTCTACATGGCTAAGGCGTAGCAAAGTTATAAGCTGCTCCGGCACATTTAACAAGGTGACGTCACACCCCGTGCTGCTCAATTCTTGATATACATGAATCAGCATTACCATGCCTGCAGAGTCTACCCGAGCTAAGGCTGAAAGATCGAGCGTTACCTTAGAATCTTGTGGCATCCATTCATGTCTTTGCCGCCAAAAGTCCGGAACTGTGTCACGTTCTAACTCACCTGACAAGCGATAATGGCCATTTCCCAGTACCTGCAACGAAATCTCAGGCTTACTCATTCGCCTTATCCTCACGGCGGATCGGCTTGGCAGCGAGGTCTTTAAGGTTTTGGATAACCACATCCACCCCTTCAGTGCGAAGCTGTCCACTCCATTCGCTCTGTTTGGTGGAAATCATACTGATGCCCTCTGCTATCATATCGAAGCACTGCCATTCCTGGGTTGTCTTATTTAAGCGTAACTTGAAATCCAGACGGATCGGCGGGCGCTGCCTGTCGAGAATTTCAACCCGAACCGAGACGATAGTACGATCGGCGGGAATAGGTTTCGGCGGTTCAACCCTAATATCCTGATCCGTATACTGGGTCAGTACCTGAGCATAAGAAGCCACCAAATAATGGCTAAACGCATCAACAAACTCGTTGCGCTGCTCTCTGGTGGTTTTTTTTAATTGCGGCCCCAGCACTTTATAGGCGGCATAACGGGTATTGATGTATGGCAGTAGTTCTTCTTTGACTACCGTGCGTAAATAGTCCGGGTTACCTTGAATCTCGGTTTGCTCAGACTTCATACGGTCGAACGTTATCTGTGAAACTTTCTCGATCATCCGATAAGGTTCCGTGGCATCCACCAAAGAAGCATGAGCAAACGTTGTAGTAATAAACAGCGGCAGGCTTGCCATCCACAGTAAAACGTATCGTACTAGTTTCATGATCCCCCCTCTATTCCTGACTATCGCCGTTCATGCTGTAAAGCACTTGGCCTATCATATCTTCCAGCACTAACGCTGACTTGGTATCTTCAATCAAATCGCCATCTTCCAGCATAGCGATATCCTCATCCACAAAGCCCGGGCTAATGCCCAAGTATTGCTCTCCCAGCAGTCCTGATGTAAGGATGGCAGCTGAACTGGTTTCAGGAAAATTCCCGTATTTTTTCTCGATCGCCAATGTCACAACCGGCGTATAGGTTTCAGCATCCAGCGTAATTGCGGTCACACTGCCGACAGAGACACCGCCGACCTTGATCGGGGAGCGCACTTTCAGTCCCCCGATATTGTCAAACTGTGCTTTTAACGTATAGGTATCATTACCCCCGATGTTCTGCACATCAGCGACTTTAAAAACAAGTACCAGCAAGGCAACAATACCAGCCAGCACAAACGACCCTACCCATAACTCTAAATTTTTATTCTGTTGCATCCGTTAATTCCCAAAAATCGATGAATGACCAAACACCCTTTAGTTCCCAAACATTAAGGCTGTCAGTACAAAGTCTAATCCCAATACCGCGAGAGATGAGTTAACGACCGTTCGCGTGGTTGCCCGACTGATCCCCTCTGACGTCGGTACGGTGTCATAGCCATTAAATACCGCAATCCAGGTTATGGTTATGGCAAAGACCACTGCTTTAATAATACTGTTGCCGATATCTTGCCCCAGCTCGACGGAAGACTGCATCACTGACCAGAAGCTACCATAGTCAATCCCCTTCCAGTCGACACCGACCAGCTGTCCGCCCCAGATACCTACGGCGCAGAAAATCAATGATAGCAGCGGCATCGAAATCACACCCGCCCAGAAACGCGGGGCGATCACCCGGCGCAATGGATCAACGGCCATCATTTCCAGGCTGGAAAGCTGTTCTGTTGCCTTCATCAAACCAATTTCAGCGGTAAGCGCTGAGCCGGCTCGTCCGGCAAATAACAAGGCCGTCACGACAGGGCCCAATTCACGTAGCAGCGACAAGGCAACCATCTGCCCGAGGCTGGTTTCAGCCCCAAAATCGATTAAAACAATGTAGCCCTGCAGGCTCAGTACCATCCCGATAAACAATCCGGAAACCATAATGATGGCGACCGATAACACCCCGACCGAATACAATTGTTTGACCAATAGCGGAAACATTATTCTCGGCTGAGGCTTACAGACCAATGCCCCGTAAAGCTGTAATGTTGCACGTCCGAAGAGCTGACATTTGTCGATCCCCCTTCGGCCCAGTCGCGCAATAAAATCAATAATCATGATGAGACTTGCCTTTTCTATTTCAGCGAATACTTTTACTGCCAGCGCCAGTAAACAAATCTTGTTCCAATGGTTGGGCAGGGAAGTCAAATGGCACCGGGCCGTCCGCATCGCCATCAAGAAACTGACGAACGCGAGGATCAGGATTGGCCTGAAGTTCATCAGGTGTACCACTGCCAATAATTTTACTGCCCGACAATAAATACACCCGATCGGCAATACTCATCACTTCCGGCACGTCGTGGGAAACGATCACCGCCGTTATCCCTAACGCCTTATTCAGGCTGTCGATAAGTTTAACCAGGATCCCCATGGTGATCGGATCCTGACCGACAAAAGGTTCGTCGAACATGATTAAGTCAGGATCAAGCGCTATTGCCCTGGCCAGCGCAGCACGTCGTGCCATACCGCCAGAGAGCTCATTAGGCATCAGCTCCGCAGCACCGCGCAGCCCGACCGCCTCTAACTTCAGGAGCACTAAAGTACGCAGCAAGTCGTCGGGTAGATCGGTATGCTCACGGAGTGGGTAGGCCACATTATCGAACACCGTCAGATCGGTAAACAGTGCGCCAGACTGAAATAGCATGCTCATTTGTTTTCGTGCCACATAGAGATCACGGCTATTCAAGCGGGGAATATTCCATTGCTCAAACCAGATTTCTCCGCTGTCCGGGGCTAACTGACCACCAATCAGGCGCAGCAGGGTGGTTTTCCCGATCCCTGATGGCCCCATGATGGCGGTGATTTGACCTCTTGGCACATCCAAGCTGACATCATCAAAGATCTTCCGTTCTCCTCGTGAGAACGTGAGGTTTTTTATTGAAACTAGCGTTTCAGTCGGCTCCATATCCATCCTGTCGGCCACTTTGGCCATCTCAACCTATTCCCCGTCAATATCCATGCATTAACAGGGATAAAAACACATTCATCTCATTTATCTCTGCCGCGGCTTAGCTCGCGGTGATTGTTCTTAACAAAGAATGTTTAAACAATAGTAACTATTTCAACAACAAAGGGATTGATCATTCGTGTGAGCTAACGATCATAAGTACATTATGCAACTGACTCAAGAGACTAATTGTTAGTTTCCTGTTATTTCATCACTAAAAGGCCCATCACCCGAATTTCGCGCCCTGGTAACCGGCTGGCATCTTCTGCTCTGCTGCCCAATTATATTTTTCCTCAGTTAAGGATAACAGTTTTTTGAACGCTGTTTCAATGAACTCACCGTTAGCGATGACGATCCTTCGTACGATTATGATTTGAGTAAAGAATGGCACAATAAATACAGGTATTGATAATAATAAGTATTGTCCCAATCAATTAGTCACGGCTTTCCCTTCCCTTTTGTCTTGCTTACCGTCAAAATTACCCCCTCTTATATATACCAATTGCATTTATCAGCACACCATTCAATGCTGTAAGTTAATGTGATTGAACTAACAATGAAACTTTGTCTTAAAAACTAAAGGGATAAGAATGCTCGAAGCCATAGTGTTGCTGTGTATTGGTTTAGTGTTACTGGTATGGAGCGCAGATCGACTCGTTTTTGGTGCTGCCGCGCTAGCAAAAAATTTAGGTGTTACACCGCTGGTGATCGGTATGACCATCCTTGCGATGGGCTCATCGGCACCGGAAATGATGGTTTCGGCTACCGCTTCTCTGGCAGGAAAAACCGATACGGCTGTCGGTAATGTCCTGGGTTCGAATATCGCCAATATTGCGCTTATCCTCGGCCTAACTGCCCTGATAAAACCGCTGTCCATCAGCTCTACGATCATTCGTCGGGAATTACCGCTGATGCTGGCTGTCACCTTAATCGCCGGGTTCCTGCTATGGGATAACTACCTGGGCTTCAAGGAAGGGATATTACTGGTCGTCTTATTCGTATTCTTCCTGATGGCGATGTTAAAAATCAGCCGCCAAGCCCAACTGGCCGGCGATCCGTTAACAAGCGAGCAAGAATCAGAAATCCCGGAAGGCGTCAGTAACAAAGCGGCTACGATCTGGATCATCGTCGGACTGGTACTGCTCCCTTATGCTGCGAGCATGCTGGTCGACTCGGCAGTAACCATTGCCAAGTTCTTTGGTATGAGTGATTTAATTATCGGCCTGACAATTATTGCGATCGGTACCAGCTTGCCGGAACTGGCCGCTTCGATTGCCAGCATCTTCAAAGGTGAGGATGACATGGCGGTCGGCAATATTATCGGCTCAAATGTATTCAATATTTTGGCTGTTATGGGGATCCCGGGCTTACTGAACCCGTCAGTGATCAGCCCGCTGGCCATGAGTCGAGACTTCTACGTTATGCTCGGGGTTTCAATCTTATTGATCTTTATGGCTCTTGGAAAACATCGTCGTATCAATCGCATAGAAGGTGGCACGTTGGTTTCTTGTTTTATCGCCTATCAGTTCTATCTGTTTTATAATCTAGCGGCCTAACGGAGACCTATATCATGTCAGAGAAGTTTGATTTTTGCGCTCATGGTCGCAAAGTCCTTGAAATTGAAATAGAAGCACTGCAGCAAATCACACAATACATGAACGGCAGCTTTACCCTGGCGTGTGAGCTTATCTTGAACTGCCGCGGTAAAGTAATTGTCATGGGGATGGGTAAATCCGGTCATATCGGCAATAAAATTGCGGCGACACTCGCCAGTACCGGGACCCCTTCCTTCTTTGTCCACCCTGGTGAAGCCAGCCATGGCGACTTAGGCATGATAGGAAAAGAGGATGTCGTCCTGGCGATTTCAAACTCCGGGGAAGCCTCAGAGATCCTCGCCCTGTTACCGGTTATTAAACGCCTGGGCATGCCTCTGATCAGCATGACCGGTAAACCAGAATCGAGCATGGCAAAGCTGTCGCAAATTCACCTCCAGATCACCGTAGCGACAGAGGCATGCCCGCTGAACTTGGCACCGACTTCCAGTACAACAGCAACGCTGGTAATGGGTGATGCGCTGGCAATCGCGCTAATGGAAGCCCGCGGTTTTACTGCCAATGATTTTGCCCTTTCTCACCCAGGCGGCGCATTGGGTCGTAAGCTGCTGCTACGTATCTCTGATGTCATGCACTCCGGTGACTTGCTACCTCTTATCGATGAACATGCCACTATTAAGGATGCGCTGCTGGAAGTCTCGCGCAAAGGGTTAGGCATGACAGCCGTTGTCGACAGCCAGCAGCAGCTGACGGGGATTTTCACCGATGGCGACTTACGCCGCTTGCTTGATAACCGTATTGATATACACAATACCCCGATCGGCGACGTCATGACCCGTAATCCGTCGACTATTGCCGCCAACCTGCTTGCAGCAGAAGGCTTAAAGCTAATGGAAGATAAAAAGATCAACGGCTTACTCGTGACAGAGAATGGTCGCCTGATCGGCGCATTAAATATGCATGACCTGCTTAAAGCTGGGGTAATGTAATGACAGCACAAGTAGAAACTATTTACGGTCCGGTCTGTCAAACCATTTATCAGCGAGCGAAGAATATCCGCTTACTGATTTGTGATGTTGACGGTGTTTTCTCTGACGGCCGTATTTACATGGGAAATGACGGCGAAGAACTCAAAACCTTCCATACCCGTGATGGCTACGGTATCAAATCGCTGATGGGGGCTGGCGTCGACATCGCTATCATTACCGGTCGCAAATCGGCCATTGTCGAAAGCCGGATGGCAGCACTGGGCATTAAACATGTGTACCAGGGACAAGATAATAAAGTCGCCGCTTACCAGGATATTGTTGCGAATCTGGCGATCCCGGCAGAACAGACCGCTTACATTGGCGATGATCTGATTGACTGGCCTGTGATGGAAAAAGTAGGATTAGCCGTTTGCGTGGCAGATGGCCACCCGCTACTGGCGCAACGGGCTGATTTTGTAACCCGGATCCAAGGTGGCTATGGTGCCGTACGTGAAGTGTGCGATTTAATCCTCGAAGCCAAAGGCGAACTAGATAAACATAAAGGGTTAAGTATATGACCTTAAAAAGGCTGCTCTATGCACTGCTGCTGATCATTTGTGCATGGACTGGCTACTACTTGCTAGAAAAAAACTGGCAGGCAGATATACAAGTAGAACCCAATGCTGAAAAGCCGCTGTTTACTGGTAGCGTGGTCTCCAACACGGCATTTACTGAGTCTGGTATACGCAGCTATCAAATTGATTCAGACTATTTAGAACACTTTAGTAAAAGTGGCGATACCGACTTTATTAAACCCGTACTCTGGGTATATCGCAATGGCGAAAATACCGAATGGCGCATCAGTTCAGCTACCGCCAGACTGGATAAAAACCAGGTGCTTCAAATGACGGGTAATGTGCGTATTTTTAACTTACTGCCAGAATCGGCCATCAAGGTTATGCAGACTGACAATTTACGACTTGACTTGATCAGCAAAGATTTTGATACACAAGATCATGTTGTAATTACCGGCTCCGCCTTCCAAAATGAAGGGACTGGGATGAAAGGTAATATGGACCGCAGTGTGGCGACCTTATTGAAGAATGTAAAAGGTAGATATGAAGCTTTATAAGATCAGTAGTCTGCTGTGCCTGTGTATCAGCACATCAAGCTGGGCGTTAAGTAATGACACAGAACAGCCTATTTATATAGACTCAAACAGCCAACAGCTTGATATTCAAAAAAATATTGTCGTATTCACTGGCAACGTCATTCTCCGCCAGGGCAGTATTGATATTCGTGCCGACCGCGTTGTCGTCACCCGCCCGGATGGCCAGGAAGGAAAAGAGACCATCGACGCCTACGGCAAGCCGGCTACCTTTCATCAAATCATGGATAACGGCAAGCCCATTGACGGTGCAGCCCTTAAAATGCGCTATGAGACCGCCACAGAATTCTTAAAAATGACCGATGAAGCGATCCTGATCCAGGACGGCAGTGAAATTCAGGGCAACATCATCAGTTATAAAATTGATGAACAAAAACTGGTTGCAGAAAGTGGCAAGAAGAAACGTGTCACGACCATTTTGCAACCAAAACAATTGAATAGTAACAAGAAATAAGCGACGCGCATGGCAAAGCTAAAAGCAGAACACCTGGCCAAAAGTTATAACGGCCGAAAAGTCGTCTCGGATGTAAGCCTTGAAGTAGAATCCGGCAAGATTGTCGGGTTGCTCGGGCCAAACGGTGCGGGTAAAACCACCTCTTTTTACATGATTGTAGGCTTAGTCGCACGCGATGAAGGTCAAATCACGATTGATGGTGTCGATATCAGCTTACAGCCAATGCACAACCGTTCTCGAATGGGCATTGGCTACTTACCACAAGAAGCCTCAATCTTCCGTCGCCTGAGCGTTCACGACAACCTGATGGCGGTCCTGCAAACCCGTAAGGAGCTGACCAAAGAACAGCGCCAGGATAAGCTGGAAGACTTATTGGATGAATTCAACATTCAGCACATTCGTAACAGCTTAGGTATGGCATTATCGGGTGGTGAGCGCCGGCGGGTAGAAATCGCACGGGCGTTAGCGGCTAACCCAAAATTCATTCTTCTTGATGAACCTTTCGCCGGGGTTGACCCAATATCTGTGATCGACATCAAAAAGATCATTGAACATTTACGCGATCGTGGGCTTGGCGTCCTAATTACCGATCATAATGTTCGAGAGACACTGGATGTGTGTGAACATGCCTACATTGTCAGTCAGGGGCAATTGATTGCTCATGGCACACCAGCTGATGTATTAAATGATGAACATGTAAAACGCGTCTATCTGGGTGACCAGTTCCGTCTATAGTTATAAATAAGGACGAACTAAAAGCTAGAAGCTTTGTACTTGGTACGAGAAGCTCGATACTCAGTTACACGCACAAAATAATAATGACAAGGTGCATAAACACGAATGAAAACCTCGCTCCAGCTTAAGCTAGGCCAACAATTGGCAATGACGCCACAATTGCAGCAAGCCATCCGTTTGCTGCAGTTATCTAGCTTGGATCTTCAGCAAGAGATCCAGGAAGCCTTAGACGGAAATCCATTGCTGGAACTCGAGGAAAGCCCCAATGACATCGAGTCATCAACCGATGACAAAGCCAATGAGTCGACCAATGTCGAGCTTACCGCGTCAGAACAGCTATCATCAGACAGTAATACCGCCTCAGACAATGAGCAAAGCGAACCTGAACCGTTCGACACCTCAGAAGCCATCGAACAACATGAAATGCCCGATGAGCTCCCGGTAGATACCACCTGGGACGACGTCTATAGCGCAGGCACTGGCAGTACCGGCATCGCGATGGATGATGATATGCCGATCTATCAGGGAGAAACGACCGAATCGCTGCAGGATTACCTGATGTGGCAAGTTGGGCTGACACCGTTTAGTGAAACGGATGTCGCCATTGCAACCGCCATTATCGATGCGGTTGATGACAAGGGCTACCTGACTTGTTCTGCGGAAGATATTCAAGAAAGTATGGGCGACGACGAGATTGAACTCGACGAAGTCGAAGCCGTACTAAAACGCATACAACAGTTTGACCCGCTCGGGGTGGCATCTCGCAATTTACAAGAATGCCTGTTGCTCCAGCTCGCGACTTACCCCGGTGATACGCCGTGGCTCGCTGAAGCCAAGATGCTGTTAAAAGATCATATTAACTTGCTCGCAAACCGGGATTATCGGCAATTAATGCGCGATACCAAATTAAAAGAGCCCGATCTCAAGTCAGTCATGCAGCTGATCCATGGCTTAGACCCGCGTCCGGGCAATCGGATCGTACCATCAGAAACCGAATACGTGATCCCCGATGTGTCGGTGTTTAAAGATCATGGAAAATGGATCGTTACCATCAACCCCGATAGCGTGCCACGCATTCGTGTTAACCAGCAATACGCCGCCCTGAGCAAGAGCACGCGGAACAGTGCTGACAGCCTGTTTATTCGTACCCATTTACAAGACGCTAAATGGCTGATCAAAAGCTTAGAAAGCCGTAACGAAACCCTGCTAAAAGTTGCCCGCTGTATTGTTGAACACCAGCAAGACTTCTTTGACTACGGCGAAGAATCGATGAAACCGATGGTGCTTAATGATATTGCGCTTGCCGTCGAGATGCATGAATCCACGATTTCGCGTGTCACAACCCAGAAATACATGCATACTCCGCGCGGTATATTTGAATTGAAATACTTCTTCTCAAGTCACGTTAGTACGGATAACGGTGGTGAATGCTCATCAACCGCAATCCGCGCACTAGTGAAGAAACTGGTTGCTACTGAAAATCAAGCTAAGCCACTAAGTGATAGCAAGATTGCTACGTTATTGGCGGAACAGGGGATCATGGTTGCAAGGCGAACAATTGCCAAGTATCGTGAGTCTCTAGCCATTCCGCCATCTAATCAGCGAAAACGTCTGATTTAGTCAGATGCCAACAGAAGGAAGATGTCTATGCAAATCAATCTCACTGGGCACCATGTTGAAATTACCCAATCACTTCGTGATTACGTCACCACTAAGTTCGACAAACTAGAACGCTTTTTCGATAAAATTAATAATGTTCATGTGATTTTGAACGTAGATAAATTACAACAAGGGGCAGAAGCGACCTTGCACATTAATAATGGTGAAATTCACGCCAGAGCGGATTCTGAAAATATGTATGCCGCTATCGACGCATTGACGGATAAACTCGTACGTCAATTAAACAAACACAAAAATAAACTCAATAGTCATTAACCATGCACCTGAGTACCGTATTAAGCCTGGACTGCACGAAAAGTGCAGTCCACTGCTCCAGCAAAAAACGCGCCCTTGAAATTATCAGCGAGATTGCGGCTGAACACTTGGATCAAAATCCGCACCCCCTATTTGAATGCATGCTGAATCGCGAGAAAATGGGCAGTACTGGAATTGGCAATGGTATTGCGATCCCCCATGGGCGGATCAATAACAGTGACCAGGCCGTCGCGATACTGATCCAGTGCCAGGATCCGATCCAGTTCGATGCGATCGATAACCAGCCTGTTGATCTGCTTTTTGCCCTCCTTGTCCCTGATTCACAATGCCAGGAGCACTTGAAAACCTTGTCCTGTATGGCTGAAAAGCTCAGCAATAAGCAGGTTTGTAAGCAATTACGAACGGCCAAAAGTGACGAAGAGCTTTATCAAATAATGACCCATGAGTCATAATATTGTAAGTCGCCCCCCAGTCTTTGAGGTATGTCTGCCATGATGTTAATGGTCGTAAGTGGTCGTTCCGGCTCCGGCAAATCAGTCGCTCTGCGCGTACTGGAAGATCTCGGCTACTACTGCGTAGATAATCTGCCGGTTAACCTGTTACCGCAATTTATTCGCACCGTCGAAAATTACCAGCAGGATATTGCGGTCAGCATTGACGTCCGTAACATGCCAACAGCGCCGGGGGAGATCCAGAAAACCCTGGATTCGCTCAGTGATCAGATCGACGTCAACGTAATTTTCCTCGATGCCGATGACAAAGAACTGGTCAAACGCTATAGCGAAACTCGTCGCCTGCACCCGCTTTCGAAGCAAAACATGAGCTTAGAACAAGCTATTCAATCAGAAAGCACGATTATGGCCGAGCTTAAAGAACATGCGGACCTGGTGATTGATACCACCAACAAATCCATTCATGATCTGAGTGAAACGGTACGATCAAGAGTACTTGGCCGTGATTCTCGGGAGCTGATCCTGGTATTTGAATCTTTCGGATTTAAGCATGGGTTACCCACAGATGCTGATTATGTGTTTGACGTCCGCTTCCTGCCTAATCCGCATTGGGTTCCCGAACTCAAACCACAGACGGGGCTGGATCAAAGCGTCAAAGACTATCTGGCCGGCCATACCGAAGTGACCCAGCTGATCTATCAAATCCGTAATTTTATTGAAACCTGGCTACCGCTGCTGGAAAAGAACAACCGCAGCTATGTCACGGTCGCTATCGGGTGTACCGGCGGCCAGCATCGCTCTGTCTATGTCGCCCAGCAACTGGCCGATCATTTCCAGCATAGCGGCCAGCAAGTACAAATCCGCCATCGTACGTTAGAAGAGAAGTCATGACATTCCTGAGCCGTGAGCTGTTTATCAAAAACCGGTTAGGACTACATGCCAGAGCGGCAATCAAACTGGTAGAACTCGCACAGAGTTTTGAATCCACCGTGACTATCAGTAACGACGAGAAAAATGCAACAGCTGATAGTGTCATGGGGCTATTAATGCTGGAGTCTGCGCAGGGACATCAGGTGAGAGTCAGTGCCAAAGGTAATGACGCCCAAAAGGCATTGGATGCCGTGACCGCATTGATTGAAGCGGGATTTGATGAAGAAAACTAATTGGTTCATAGAAAACCCATTACTTATATGACCAATTAAGCGCACGCTCATGGCGCTGGTATAATTGATTAATTTACAAAAACACCAATAACATGCGGTGATTATGGCAGAAATGCTGTCGATCTTCGGCCATAACCCGACGTCCTCCTCACCGTTCCCCTTCCGCTCTCTGTTATTCCAATTGAGACAATTATCCCGATTGGTATTAAATATGCCTTTCCTGTCAGATCTGGCGGGACAACCACCTTACTATTACGTTAAAATTCCTCAGTTAAAGTTTCTGCGTTAAATTTGCGCCATCAAACCACAAGGTCCCATGCCTATGGCGGATGTCTTAGAACAAGATCAGACCCATCAAACGCTACAAGAAGTCAACAAGGCCCTGGAAAATGGGATGTTTGTCCATGTACGCCGTATGCTTCAGGAAATGGAGCCGGAGGACATTGCACACCTGCTGGAAGCCTCTCCACCAAAAGAGCGCCAGGTATTATGGCAGCTCACCGATCCGGAAGAGCAAGGTGAGATCCTTGATGAGCTTTCTGAAGATGTAAAAGACGGCATCGTCTCGCGAATGGATCCAGAGAAACTGGCGGCCGTTACCGAGGGGATGGAAAGTGATGATGTCGCCTACGTTCTGCGTAGCCTGCCTGATGAACGGTATCAGGAAGTATTGGCGCAGATGGATGCCACCGATCGCCATCGGATTGAAAAAGCCCTCGCCTACCCGGAAGAAACAGCCGGTGGGATAATGAGTACCGACTTCATCACAATCCGTGCTGATGTCACCGCCGACGTGGTATTGCGTTACCTGCGTATGAGAGGTGAATTGCCTGAAGCCACCGATGCCCTTTACGTGGTCGATCAGAATGAACTGTTAATTGGCCACCTTTCACTGGCGGCTCTCATTACCGCCCAACCGGATATCAAAATCCATGACGTGATGGAGGATGCCGATGAGGCGATCCCGGTCGATATGGATGACGGTGAAATCGCCAGCCTGTTTGAACGACGCAATTGGCTATCAGCCCCGGTTGTGGATACCAATAACCACCTGGTTGGTCGTATCACCATTGATGACGTCGTCGATATTATTCGTGAAGATGCCGAGCACTCAATGATGAGTATGGCGGGCCTGGATGATGATGAAGATACCTTTGCCCCGGTCATGAAGTCAGCCCGGCGCCGGAGTATCTGGCTCGGGGTGAATGTTCTGGCCGCGCTGGCTGCCGCCTCTGTCTCAAACCTGTTTGAAGAGACGTTAGATCAAATGGCAGCCATTGCGATTTTAATGACCATTGTGCCATCAATGGGCGGAGTGGCCGGAAACCAAACCGTCGCTCTGGTTATTCGCGGCTTAGCCGTCGGTCACATCGGCGAGTCGAATACCCGCTGGCTGCTCAGTAAAGAAGCGCGGGTGGGTCTGATTAACGGCCTGTTATGGGCATTTATTATTGGTGGGGTTGTTGTCGTCTGGAAGGGAAACCTGATTCTCGGCGTTATCATTGCCGGCGCCATGCTGACCAACCTGTTAGTGGCAGGTATTGCCGGTGTTACGATCCCGGTTATGCTCAAGAAGTTTAATATCGATCCGGCACTGGCTGGCGGTATGGCCCTGACAACCATTACCGATATCGTCGGCTTATCGGTCTTCCTCGGATTAGCGACGATATTTTTGATCTAAAGGTGTGAGTTATTCGTTTCGAGTAGCGAGAAATAAAAAAGCGAGAGCCTTGGCTCTCGCTTTTTTATTGTAGAACCGGGACACGACGACCCGCGCAGCTTTTACTCGCCAGCGATTTTCATCGTGTCGAGCAGGATTGATCCGGTCAGGATCTGACTCCGTGTTTCGGTATCAGTACCAATCGAGACGATATTTTTCATCATATCTTTAAGGTTACCGGCAATCGTAATTTCACTGACCGGATATTGAATTTCGCCATTTTCAACCCAGAAACCAGCGGCACCACGGGAATAATCGCCATTAACGATATTGACCCCCTGCCCCATCAGCTCTGTCACCAGCAGCCCGCGATCCATTTGCTTCAGCATCTGGGCAAAACTTTCACCCGTCGATTTCACCAGCCAGTTATGGATACCACCGGCATGACCGGTTGGCTGACGGCCCATTTTACGTGCCGCATAGCTGGTCATCAGGTAGGTTTGCAACACGCCGTCTTTGATAATTTCCAGATCGCGTGTCGCCAACCCTTCGCTGTCAAATGGCGTACTGGCCATTCCACGCAAAATATGTGGTCGCTCACTGATATTCAGCCAGTCAGGGAAAATCTGCTCACCCAGCGTATCTACCAGGAAAGACGACTTGCGGTACAAGTTTGCACCGCTGATCCCCATGACCAGATGGCCAAACAGGCCTGTCGCAATATCTGCGGCAAACATGATGGGAGCTTCACGGGTTGACAGTTTCTGCGCATCCACACGGCCAACGGTACGCTCGGCAGCATGCCGGCCGACACGTTCCGGCGTCCAGAGATCAGAGGCAACGCGTGAGGTGGTGTAGCTGTAGTCACGCTCCATCTCACCGTTTTTGCCTTCCGCAATCACACAGCAGCTGGTACTGTGGCGACTGGATGCATAGCTGGCTAACATGCCATGGCTGTTACCATAAACACGCACGCCATAATGGCTATCATAGCTTGCACCATCGCTCTGTTTAATCCGAGGGTCAAAATCCAGCGCCGCTTGCTCTGCGGCAATGGCAATTGAAGCAGCATGATCCGGCTCGGGCTCATCGGGATGGAACAGATCTAAATCCGGAATATCTTTCGCCATCAGCTCTGCAGGTGCAGGGCCCGCAAAAGGATCTTCAGACGTATAGTGGGCAATATCCAATGCCGCTGCGACGGTTTGCGCAATGGCCTGCTCACTGAGATCAGATGTCGAGGCACTGCCTTTGCGCTGGCCGCGATAGACGGTAATACCCAGTGCGCCATCGCTATTAAATTCCACGTTTTCTACCTCACACATTAAGGTAGAAACACTGATCCCCGTGGTTTTATTAATAGCAACTTCAGCAGCATCCGCTTGTTTGCCTGCGAGTTCTAACGCTCTCGCGACCGCAGCTTCCAGCTCTACGCGCTGCTGTGCGACCTGTTCTCTTACGTCCATACAATCACTTTATCTGGGTTTGATAGTTATAGGATAACATCGCAAGTGAGGAATTTACGCCCAAAATCGTTATTAAACTGATAAAATAGATTGATTAGCATTTTTAGTGAGCCTGTTATGAGCCGTAAAAACAAAAAAGCCCCATGGGAAGCGGAAGAAGAGATCATCTGGGTAAGTAAATCTGAGATGAAACGTGACATGGATGCGTTACAAAAACTGGGGGAAGAGCTTGTTGCTTTGACACCAAATGGATTAGCAAAAATACCGCTTGATGAAGAATTGCTGGCTTCGATCAAAGACGCGCAACGCTTTAAAAATGAAGCTCGTCGTCGTCAACTTCAATACATCGGCAAAGTAATGCGTTCTATTGATATTGAACCGATTCAGGCGGCACTTGATAAGCTCAATAACAAGCATTCGCAGCAAACTGTAGCACTTAAGAAGCTTGAGCAAAAACGCGATCGGCTAATTGAAAATGGCGACAGCATGATCAATGCCATTATGGTTGATCATCCGGAAGCAGACCGTCAGCACTTACGCCAGCTCATTCGCCAGGCAAACAAAGAGAAAGCTCAGAGTAAGCCACCAAAGGCCTACCGTGAAATCTTCCAGTACCTGAAAGAGCTGTACCTGGAAAACTAAAGGCTGCAATGCACGCTGACGGTCATCGCTATAAAGCAACAACAAAAACGCCAGCAAACTGCCGGCGTTTTTGTCTCAGCTTCAATTGATAAACCTAATCTTATCAACAGTGCAGCTATCCGGCTGGAGCGTTATCTACTCCGTACCGCCAACCGTCATCGCATCAATCTTTAAGGTCGGCTGGCCCACACCCACCGGGATGCTCTGACCCGCTTTGCCACAAACCCCAACGCCCAAGTCAATATTGAGATCGTTACCCACCATCGACACCTGCTGCATCGCGTCAATGCCGTTCCCAATCAAGGTTGCCCCTTTAATTGGCCGGGTCACCTTACCGTTTTCAATCAGGTAAGCTTCAGAGGCAGAGAACACAAATTTACCAGAGGTGATATCAACTTGGCCACCACCAAAGTTAGGCGCGTAAATACCCCGCTTAACACTGGCAATGATTTCTTCCGGCGTGTGCTCTCCCGGCAGCATATAAGTATTCGTCATACGAGGCATCGGCAGGTGGGCATAAGACTCACGACGGCCGTTGCCTGTTGGTGCCACCCCCATCAGGCGGGCATTCAGCTTATCCTGCATATAGCCTTTGAGCTTACCGCCTTCAACCAGTACGTTGTATTGGCCCGGGGTCCCCTCATCATCAATATTGATCGAGCCACGGCGGTTCACTAACGTACCGTCATCAACAATTGTACACAGCGGTGATGTCACCTGCTGTCCCATCTGTCCAGAGAACATGGAAGAGCCCTTGCGGTTAAAGTCACCCTCCAGACCATGGCCAACGGCTTCGTGCAATAACACCCCCGGCCAGCCCGAACCCAATACTACGGGCATCGTACCGGCAGGGGCGGCGTCGGCATCCACATTTACCAGCGCCTGACGAATAGCTTCATCCGCATAACCCAATGCCACTTTCTGGCCATTTTCTTCACTCAGGAAGTGCTCATAACCATAACGGCCACCGCCGCCTGCGCTGCCTCGTTCGCGCCTATCGCCTTTTTCCACCAGCACACTGACAGACAACCGCACTAAGGGCCGGATATCGGCGGCATAGGTGCCGTCAAGAGCCGCCACCAGCACTTCCTCGTAAACACCGTTGATACTGACTGACACTTCCTTTATCAATGGCTCTTTGGCGCGAATATAGCGGTCGATCTCTTCAAGCAACCCGATTTTCTGGAACTTATCAAGGCTGCCAAGTGGATCAACCGGCGCATAAATGCCTGATGGAGTGATAGGGCTAAAAGCCTTAACACTGGCATTACCGCCCTGGCGCACAATGCCCCGCGCGGCTTTGGCACTTTGGGTTAGTGCTAGCTGGTTGATCTGATCTGAATAAGCGAAGCCGGTTTTTTCTCCGGCAACCGCCCGCACCCCAACACCCCGATCGATATTGAATGAGCCGTCCTTGATAATACTGTCTTCCAGTACTAACGATTCATGCCAGCAGGACTGAAAATAGATATCGGCATAGTCAACGTCTCGGGCCGCTATCATTGCTAAGATATTATGAAGCTCTTCGCGCCCTAACCCTGATTGGGCTAGCATGGTCTTTTCTACAGTATTCAGGGTCATTTATTCTGCTCTTTTAATTTATCGCTGGTGCACACTAAAACGTGCATGCTGATCCAACGGCATATTGGTTCGGATTGTCTGATTCAGACCTAAATCGATATCAGCAGTCAGCACCCCTGTACCTTGCTGCTGACAGGCCACAATTTGCCCCCAGGGATCGATTATCATCGAATGCCCCCAGGTTTCCCGGCCTTCATTGTGTTCGCCCCACTGTGCTGCCGCAATAACCCAGCACTGGGTTTCCACCGCCCGCGCGCGCAATAGCACGTCCCAGTGGGCTTTCCCGGTCACTTTCGTAAATGCCGCTGGTATCACAATGATATCGGCTCCTTGCTCTCTCAAAGCGGTATATAACTGAGGGAAACGCACATCATAACAGATCGACAAGCCAATATTGCCAAAGGGAGTGGAGACAACTTTTACTTCATCGCCGGCCTTGAAGGTATCGGATTCGCGATAGCTGTGGTGCTGATCTGCCACTTCTACATCAAACATATGGAGTTTGTTGTAATGCGCCTGACACTGTCCCTGATCATCAAACAGCAACGTGGTGGCCGTCATGGCGCCATCCGGTTGGCGGATCGGCATCGATCCGATTAGCAACCAGATCCCCAGCTGCTTCGCCATTGCTGCCAGTTCAGTTTGTAACGGCCCCTCACCCAGCCGTTCTGCATGGCGCTGATAATCCTGTTGCGAGCCAAACACCAGGGTATTTTCCGGCGTTAAGACTAACCGTGCTCCTTGCAATTGCAGCCCTTTAAGCTTTTTCTTAAGCTTATGAAGGTTAACCTCAGGATCAGAACCTGAATTCATCTGTACTACACCGACTTTTGCCATGACCTACTCCCTGAGCCAATCTCTTCGATTTTCGTTAGTTCTTATTTTTTGAAGGTATTAATGCCTTCTGTTATTCCGCACTGGGGTTACTTTGCCTCAACAGAATCAGACAGCGTGTACTCACCTTTAAATCGTGAACGCTCAGTAACCGTTGGCGATTCAATCGGTCCTTTCACGATATAGTTGATCTGGGTAAAGACGTCCACCACCGGTGACAGTGCCGTTGAAATGGCAAACACAAGAACCGCGGTTTGCGGGGCTACCGCAAAAGCCGTTAACACCGGAATACCCGATGTGAAATCAGGGGTGAATTTCACCCGTGCATCGACGGTCTCATTGACAAGATTAGCAGTTCCCTGGATAAACATATCCCCTGCCAAGGTCTCCATCTCGATGTTATCACTTTTAAAAATACCCTTGGTGATTTTGCCGGAACCTTTGATGTAGTTAAAAGCTAATCCGCCATCAAATATTCCGCTGAAATCTAACTGCATCTTACGCAAAATCGAATCAATACTGAATAAGCCCAGTAAGCGACCGGCACCTCCCACCTCGCTGATGATCCCTTTCCCGGTTTCGCTCTTCAACTCACCGGTTAAGGTTTCCCGATGTATTGCCCAGGGAGCACCCTGCCACTGGATAGAGGCATAACTGCTGAATGAGGCATCCTGGATCCCTCCGGATATACCGAACCGCCCCATCAGATCAGAGCTATTTTCACCTTCAATATCAAAGGCTATTTGGGTTTCATTCTGAACGCCGTCTAATGTCCAGTGGCCATCAAGATTGAGTGCCGTTGTTCCTGAATTCACTTCCAGGTTCTGTAACACTAAAGTATTCACGTCCCGATACAGCTTTCCTGACACTTTTCCTAGCCGGTACCCTTGCAACCAGGCGTCCTGGATTTTCAGCTCAATGTCCGGCATATGAGCCATCATGCTACGATCAAAATCCGTCGCAGGCGGCACATCCAGCTGCGGCACATATTTCTGCCGGGTCTGCTGGGGATCCACCGGCTGCAAAGCATCGATATTCAGGTGCATTTTCTCCAACGCGACATTGATCGGTCCACCTTGTGGCCAGAACGCCTCGCCAGTCAGTTCACGGCTGCCAAGAATAAAGTGCCATTGCTGCTGCTTGTTTCTTACCGCCAGCGAAACATCATTCCAATCTAAGGAGGCCAGTGAGAGTTTTTTGATCTGCGCATTAATTCGGGTCGGTATCGGCAGTTCCGGGAAGCTACTGACTTCGCCTTTTTTCGCCGCTTCTTGTTCGCTGCCTCTCACCTCATTCACAACATCGATCCACTTATCGCCATCAAACTGATCGCTGTCAATGCGGATTCCATGCCCTTTTACTGGCTGCTTACGGATCTTACCTTTACCGATATTCAGCAAACTGCTCTCAATAACCAACCGCTCTGGTTGTAAGTTAATCTGAGCCTGGTAATTGGCATCCGGTAAAATAATGCTTCCCGCCAGTAACTCAGCATTACCCGAGGCATTAACCGTCGCAAACGGCGTCGATGATGAAGATGACGGGTGTCGCAACGGATAAGGCAGCTGGCTATTAATCTGCCCGAGCGCCGCGTTCAGCGCAACGTCATAGTTAAAGCCGGTATCATGGAGGCTGACACCCACCGTTGCCTGCCACTCGCTGCGACCAGTTACATGTTTTAATAAGGGATCATTGAGTTGCTGCTGAAGTGGCGCGACCTGCCAGTCACCCGCCAAATCAATATCCACCTGATACCCTGTGTCAACGCTGTTACCGTTGAAGCCGAATGTCACCGGCTGAGCCAGCACCACCCCATTAATCGTCTTCGCATTAATAATATCGTTATCAAAACTCAACTGACCGCTAACCTGATCCAGCTGTATCGGCGGGGTATCTATCGCGATTTGGTTATCAGCGAGACTGGCCTGGCCCCAGGCGCGGACCTCACTGCCGTCGAAGGGGATATCCAACTGAAAACGTGAACTGACCGGTCCGCTCACCTGTACGGTAGTCAACGCCGCCCCAACGGAATCGACCAGCGGGGTCGACATCATATAGTCGCGGACATCTCCGCCTTCGGCTGCAACATCAACCTCTAACGTCAGGTGACCGCCAGCACTCAGCTCTGCCGCCCCCGTCACCCGCGATGCGGTTGCTCCCATGGTTTGAGCATGGCGAGAATCGAGATACATTAGGTCATTTTCAAATAACAGATCAAGTTGCAAATCAGTCAGTAACGGCCAGTGGGTATCAAAACTGAATTTTGCGTTTTCCAGCGGTACATTGGCTTGGAATATCCCCGCATGATTACCATAGGGAAAATCAGCCAGCTCGCCATACCACAACAATTGTGCGTCTTGTGCCTGACCGCCACGAATTGCCGCCGACAGGTAATCCGTCAGATCTCGGCCCAAGGCCAGGGTGGGTAAATAGCGCCAGGTTTCACCGGCATTACTAATAGAGGCCTCGCCATAAAACGATAACCAGGCCGGTTGCTGGGCCGGAAAATCAAGACGGAATTCGCCATTGGCTTTGAGATGCGGAGTCGCCACCTGTAATTTGTCGCTCCATAAGCGCCAGCCTTGCTCATTCACCTGCCAGTAGGCCGTGACTTCACCACTATCAATATTCAGGGGGGCCTGGAATACATTGCCATAGGGCAGGTGGTCATCGTGTAAACTCAGCACGGCTTTGCCAGAGTTCATGTCTCCGGCAATAGTGGCATCCAGCTTATGCACTTCTGGCAACAGTTTCCATTGCCGCATCCCAAACTGTTGCAACTGGGCAGAAAATTGCGGCGATCGCCCCTGCTTGCTTGCGATGCGAAGATCTGACAATGTCCCCGTCGGCTGCAGCGCCTTCAATATCGATGACGCGCTATTGTCTGCCGGAAGAAAACTTAAAAATGGCGTCAGACGTTCCAGCTCAACCGTACTAACGGCAACCTGCCACTCCTCGGGCTGCCACTGGGCGGCAATATCGAATTTAGGCCACAGTGTCTTATCGGTTTGTATTCTCAGCTGATCACTGTCGATGCGCCAGGCTGTTTGGCCTTGTGGCAGAAAGTGCGGAGTCAGTGCAAACAGGCCTTGCTGTACCCTGAACTCATGTGTTTTCTCGCCCGCTTGCCACCGTACATAGCTGTCTTTCAGACTGACCCGACTATTGGTGATCTGACCGTCTGACAGATCCAGCCACATCTCAAAATCAAGATCACTGGCGGTAATATCTGTCACACCAGACAACCTTTTATTCAGCCAGGGAGTCATGGATAGATTCTGGGCCTGGGCATAAATGCTGCCAGACAAGCTCGGCAAATCGCCCTTCTCTGATAAGTTAGCAATCACTTTCAGTTGATTGAAATGGGTACCTGCAATGCTGATAACGCCTTCGGCAAGATGCTTACCTCGAGTGTTTTTCCACTTCAGTTCACTGATATCAATTCGTTTTTTATCACCAGCAGGCGTCCACAGCGTCACTTGTGAATCGGTTAGTGAAAAATTGCCAAGGCGAATGAAAAAAATCTGCTCCAGCCGCCGGGCAATAGAGATATCGGCATCTGAAGGTTTCTTTGCGGCAAGAGAAGAAATGTTGGGGTCAAAACCCGGCAACTGAGTTAAATCGATATCCAGCTGGCGAATACCAATATCTTTGAAAATCGGACGCAGCTGTAATGCCGATCGCCATAAATCAAACTGGAAATCGACCTCGTTGATCGTCGCTAATGGTTCGGCATTGTCGGTCGGTGAAAGTCCGATCCCCTGCAGCAGTATCGACGGGCCAAAGCTGCGCCAATGACCTTCGACATTGTCAATTTTCAGGCTCATACCGGCTTGTTCGGAAGCCCATTGACGGATCGGCTCACGAAATTCATTTAACTGAGGTAGAAAAAGGCGCAGACCACTAATTGCAATAGCGGCCAGTACTAACAGAATCAGTACCAGCCACATTAATCCACGTACCAGACGAACTGGAACTGTTGTCACTCAATAGCCTCGCTTACATCATAACGACGTCAAACTGTTCTTGAATGTATAGCGGCTCACCTTTGATTTTAACCTGCTTGCCAATGAAGACTTCAAGTTCAGCAAGCGCGTGATACTCATCGCCAGCTAAGGCATCAGCCACGGCAGGTGCCACATACACCACAAAGCGATCAGCATCATACGCACGGTTTACACGCGTAATTTCACGCAATATCTCGTAACAGACACTCTCAACCGTTTTCACTGAGCCACGCCCTTCACAAGTAGGACAAGTACCGCACAGCACATGTTCAATACTTTCTCGGGTACGCTTACGGGTCATTTCCACTAAGCCGAGCTGAGTAAAGCCATTAATATTGGTTTTAACCCGGTCGAAAGAAAGTGCCTGCTCTAGGGTCGCAAGCACCCTGCGCTGATGATCTTCCGACGCCATATCGATAAAGTCGATAATGATAATGCCGCCCAGGTTACGTAAACGGAGCTGACGGGCAATCGCCTTGGTGGCTTCAATGTTAGTATTGAAGATCGTTTCTTCTAAATTACGACGACCAACGAACGCACCGGTATTGATATCGACAGTGGTCATCGCCTCAGTCTGATCGATGATCAGATATCCGCCTGATTTCAATTCGACTTTACGATCCAATGAACGCTGAATTTCGTTTTCAGTATCATAGAGATCAAAAATCGGCTGCTCACCTGAATAATAGTCAATTTTTTCACTGACTTCCGGAACAAACTCATCGGTAAACTCTTTGAGTTTTTCAAACCCAAGACGAGAATCAACCTGAATACCATCGAGCTCTGTGCCGACAAAATCACGTAAAATACGCTGTGCCAGCCCCAACTCACCATACAGCATGGATTTAGGTTTATGTTTTGCACGGCGCTCCAGTACCTTACGCCATAGATGCTTCAGGAATGCGACATCTTGTGCCAGTTCGTCTGCGGTCGCACCTTCAGCCGCGGTGCGGATAATAAATCCACCCAGATCGTCGCAATGTTTCTTCACAATGCCTTTCAGGCGATCGCGTTCCTGTTCACTCTCAATCCGCTGAGACACACCCACATGGCCGGCCCCCGGCATAAAGACCAAATAACGCGAAGGTAAGGTAATGTCGGTCGTCAGACGAGCCCCTTTGGTACCCAGAGGATCTTTGACCACCTGCACAACAATGTCCTGGCCCTGACGCACCAGCTCAGAAATATCCCGCACCGGGAACTGCTGCTTCTCATTTTCTGCCACACACTCGGTATGCGGAACAATATCAGAGGCATGTAAGAAAGCGGCCTTATCAAGTCCGATATCGACAAAAGCGGCTTGCATGCCGGGCAATACGCGGCTCACCCGCCCCTTATAGATATTTCCGACGATGCCGCGCTTCGCTTCGCGTTCAATATGCACTTCCTGAAGGTTGCCCCCTTCAATCATTGCCACGCGAGTTTCACTTGGCGTCACATTAATCAGCAGCTCTGTGCTCATGGTTGCCTCAACTTATAAATCTAAAAAATCTTGAACCATGATGTCGGTTTCCATTAGCGGTAACCCCACCACAGCATAATAACTGCCATTAATGCGTTCGATAAACTTGCCACCCAGCCCCTGAATACCGTAACTGCCGGCTTTGTCTTGCGGTTCACCACTTTGCCAATAGTTTTTAATTTCGTTATCTGACAATGTTTTAAACCAGACGTCAGTAATCACTAACTGAGTTTCTTCACGTTCTGCATTCGCAAGGGTAACAGACGTCATCACCTGGTGCTGACGACCGGAGAGCAACTTCAGCATCCGCCGTGCATCAGTGAAATCTTTCGGCTTCTCTAAAATAGTATCATCGACAACCACAATGGTATCGGCGCCCAGAACCGGGGTCTGGCCATCCGTTACTTTCACCCCCGCGGCCGCTTTCTCTCGGGACAGCCGCTGCACGTATCCTGCCGGTGTCTCACCGGGCTGGTGACATTCTTCAACATCCACAACGACACGTTCAAAGCGGTAGCCAAGCTGAGTCAGCAGCTCCTTGCGGCGAGGCGATCCCGAGGCAAGGTAGAGTTGTATAGCAGGCATGACGTTCCTATCTAATTATAATTTAACGAATGGAGAACTTACGGCGCATCCGCCGTAAAAATAAAAATAGCCAAGGCCACAACAGGAAGTTAAGGAATATCGCCCATAGCTGTTGCGGATCAAAAGTGATCACCGACACCAGATATTCGGCCCAGAACTCCACTAATTTACCGCCCAGGCTTAACAAAGCAATCAGCATTGCCTGCTGCCATAACGACAAATTACGCAGTACCTGGAAGTTCAGTGCAATGATGTAGCACAATACCGACATCATCAAACCGCGAATACCTAACGTCGAGCCCAGCATCAGGTCCCATAACAGGCCGACGATCAACGCCGTACCGACATTCACCCGATGCGGCAGGGCTAACACCCAGTAGCATGTCACCAATAACACCCACGACGGGCGAAAAGGTTCCAGCTCACCAGGCCAGGGGGCTGCCTGTAAAATCAGGGCAACAGTGAAAGAGAGCCAGATTAGTAAGCGGCCTCTTGGTCGACTACTCGCCACGCGTTAGCTCTCCTTCCAATTGGTACTCACTGGGTGTCGGCCACACCAGTAACAAATAACGTAAACGGTCAAACTGAACCGTTGGGCGGGCTTTGATTTGAGCAAAAGGACGCTTGTTATCAAACGAAAATTCGGTCACATTCGCCACCGGATATCCTTCCGGATAACGACCGCCCAAGCCGGAGCTAACCAACAAGTCACCCACTTCAATGTCGGTACTGCTCGGCACGTGCTCCAGTTGCACCAGATCACTTTCGCCACTGCCGGAAGCGATAACACGGATATCATTGCGGACCACCTGTACCGGAATGGCATGGGTGGGATCAATTAACAGCAATACACGGCTGTTATGCGCCCCGACATAGGAGATCTGACCGACAATGCCTTTTTCATTGATCACCGGCTGGCCTTCATAAACGCCGTCAGTCCGCCCTTTATCAATCATTACCTGATGACTATAAGGATCAGAGTCGACGGCCATCACCTGGGCGATCATCTTCCGCTCGTCACGCACAAAGGGCGATCCCAGCAGTTCTCTTAGACGCTGATTTTCCTGCTTCAACTGATCAAGCAATAACACATCGTTTTGCATGATCAATACATCACGCTTGAGTGCTTTATTCTCTGTCAATAAACGCTGATGTGAGCTCAACTGACCAGATACACCATCTAATATGTCACGAGGTAAGTTAGCAGCATATTGAAGAGGGGCGATCGCAGAGTTCAGCAAGTAGCGTACATTGGCAAAGGCATCAAGACGGCTGTCGGCCAGCATGAGGCTGGCCGACAGTAAAATGGCAAGAAACAGGCGTAATTGCAGAGAAGGCCCTCTGCCAAATATAGGTTTCATCTAACACTATAACCTGTTTTGTCAATTGCCATGGCGGGCATTATTCCTCGCTGAAGAGGTCGCCACCATGCATATCAATCATTTCCAGAGCTTTACCGCCACCACGCGCAACGCATGTTAGCGGGTCTTCAGCTACCACAACCGGAATACCGGTTTCTTCGGTTAACAGACGGTCAAGATCACGCAATAGCGCACCACCGCCGGTTAGTACCATACCCCGCTCAGAGATGTCTGAGGCAAGTTCCGGCGGACACTGTTCAAGGGCAACCATCACCGCCGATACGATACCGGTCAGCGGCTCTTGCAATGCCTCTAAAATTTCGTTTGAGTTCAGGGTAAAGCTGCGTGGAACACCTTCAGCCAGGTTACGACCGCGCACTTCAATTTCACGGACTTCGTCGCCAGGATAAGCCGAACCGATTTCGTGCTTAATGCGCTCAGCGGTTGCCTCACCAATTAAGCTACCGTAGTTACGGCGCACATAATTGATAATGGCTTCATCAAAACGGTCACCGCCGATCCGAACAGAAGATGAGTACACCACACCATTGAGTGAGATAACGGCAACTTCAGTGGTACCACCACCGATATCGATCACCATTGAACCCGTCGCTTCAGATACCGGCATACCGGCACCGATAGCGGCAGCCATTGGCTCATCAATCAAATACACTTCACGCGCACCGGCACCTTGTGCCGATTCACGGATTGCACGGCGCTCTACCTGAGTAGAACCACATGGAACCGCCACCAGTACCCGCGGGCTAGGGCGTAAAATGCTGTTGTCGTGCACTTGCTTAATAAAGTGCTGAAGCATTTTTTCTGTCACATAGAAATCGGCAATCACCCCGTCTTTCATCGGGCGGATAGCGGCGATATTGCCCGGGGTACGACCCAGCATTTGCTTAGCCTCGTGACCGACGGCGGCGACACTTTTTGTGGTACCTGCGCGATCCTGGCGAATAGCAACGACGGAAGGTTCATCGAGAACGATGCCCTGACCTTTGACATAAATAAGGGTATTGGCGGTACCCAAGTCAATAGACAGGTCATTAGAAAACATGCCACGAAGTTTTTTAAACATAATCTTCGGCTAATCCTGCAAACTCAAAATTCTTTAAATTGCGCTAAATGTACCAAGGGGCAGGGATCGAGACAAGATAAGCTTTGTCAAACCTGCCACAGAACCACATTTTATTTAATTAAGCAGCTTATTCATGCCTTTTTCACCCCGATAGATGATCCGATCGTTGCCGCGGTAGACGCCGAAGGTAACGATCGCGGAGGGATCTTCATCGCCTTTATCGCGCCAGTTAAACCTCAGCCAAGGTTGGTTGGAATGGTTACCCACACATTTGATATCATTATCATCACTCTTAATCTTTACTGGGTGGGTGGATGTTAATCGTTGCCAGAAACGGATCTGCTCGCGGAAGGTTGCTAGCGGTTTACCATTCTGATGGTGAGGTCTTGCTAAGAAGTCACCAGAATCAGTATCACCGGCAGCTACATTTCCGTTACCTCTGGTATCAGCATTACTTGTCACTTTGTCATCAGAAGAGCCTATCTGTTGCTTGCAATAATTTGTACCACGAAACGCAGATAACGAATCATCAGCATTAATTTTCCAACCAGAACCATCCCAAAATTCAACCCTGAGTGGGATTGCAAGCGATTGTCCCACCGCTCCCGCGGTATCTTCCATCCGCATCCGACCATAGCGGAGCACTGGTGTCTTGCTAAATGGCGCCATCTCCGTTACGAGATCATTACCCGAAAAGGTTATTGTTTGTTGATTTTCATTGACAATGCGAACCGGATCGCCCCCTTTGCCTTCAAGCGCATAGAGCCCCCAGCTGCTATTTAGCTCATCAAAAGGACCATCCTCTATGGTTGTGGTATTCGAAAAATTTTTCCGTTCAAGCCGCCAGATACTGCTCTCTTGTTTCAAATCTGCTTCATCCCAGTTATTCCACTTAGTTTGCGGATATACACGGCTCGCAAAACTTTGATATGTTCCGCCGATCAACTGCACCGCATCTAAAGCCAGTGACGCTTGATAATATGAAGTAAATTTACCATAGTTTTCAGTCTCTTCGCCATTATTTGCTTTCGCTTCCACCTCAAAGCTAGCTTCAAAATCTTGGCCTAAATACGCAAATTCATCTTGGCCGCTGGGGTAGCTAAAGTCATCGCTATCCATGTCCTCTAACTCAAAATAATCAGGATAGAAACGCCCTATACTCCCGACACCTTGATCGATCTTCATTCCCAAATAATGGCTACCCGCTTGCAGCCGCAAACTACCGACTTCACTCCAGCTTAAATTGCTAAGGGTCAAACCGTGCATGGCGTCTTGTTGAGTCTTAAAACTATGCGTGCCATTGCCCTGAAGCACTCCTTTATCTCCACCAACTGGCGTATCCAACAGATAGGTGAGATTCAGCGGCGCAGAGATTACCTTATCGACAGAATAGTAATTAGGTGTCGTCGGCACCTTACACCAGGTATTTCCAGTCATACTATCTGACACTAGGTTAGGTAAGTCTTGCGTCCAAATAATAGGTTTAAAGGTAACACTGAATGTTTCGCCCGCCGCCGCAAAGCCATTTCCTGACGAAGATGTACCGGAGAAGTCTGTTTTACCGCCAGCCGATTGAATATCGCACAGCGCAAAAGTATATGGACGCGAATAAATAACCGCCTTGCCTTTCAGCCCTTTCCAATCCCTTTCACGATCGTCACAGTCCGTGCTGTCAGTCTCGCAGTCTTTCGGCTGCCACTTATCATCAGCCAGCTCGAAAGAAATTTCTCCTGCATCTTTGTAAGTAACGGGAAGAAGCGTTTTTCCCTGCGTAAACCGAAGACTTTTTACTATTGAAGCACCATCGGCAAGCGTTGAACCCTCAATATCTAGGCTCTTACTACCGGTTGTCGGCTGAACATAGTCCAGAGAGGTGATCTTTAATTTCTTCTCTTCACCCTCAGCCTTACCGTAATCTTCAATCACTTCACATTTTGCACCCGTATCTGCCACCGCTTCTATCAACAGCGTTTCAGTTTTTCCGGCAACTGTTTTAGCGGGATCGCCACCATTAACCCGAAAACCATACGGCGCAAACCGATAGGGCCCGGCATTATCACTCAAATCACCGGTCGTACCTTCGACCGAAATTTCGCCAGCAGTCTTGCTCTGCAGCCATAACTTCCGCTGCCCACCGGGCAAGGAGGTCGTTATGTTTTCCTTGCTGCACTCTGCTGCATATTCTGTCAGCGCCCAGCAACTGTTCATCGGATTGGCCGATGTCACTGACGCGTTCAGTGTTCCGGAATAATCGGTATCGAGATCCCCGTTTTCTTTGCGTACGGAGAACGTCACCGGCATCCGCTCGCAGGTCAGGCCAAATGCACTTTTCGGGGTGATCTTCAGAGTGTTCTTCGGTTGTGGATTAAAACATTGACTATCGCCTGTAATTTTAGCGCTATTTGACATATTCAAATAACTCGCGGTCACGGCTCCGGTAACATGAACGGAATTAGATAAATTCACTTTACCTTCAGAGTAAATCAACCCTTTGAATTCATCTTTATTAGCGAAGTTAATTTGACAGCCCGAGTATCCAGGTAATGACAATGGACAATCCGGAAATGGACCATCACTACTGTCAAGCGCATACGGGTCGTAACCTAGAATCACTAAATCATCTGGGGTGCCATTATTATTAAAAGTCGAATTTTGAGATAGCTCTAGCTTTTTCACATGAATCACGACCGGTCCGTTAATATTAATCGTAGACTTGTTAACCTCTAGATAGTTAAAGTAATAGTGGCCTGGGTTAAAGGTAACAGTAGAGTTATCTAGGTACATATGATCATACTGGACAGGATCTAATGTCTTCGTTTCTTTCCATATTGTCTCTGTACCTGTCACCGTATACTCACTAAGATTCATGCGATTAACTTGCAAATCAGGATTATTAACGCAACTCTGCCCATCACAATTACTTGAATTATTAGACTCAAAATTTTCAAAACCAACCTGTCTTTTTCCATCTATCAAATAAGCATTATTAATTTGGCTGGAATTCGACATCGTTATTTTATTATTTGGATTTCCGACCCACCCTTGGGCTGGTGACGGGAACAATTCGCAATAATCGAGTTCAGGTTTAAGTTTAGGTTCAGGTAATGGCAAACTACCACAGTTACCCTCAGCCAAACAGGTTTCAGAAATATTATCGCCGATGACTCTCACTCTTATATAAGGGTTCTTTTTATTTGCACCGACTGTCTTTCTAATATCGATATATTCTGATTTAACATAAACACCATCAACACTATATTGCAACCATCCTCGAATATTATTTGATTTATAGGAATCATTGTTAACAAATTTAATTTTAAATTGATGTTCATGTCCATCATTAAGATATTTAGTCTCATATATACTTGGAATATAACCTGAAATTCGATAATCATCTGTCCATAATGGATGTAAATATCCATTATGTTCAATTCTTACTCGATTACCTCCATCTGACTTAACATTCAGCGTAATGCAAAATCCATTTTTCGCATTCACCCATGAGCCATTACTTAAGCATTGATTCGCTTGAACACTATTACTCAGAAATAAAGCCAGACAAAAAATAAAGGCTAAAGAATATTTTTTGATTTTATTTATCAAAATAAAGAACATCACAACAACTCCTTCGCCCACGATTCCTGCACTCGGGTTACTTCAACTTGGCTTTTAGCCGCACATGTTGCGCTGCTTTCCAAATAAAATTGTCTTATTGTTGACCCTGCGTGCGAGACAGAAATATCAGTACAGTTCACAATCGCGGTGCAGCCATAACTATTTGCAGGTTTAAACTTATACTCATCGACACAAGCTGTTGGTTTAGCTGAGCTTTGTCCGATAGGAAATAACCGACTAAGCATCACTTCATTACCCGAATGAGCGGTAAACCACGCTCGGGTGCCCAATACTTCTTTGGTGGTGATATCCTGGCTTGACCAGCCTATACGGGTCATTGCAGCCGCCATCACTGACATCACTACAATCACAAAAATAGAAACCATTAATGCACTGCCTTGTTGCTTTTTATATGGTGGATTATAAGACCGTTTATAATACATTAATCACCTGCACACTGTGGTTATAACTGGAAGCTTTACCGCTGATCGGATCTTCAAAGCGCAATGTCAAATGCACTACGCTATTACTATTTAATCCGACACCATTTACATCGAAATTAACGCTATCTATTTTATCCGAGAGCATGACTGGATTTTCATCATTAACCCGACGATATAGTTGTTTTATATCTGCCTTAACTTCAAAACAAAAAGAGACTTTATTTTTATACAGGTATAAACGTTTGGCAGGAGACTGCGTTTTAAGCTCCCCTTTATAGTTGACTCTATATATCCCTTTATCGCCAACTACTGTTGATTGTGTGGCATATCCCTTAACAGAAACTAAAGGGAGCGTCTTATACTTACCACTGTATTGTTTTTGTGATGCATAACCCATGGCTATTCCAAAACCATCAACTTTATTCTTATCTGATGTCCATAAGTCCAGTTCATCCTCATCTGGAAATGGCACAAAAGTGAATGAAGAATCCTTACCAAATGGCTTATCTAAATAAAACGCCGACAGGTAAACAGGGTAAAAAGAAAGGCATTGATGACCATCAATCACCTCTTCAAACACACTATTGGGTGCAGCATGGCGAATTTCACGGCTGATCCTTTCCATCACAAAACGCGCTTCAGATTGCAGTCTTTCCCGGTCGACAGTACTGACATAACCATCCACGCCAAATTGCAAGAAACTGCCGACGCCCACAGAGATGATCCCTAAAATGACCAACGCCATGATCATTTCAATCAGGGTAAAACCTCGACTGCTTCTACGGCTACTATGCATCAGTAGTTACTCCTGTAAGCAATAAACTCATAGTCGCCATAGCGAGTGGTGCGGACATGGACAGAAATACGCTTATGATCGGTCACCGTCTCAGCATCTGTTCCGGTAAACCCCTCATCATAGAAGGCATTAATTTCTGCCCAGATATTCGAATAATCATCGCCGGGAATAAAATCCGATAACTCACCAATTCGATCAAACTTACTATTATTACACTGCGCTACTGTTCCCCAGCAGCCTTTAAAATCATCAATGTCATTTGCCAAGGCAACATTAAGCAATGTCCCTGTCAACTCGCTCTCTTCAGGGCCTAATTTATTACTAGTTGTACAATCGTTCGCACCTGTCTCGCCACAACGAATCACGCTATCACCATTAGGATCTGATTCTTCATCAAACTTGCGGGATAGGATTTCATTGAGCATGGCATGGCCAATTGCAGCTGAGCGGGCCTGATAATGCGGAATGGCAGAGCGTTCAACCTGGGGAAATAAAAAGCTGGTCAGGGTAACCATCGCTATACCCATGATCACGATGGCAATAATGCCTTCAATCAGGGTGAAGCCTTTACTCTTTATTATCGGCTTAATAGTTACGGGCTTCATGCACAATCACCTTCGTGGATAAAGCCTTCGCTGTTGATACACAGGCTGGCGGTTTCCCCATTGCGGGAGCGAACCGTTACCTTGCACCCTGAACTGGTGGTGCAAATCCGCTTGCCGTCCGCATCAACCGGACGGCCGAGCAAGTTGAAATAGATATCAATCACCGGGGTGGCAAAGGTGACTTCCGCCTGCTTACCCCGCAGCACGTCGCTGAACAGGTCATCGTTACTGCTGCAGGCTGCCGGGCGGCCAAATCGGCTGTTTTCCTCATCAGAGACATTGGTAACCACCAGACGCTGGCAGGCATTGAGGGTGCCATCAGTTTGCATCGCGATGATCTGAATTTGGCGGGCAATGGATATCGCCTGATCGCGGGCGATATGGGCGGTAAAACTACTTTTACCCATCAGCCGGCTGGTAGCGGTGACACCAAGGATCCCGAGAAGAATAATAACAACAATAAGCTCAACCAATGTAAAGCCTTGCTGGCGGTTTTGCATTGCCTACTCCACTGGTAAAACTAGAACTATTTTCTGAATGCTCTCGCTCAGAGCATTCAGAAAATAGTGCCTAAAAAAGGCACTATTCAGTATTTTTAGCTTTTATCGCAACCTGTACCGAAGGTAACGGTTGTTTTAGCCGCAGATGTCGCAGCCGTTCCTGTTGCCTGCTCGTATTTCACAATACAAGTTGTTGCTCCAGTCGTTGTTCCTTTAAAGCTGTAAGTAATTGATGAGTTGGCCGCTGAAGCAACCACATCCCAATCAGTACTCAGACCAATAACAGCAGCCCCAATACCACTTTCTGTTGCAGTCGGATAACCAAAGCTAGTATCAACCCCATCAACATCTACAGCTGTACCACTACCGTCTTTTGATTCTTTACCTTCAATAGCTGCTTTACCGTAAACAATACCTGCACCACCATCAATCGCGCCTTTCAGACCTTGCAGCGACGCACTACGCGCATCATCCTGCAGGTTCAAAAACTTCGGTGCCGCGGTTACCGCCAGAATACCCAGAATCACAATCACAACCACTAACTCTATCAGCGTAAAACCGCCTTGACGTTTCATAACTCTCTCCAGATTATTTTAAATTCACTTCAACTCGACCAAGGGCCGGTGTATAGGTAAATGAATGGCCGGCTTCAACATCCGTTGACCCCGCGCCGTTGGTACCGGCCGAAGCCAGTTGGTAGTAACGGCAAAGCTTGCTGGTGTCACCACCTTCTGCTTTAACGTAAAAAAGGAAATTCCCCTTGGCAGCATCCGCCGGTGAGACAGTTGCCTGCGGCGGGTTTTGCAACAAGTTGTCAATCAATGCCAGGCAATCACTCGCCGTCACACTGCTAACATCACTGGTGCTGCTTGTTTCTAATGCAAACGGATAACCGTCACGCACCGTGTTGTCATCCGTCGCTCTGGTTAACGCAAAGTCGGTACCATCGTAATTAACTTTATAATCACCATTGGTATCGACCGGGCGACCGTACGCTTCCCACTGGGCACGGGCTGATAAAGCCGCCGTGGCATAACCACCGGCAACCCCTTCAATCGAGGCTTTTTTCGCTTCATCGGTGATCTGGAGAAAACGCGGTAATGCCGCCGCCGCTAAAAGGCCGACAACAATAATCACGATAACCAGCTCTACCAGGGAAAAACCGCTTTGCTTTTTCATTGACAAACTGCTCATTTAGTCAAAATGACGACACTTGGTTCGTCAAAAACCCGTTAATGCGTATTGTCTCATTTTCATATAATAATTCCAGCCACTTACCATCACTTATTTGATAAAAACAGGAATTATAAGACCCTGACTTCAAACTTTTTTTATCAACCAATTGAATATATGACGTAGCTTGATCATCGTTTGATAACAGTACCCACATTTGTTCACAATTAATGTGGCCGCCATGGTTCACTATCGGCCAGCCAAGAGCCGTAAAACCAAACATCACCCCATTATTCTCAGCCACTTGCGGTTTATCATTGAGTTCCCATAACTGGCGCAGACTAGAAGCCCTTTCATAAAAGCTTCTGACCGTCACCTTTAACATCGTTTGCTCCGCTTTATCACTCACCCGAGACCATTGCGTCAGCAGGGTGGTGATCAGTACCAGAATGACCGCAAACCAGATAAATCCGTTAAATCTTGCTCTTTGCAGCCGATCAAACGCCTCTTGCAACATCGAGCATGCCCCACATCGGCAAGAAAATACCCAGGGCCAAAATCAGTACCATCACCGCTACCACCAGCAGCAAGAGCGGTTCGATTCTCGCCGTCAGGGTTTTCAGATCGTAATCCACTTCCCGATCGTAAAAATCCGAGACTTCAAGCAGCAACTCGTCCACCTGGCCGGTTTCTTCACCGACCGCGATCATCTGTAAAACCAGCGGGGTAAAGACCCCTGACTGAGTGGCCGTACTGGCAATGCTGTTACCGCTTTCAATACCATTTTTCATTTCAATCAGGCGGTTTTCTAAAAAGCGATTACCCAGTGCTTCCGCGGCCATCTGAATCGCCTGGTTGAGCGGCACGCCGGCACGAAGCATCAACGAGAAGGTACGGGAAAAACGTGACATCTGGGCCCGGTTAACAATATTCCCGATAACAGGCACCTTCAGCCGCCAGCTGTCCCACTTTTCTTGCCCGGCAGGTGTACCACGCCAGATCTTCACGCCTAACCAGGATGCAATGCCAGCCCCTAGCATGAGCGGCCAGTAGCCGACGAATAAGTTCGATGTACCAATTAAGATCCGGGTCGGCAACGGTAAGTCCACCCCGAAACGGGCAAACATCGAGGCAAACTGCGGGATCACCTTGATGTTTAAGACCACCATTGCCAGCATAATGGCCGACAGAACAAAAACCGGATAACGCATCGCTGATTTGATCCGGCGCCGGGTTTCCATCTCCTGCTCAAAATAATTGGCGAGCTGTAACAGTGACTCATCGAGTCGACCGGTATTCTCACCGACATGGATCATCGACACGAACAGATCAGAGAATACCCTCGGATGCTGCTTCATCGCCGCAGATAGCGAGCGGCCATTGGTCAGCTCGGCGGTGACGGTTTCTATTGTTCTCTGCAACAGCGGGTGGCCGGCACTTTGCCCCAGGCCATTGATTGCCCGCAACAGCGGTACACCGGCTTTGGTCAGGCTGTAGAGCTGACGGCAAAAAATCACCAGTACTTCCAGCGGAATATGGCTTTGAAATAACGATTTAAAATCAAAGCCATTACCTTTCGCTGAGCCCTGGCGGATCTCAAGCGGGATCACCCCCTGACGCATCAGCAGATCGGCGGCGGCCTCTTGACTGGCTGCCTCTACCTGCCCTTTTTGCATCTGGCCCTGATTGCCGCGGCCGCGGTAATTAAAAACTGGCATCATTCACGTCCTAGCCCAGTATGCCGTCATTAAGGTCGCCCTCACTCAGCAGTACCACTTCATCTAAGCTGGTTCGGCCAGCCAGTGCCAGCTCCATGGCTGACATCACCAGCGGTTTGTAACCTTTGGCTTCGCGGGCGATCTGACTGAATAACACCGCATTATTGCCACGCAGGGCATCCATCATCGGCTGATCCATTTCCAGCAGCTCAAATACCCCGATCCGGCCTTTGTAACCGGTAAAATTACAGGTTTGACAGCCCCGGCCGCGACGGAATTTCCGATGCTGATGTTGTGGAAAACGCGCTTTCAGCCACTGCATGGTCTGCTCATCCAATTCATAGTTTTCACCGCAATCAGGGCAGACACGCCTGACCAGACGCTGTGCCAGCACGGCACGTACGGCACTGGCGACCAGGTAGCCCGGCGCTTCCATGTCCATCATCCGCAAGGCACTGTCAATGGCATTGTTGGTGTGCAGCGTTGACAGCACCAGATGACCGGTTAATGCCGAACGCAAACCGATTTCCACGGTTTCCTGATCGCGCATCTCCCCCACCAGAATAATGTCAGGATCCTGACGCAGGAAAGTGCGTAATATTGAAGAAAACGTCAGGCCGATTTTGCTGTTCACCTGAACCTGATTTACCCGGGGCAATCGGTATTCCACCGGATCTTCCGCCGTAATCAGTTTTTTCCCCGGCTTATTGAGCTCACTCAGTGCTCCGTACAAGGTGGTGGTTTTACCTGACCCCGTCGGGCCGGTAACCAGGATCATCCCATGCGGGCGTTTTAACTGGCGACGGAAACGCTGCACGATCTCTGACGGCATGCCGACCTCGTCAAGACTGAGGATCCCTGCAGACTGATCGAGCAAACGCATAACAACGGATTCACCGTGCTGCACCGGCATCGTCGAGACACGCACATCAACCGAATGACCGCGGACTTTGACGTTGAAGCGACCGTCTTGCGGCAAGCGTTTTTCAGAAATATCCAACCCGCTCATCAGCTTAAGACGCAATACCAACGCTGATGCAACACTTGATTCATTCAACAGGGTTTCATGCAATACGCCATCGATACGCTGGCGGATCCGCAATACATCTTCATCCGGCTCGATGTGGATATCTGACGCTCCCACCTGAATCGCATCTTCAAACAGTGAGTTGATCAGTTTTACAACGGTGACTTCGTCGTTATCGCTGTCATCCATACCAAAAGAAAACGCGGAATCGGTTCGGTGCTCCGCGTGCAGCTGCTCGGCAAAAGAGGCGATCTCTTTGGTACGGCGGTAATAACGGTCAAATGACGCAATTAACTGACGTTCAGGGGCTACTACCAGCTCAACCCGGTACCCGCCCAGTTGATTGAACAGTGCTTCCTGAGCCGCCAGATCGGCAGGATCACTCATCGCGACACGCACCGTATCACCATGCCGGCTGATCACTAAGGCCCGTAAGCGCCGCGCATGCACTTCAGACAGCAAAGCGACCGCGTCGGTATCGACCGAGGCGCGGGTCAGATCAACCAGCGGAATATCTAACTGGCGGGATAAGAATGACAGCATCTGCTGTTCGGTTAAGAACCCCATGCTGATCAGGGTATCACCAAGCTTGCGCCCGACAGTCCGCTGCTGGGCCAGCGCCTGATCTAATTGTTCCTGAGCAACAATCCCTTCTTCAACCAGCAGATCACCAAGACGCTTTCTTAATTTTATTTGCATGGTCTCAGCCCCCCTGAGCCGCCAGCACCGACAGGCGCTGCTGGATAAACTGTTGTGATTGTTGTGAAACTCGTCCCATTAACAATGCCTGCTGGTACGCATTTTTTGCTTTATCGGGACGGCTGCTGCGCTCTAATGCGATACCTAACCCCATCCACCAACGCCCGTCATAAGGCTCGGTTTTGACCAGTTTTTGGTAGCTGTCGAGAGCCAGAGCATGGTTGTTTAATTGCTGCGCTAAAGCACCGCGGATGGCCAGATAACCCTTGTGATCTTGCTCTGGCTCGCGAGTTAACACATTCAATGCCGCCTGCTGCTGAGATTCATTCACCAGCAATTTGGCTAAAGTCAGCCGAAGATCTGGCTGATCGCCCTCCCGTGACAGCCCCTGCTGCAATACCGCAATCGCCTCGCGGGTATCCCCCCTGCCATAATAAAGCGCCGATAACTTCTGCCGGACAGTAATCCAGTCCGGCTGGTATTTCAGTGCCGATTCGAGATAATTGATGGCTTTTTTACTGTCACCTTCTCTGAATACTTTCATGGCTTTACGGTATTCAATATCAGCCAGCTGTTTGCCATTCAGCTCTACGGTTTCAATACTCAGCCCATCATTGACTTTCTGCAATTCCGGCTCAGCTTCTGGTTGTGTCTGTGTCTGCACTGGCGCAACAACGTCAGCTTGTGAGGTGCTTGCAACTTTCACTCGCTTAGGTCGAGGCTCGACGCTAGTGGTTTCTTGCGGCTGAGATGCCTGAGGTTTGATCTCTTTTCTCGGTTCGGACTTAGGCTTTGTTTCTGGCTTCATGTCCACAATTACCGGGGCAGAAACCGGTTTAACCATATCTTTAGCTTCGGTTTTGACGACGCTGAGCGGTTTAACATCAAGTGCAACCGCTTCTTGTTCTGCCGATACAAAAGAGGTTGCTGCACTCTGCTCAGGGATTCGGTCTGTCGGGCTATCCGCTTTCACAATATCCGCTTTCACAACAGGCATGACTGCAGATTTGGTAGCTTGAACATCCGGCATCGGCTCTGAATGATTTTGCTGTCCCAGCCACCAGCCAATACCGCCGGCCAAAGCGGTAACGCACAGGCCTGCCAGCGCCCATAACGGCCAGGTTGTTTTCGGAACCGGATTTATTTTTGCCGCCACTAACGGCTCTTTGGCATGGGTTGCAGTTGCTTTGTGCTGGGCCAGCTCATTGAGCCTCTTATTAATTTCGCTCATGCCTAATGCCATCCCCATAATACGGGATAAGTGCATGTCGGCTGACGTGCCCCTAGTGTGTCTTTAATCGCCATCAGTAATTCTGTCCGACCAACCATTCGATTGTTGCTGCTATATGTTGCGATTAATGCCTTATGACAAAGCTGATTTATCACTCTTGGAATACCCTGACTGGATTTCCATAAGGCGCGATATTGCGTCAGAGTGAACAGTCGTGTGTCACAACCCACCCGACCCAATCTATGTTCGATGTATGAAATGGTTTCTGCGAGATCCAGAGAGCGCAAATCGGCCCTGAACGTAATACGCTGGCGAAACTGCCTTAAGTGATGCTGAGATAACCGGTTATCCAGCTCGGGCTGACCGAACAGGACAATATGCAATAACTTCTCCTGCTCGGTTTCGAGGTTGCCGAGCAAGCGGATCACCTCCAGCGCATCATCCGGCAGCGCCTGCGCCTCATCCAGTAATACCACAACCGATTGACCCTGTGCCTTTCGCCGGATCAATTCATGATGAATGCGTTCTGTCAGGGCGGTGCTATCCGTTAAATCCAGCTCTCCTTCCCGGCTTAAATTAAGCTCTTTGGCCAGCGCCGTACGCAGCTCATGACCATCCATTGCCGGGGTCGGCAAATAAGCCAGATCAAACCGTTCCGGCAATCGATTTATCAACATCCGGCAAACCAGTGTTTTGCCGGTGCCAACTTCACCGGAAATCTGAATAATCCCCTCTCCCATTTCCAGGGCCGCCAGCACCGTCTGAATCGCCTCTAAGTGCGGAGGCAATGCATGGAAAAGGGCCGTATTCGGGGTCAGGGTAAAAGGTGCCTGACAAAAGCCAAAGTGAGACTGATACATGGTTTAGCCTTCTTCAGGGAACCATTCCGTGACCAATGCCCGTGAACGTTCGATCTCTTTCTGCCAGGTCTGATCGCTCACCACCGTAGGCTTAATCAAGATCACCAGCTCAGTTTTAGAATGGATCTTGTTAACGTTACGGAACAGATGGCCCAACCCCGGAATATCGCCCAGCAGAGGGACTTTTGATACCTGATCATTGACTGCAGACTTCATCAAACCGCCAATCACCACCACATCACCGCTGCGGGCATGGATCACAGAATCAGACTCGCGGATCGCGCTTTTCGCTAAAGGTAACTTGTAGACACCAAATGCGGTACCCAGATCGATTTCCTTGGTTTCATTGACCACATCCACCACCGTAGGATGGACATGTAACAGCACTCCGCCCTCATCATCAATCTGCGGGGTAACATCCAGAGAGATCCCGGAGAAAAACGGGGTCAGTTCAACTTCCGGGGCTGCCGTGCCACCGTCACTGTTCACTTCACCTGAATCAATCGAGGTTACAAAATATTCATCGCCACCGACTTTAATCACCGCTTTCTGGTTATTTGCCGCCGTCACCCGCGGGCTGGACAAGACATTCAAATCGCCCTGGGTTTCCAGGAAGCTCAGGACGGCGGCAAAGTTGCCATCACTGATAGTGACATTTGTCTGGCCGCCAAGGAGACTGGAAATCGCACCGCCACCCGGTAATGATTGGATCGGGCTGGTCGTTGGGCGACCGAATATAATATCGGTACCGCCGATGCTCTTGGTGATATTGCTCCAGTTGATCCCTTGCTGGTAACTGTCACTCAAGGTGACTTCCATAATTTTGGCTTCCAGCACTACCTGACGCTTCAGACGCTTTTCCGATACTCCGATGAACGCCTTCACTTCCCGTAACTCATTGGGAAAAGCACGCACCGAGATCAGGCTGGCCTGTGGCGATACGACAATACTTCGCCCCTGACCAGAACCAATCATTGCCTGAACCGCTTTCTCAAGTTGCTGCCAGAAGTCACTGTTTGAAATGGTCTCAATCGAGGTTCCGCCAGTTGCCGTACTGCTCTTCTCTGAATTCGAGTTTGAATTTGAATTGCTGTCGGCACTGCTGCTGGTCGAATTCGATGAACCGGAGTCGTTGCTGGTGATCGAACCTGTCGTAATTGATGTTAATGACACACCACGTCGCTGAAGCTGCAGGTAATCAACCGGGATCACTTCTGTCCGTAACGTTGCCGGGAAGATCTGAATAATGTTGCCCTTACGGCTGGTGTTATAGCCATACATATCAGACACCACGTCCAGCACCTCATCGAGAGTGACATCGCGCAGAGTCAAAGATATACGCCCCTTCACGTCAGGGTGGATCACCATATTAAAGGGGGAGCCTTTAACCAGGCTGCCAAAGAAAGCCCGCGCATCAACATTGCGCGCACTGACCCGGAAACGTTTTTCAAGCGCCGTCGACGACATGAAGTCATTACCAGCCAGGCTCGGCATCAAATCAGCATTTACCGCCGGTGGTAAGTCAGCCAACGGGCGACTATTGGCTTCGTTGGCGGCAACGTTCAACGCCTCTTTCACCTCAACCGGATCCCGATGGCCCATGTTGGTTGAGCAGCCTGTTAACGAGGCCAAAATAATTCCTAACACTAATCCACGCATGCTAACCACTGACCTTTAATTCGTTTTTATATTTTCGGCAAACAACTCTATGCGCCACTGCTTGCCTCCGCGTGTCACGGTGACATGATCATTTTCGATATCACTAAGGATATAACCACTTACTCGCCCGCCCAGCCCGATAGCGACATCATTCATAATCACCGTGCAGTCAGTTTCTTCTGCACAAATAATGCTTTGCAGATCCGGTAAACGAGTACGATGTGATGCCTGCTTTTTAGCCGGAGCCTGCCAACCTAGTGGCGCCGTTGGATCCTGGCTGGCGTGAGCAGTACTCACCAACATCGCCATTAACGCCGCTGCAAAAATACCTGACTTACCCACCGATGAAATCCTTACTTTCGCCTAAGGTATAAACCTCTAATTGGATACTGGCAAAGGGGTACTTATCCACCTGATAATTAAAACTTTGCCAGTAATACTTCACCGGTAGTGCTTCCAGTTGCCGGAGGTAATTCACCACATCAAAATAACGTCCTCGCAGAGTTAAACGTACTGGGTGAATAAAATACCCTTCGTCATCCCCGCTGATCAGCTGTACCGGTGGTTGTGACGCCAAGGCCATCAGTTGTAAACGCTCTGAGCGGCGTAAGACTTCTTCCATCAACCCAGACATCTGCACCGGTGTGACCAGGCTGGCAACCCGATCCCGCAATTGCTCATCCAGTGTCTGATTTTGCTGCTTCAGAGCGGCAATTTTGCTCTCAACCTCATTATTGGGATCGCTTTTTAATTTTCGCTCGATCAACGTAATCTGATTGTTACTGGCGGTTAATTCGCTGGCAACTGAGACAATCTGCCGTTTTGCCGAGAGCACATCCTTCATTTGCGGTTCAACAAACAGCACAAAACCAACAAACAGCAAGGCGACCCAGCCCGAGAGCAGTATCAGCATTTTTTCACGGTGTGTCAGAAGATCAAAACGGTCGCTCAACGGTTGCCAACCATGCATTATTTCGTCTCCTTTTGTGCCGTCCGATCGGCAATTAATCGAAACGTGACAATGTTTTGCTTATTCCGGCCGAGTGACATCAGCTGAAAACGACGTTCAACCAAAGACGGATAATCTTTGAAAGCGCGAAGCCAGCTTGGTACCGCATCAGGGTTCCTTGCCAGCCCCTCCAAGTCAAGCGCCTTGCCTGCAGCGTGGATCCGGTTCACTGAAATATCACTACTTGCCGCATCAGAAAGCTGCTGCAACATACTGGCATAACCAACTTTCAGGCTGTCATCATGCCTATCGATGGCTTTCAATGTTGCCTGTTTGGCGGCCAGATCCTGCTCTAAGGTGCCCGCTAATTCAACTTTCAACGGACTTGGAACATGCTTGGCCAAAACCGCTTTAGCGCGATCCAACTCGGCACGCTTGTCTGATAGCCGCGCTTGCTCTGCCGATAGCTTTTCTTGCTCTACATAGTTCTGCCAGCTATACCATCCCGCCACTGTTGCCATCAGTACAATGGCAACTCCCCAACCCATGACCACATTTTGCAAGCTTAAGTACTGTCTTTGCGGCTTCAGGCTGTCAGAATAAAAATTAATCCCGCTATCACCAAACTCACCTAATGCAGCCCAGGCAATACGAGCCCCGTTACTCTCCAGTACCGGATGAGCGGGGGTAACAGCACTGACGGACACACTCAAACGCAGGCTCAGTTCCTGGGCCAGCACGGCATCTTGTTCACCATCACAAGAAACAACAAGCTGAGTGATCGGGTTATCACGAAGCTGGGCACTGAGGAAGTCTAAAGAACGTTGTAATTCAAGGGCCAGACTATCAAGCTGAAGTGGATTACCTTCCCCTTCAATTAACGGCACGCTAAAGCCACGTAGCTGACGCTGAAAACACATGGATTGCTGTTTAAAGGCTGTCAGCTGTAACCCGGCATGATGACGGCGGTGTAAAATCAACTGGCTCAATGAGGAGGAGGTAAATTGTCCCCACACGACTTCTTCGGCAGATACCGATACCAGTTCGCAACCCACATCGGCACAGCACCGAATCAATTGCTCCACTTGCTTGCGATTAGTCACAAACACCTGCAAGCGATCTTTTAATGGTGCAGGAAAACCATCGGCAACCAATTCCATTGGCGACTCGTTGACTAAATCTTTCACCAAAAAAGGCAGTGCCGTCGGTAATTCTTCCCGTGTGACTTCGGGCTTTTCGATTAGCAGACTTTGATATAAACCATGCCCCAGCACCAACTTTATTTGGCTACCGGATAAATGGTGCTGTTCAATCAGGGTCTTAATACTTTCGGCCCATTGAGCAACGCTAGAAATATCAACACTGTCCGTCATCCATTTCTGCTCTGATTCATACACAAGCGTGATGGAATCAGTAAAAACTGCAATACTGACGACTTTATTGTGACTTTTCTTTTTTAAATATTTATTTAACAGTGTGATAGGCTTCATGAATATCCAACGCAGCTGACTGAATATGTATTAACATTAGGGTGACAACGTCAAATAATTAACCGATGTCAATTATTTGACCATGTTACCTGAGTATTGGACCAATAAACATTATTCAATTAATTAAATTTTGTCTTGGAACGTAAAATTCACCGTGCTTATACCGCTATTTAAATGCATCCCCCACAGGTATCTCTGACGCAAAATAGCGCCCCTGACCACCTTTTACGCCAAGTTGTTTTAATACTTGCCATTCTTGTTCATTTTCCACCCCCACAGCAATCACTTGCGCTTGTGAATCGGCACAAGCCCCCAGCATACTGCGAACAAAAAGCTGGTTTTCCTGACGCTGATTGATTTCACGTACCAGGCTGCGATGCAGTTTGATGTAGTCAGCCCGGACATCTTTTATATAGTGGGTACTCACAATCGTTCTTCCGGCCTGATCGACAACGAGCTTACAGCCCAGCCCCACCAGCATACGGGCGACCGGACGCATCGCATCTAGGTGTTTGACCAGACTGCCTTCGACTAATTCAAAAGAGAGGCGATTAAGCACCGTTCGCGGGGTTTGCAGCAATTCATCACGCAACCAGCGCACAAACGTTTTGTCCAATAAGGACTGAACACTGACATTAATGGATAGCACATCGTTGCCGGGCATTGTTTTTAAAAGCTGTAATGCCTGAGAAATTACCAGTTTATCCATCCGGACACTGAACCCGACTTGCTCAACCGCCGGCAAGAAGCGCGAAGCTTTAATCAGCACCCCGTTTTCATCTTTAATTCGCGCGAGCAGTTCACGATGTAAAATCGTTTCATCTGATGCGCTGACTACTGGCTGCTGGAATAAAATCGGTCCGCCACTATTAAAAATGGCGTCGAGTAACGTACGCCAGCGCACACTACCGCGCGCTTCTTCCAACTGCTGATCTTTCTTAAAGGCGTACCAGCTGTTTGTGCCCTGTAATTGCGCGCTGCGCAAGGCCATATCAGCTTCATCCATAATACGCCCGCGGCGTTCACCGCTGGAGAAGAATGTCACGCCAATATGGCACCAGTTGTCTTGTTGCAAGGGAGCGGCGGGGATCAGTCTTTCCAGCGCATTGAGCAATTGATGGGTAAACAGCTTGACCTCTTTGGCCGACTGCTGAGGCAGCATAATGGCAAATTCCGCATCAAAATAGCGTGACAGCACAGTGTCGGGATAGCGCTGAATTAAATTAGATAAGATCATACCAACATCTTGGATCAGATCATCCGCAGCCTCTTTCCCCTTCTCCGCCAGCAGTTCATCCCAGTCGGATATGCGGATCAGAATGACCGCGCCTTGGGTCTCCTGCTCTTGAACTAACGACTGCAGACGACTATCAAACAACACCCGGTTGGCCGCGCCAGTTAACTGATCAAGGAAAGTATGGGTACGAATGAAGGTATCAAACCGGCTACGCTCCTGGCGCGCATCTTTTAACTCAGCTATCAGCTGATCAAGTGCCATGCTTGCCGTTGCCGGCCACTCATCTTCACCGCCGACGGCATATTCATCAACCCGCCCAGCAAGGATCATCCGACCGCGGACTTCGAGTAATTCAGAGCCATGAAGCTGCTGACGCAGCCAGTTCAGCCCCCAGACCAGGCCCATGATGATAATGATGATTGCCAGGGTGATCGATGACATCGCCCCTAGCGAATAAGTAAACTCGGTATAAGGCGGCAGAGATTTAATATCAATATAAAAGCCCGGGTTATGTTCTAGCTCATAGCGACTTATATGTAAAATATTAGGATCGGCAATCGGTTGGATCCCTTTAAAGGAATACACCATGCCTGCCGAGCTAGCGACTTCCAGCTCGACAACATTGCTGGCTTTAAGCAACTGGGGAAGCCAGCGTGATAATGACTGCGAGCCTTGCGGATCCGCCAGTTCCTGGTCAATTACCGTTACCACGCCATCAATATAATGGGTCAGGTAATCCTGTCCTAACTTTCGAAAACTGACAGCTCCACCGATAAAAATGACGAAAATGGCACAAATCACAATGAGCGTGACGAAAGCAACTAAGCGATTGGTTAACTTCATCCCTGATGCTTTTCTCATAACGCTCCAAATTCACACAGAATATTTATAAAATATAAACAGTTAATAAATAATTTCAGTGTTCAACCCGACACTTAATGAATTTGTTAATAATTATCACTTGTTCATCTATCAATGTGAATCACTGTCTGTAAACATAGTGATATCAATTCGCTTAATTATCGGCTGATCGCCAGGCCATTAATGACGTTGGGATCAATCGCAAGATAACGTTGGAAAGATATGGATTGGATTACTTGTACCAAAAGCTTTGTCACTGTTGTCGATCAAGGCTCTTTAGCCCAGGCTGCCACCAAGCTCAATACGTCAAGCTCAGCATTGTCAAAACGCCTGTCTTGGTTAGAGAAGCAGTTGGGGGTACAGCTACTTAAGCGCACCACCCGCAGCCTGACCGTGACGGATGCCGGCAAGCTGTTCTATCAGCGCAGTGCCCGATTACTTGATGACTGGCACCAGATGCTGGCTGAAACAACATCCACCTATGGTGAGGTCAGTGGCGTCTTGCGTATTGGGGCCCCGCTGGCGACAGGCAGTCGCTTATTAGTCCACTATCTGGCGGAGTTTATAGAAATTTACCCGAACATTCAGGTGGAATTACATACCATTACCCCTGGCCAATTGCCGGATTTAAATCTTGATGTATTCATCAGCCGTGAACTAACCGACTTTAACTCTTCGAGCTATATCGCCACCCGGCTGTTAAATTTTCAGCCTGGCTTTTATGCCTCTCCCAATTACCTGGAAAATAAGCCGCCTATCGAAAGCCCGGAGCAGCTCACTCAGCATAACTGCTTACTGTTTGGTACTCACGGCCATGAGCAAGAGCACCTTTTTGAAAATAATTTACGCCTGCGCCTGCGCGGTAACTTTACCACTCAAAACCCGGAAGCTTTAGTGGCTGCTGCCGTCGCCGGAATGGGGATTATTCTTACCGGTGAAAATATGGTCAAGCGCGAGCTCAGTAAGGGCCTGCTCGTCCCGGTATTACCGGCGCTTAAGCAACCTGTCGGTTCAGCCTATGCCTATTATCCGAAGCTTGACTATAATCATGTGAAGACCAAGCTTTTTATCGATTTTATTAAATCCAAAGCTAACCCTTCATAAACGGGCGATAGTACAGATATCAAAAAGCAGCGCGAGCGCTGCTTTTTTTATGACGTCACGGTTCTCACCCTCAGAAAGGAATATCGTCATCGAAGTCCATTGGTGGCTCATTGTACTGCTGCTGAGGCTGTTGAGGTGCCTGCTGCTGTGGTGCAGATTGTTGCTGCTGTTGCGGCGCAAAGTTCTGCTTAGGCGCTGCTGCTGGCTGTTGAGGTTGACCCCAGTTACCTTGCTGCTGTTGTTGGCCGCCCATCGGGGCACCTTGACCGCCGCCCTGACGGCCACCCAGCATTTGCATGACACCGTTAAAACCCTGAACCACGACTTCTGTCGTGAAGCGATCCTGGCCACTTTGATCTTGCCACTTACGGGTCTGTAGTTGGCCTTCGATATAGACCTGTGAACCTTTACGCAGGTATTCACCAGCAACTTCAGCAAGCTTGCCGAATAGCGCGACACGGTGCCATTCCGTTTTTTCACGCTGCTCGCCCGTTGCCTTATCACGCCATGATTCGGAGGTAGCAATCGTAATATTTGCTACTGCACCACCACTTGGCATATAACGGATTTCTGGGTCATTACCTAAGTTACCGACTAAGATAACCTTATTTACGCCACGACTGGCCATACTTAACTCCAAATCTGTTCGCGTACTATCTGATTATCAATAGCCGCTTAGTCAAAGTTTATACTTAATCGCGCAGTTTATCACGCAGACACCGGTAAGGCATAGAGCCGACACGGTGTTATCTGCGCAATTTTTATTCATTACCGATCAGGATTAAATCCATCATCAAAAAACACATTGTTATTGCATAACAATCTCGAAACTCCGGGTTGGCAGAGCAAATCAAAACCAAACATGAACGACAATTACCTGGCTAATTTTCACTCTTTACACTGTATCTTTATACAGCTCATCCTTTCAAGCTTTTCCTTGCTATGCAATAATGACGAATCAATTAGTCAGCCATAAAGCTCGCATACCATGGATAAGATAGACGTCAGGGGCGCTCGCACCCATAACCTTAAAAATATCAATATCTCAATTCCTCGCGATAAATTGATTGTTATCACCGGCTTATCTGGTTCAGGGAAATCTTCCCTCGCCTTCGATACCTTATACGCCGAAGGTCAGCGCCGCTATGTTGAGTCGTTATCTGCTTATGCTCGCCAGTTCCTGTCATTGATGGAAAAGCCGGATGTCGACCATATTGAAGGGCTGTCACCGGCTATTTCGATTGAGCAGAAATCAACCTCACATAATCCGCGTTCTACCGTGGGAACCATTACTGAAGTTTACGATTACCTGCGCTTGCTTTATGCCCGGGTCGGCGAACCCCGCTGTCCAACCCACGATGTGACATTGGCCGCTCAAACCGTCAGCCAAATGGTGGATAAGGTACTTGAACTGCCTGAGGGCAGCAAAATGATGCTGCTGGCGCCGATCGTCAAAGAGCGTAAGGGGGAGCATGTTAAAACCCTCGCCAACCTTGCTGCGCAGGGCTATATCCGTGCCCGCATCGACGATGAGGTGTGCGACCTTTCTGATCCTCCGACCTTAGAGCTACATAAAAAACACACTATTGAAGTGGTTGTCGATCGCTTTAAAGTCCGTCAGGATCTTCAATTGCGGCTGGCCGAATCATTTGAAACGGCACTAGCACTTTCCGGCGGCAATGTTGTGATCTGTCCGATGGATGATAGCCAGCCCGATGAGCTCATTTTCTCCGCAAACTTTGCCTGCCCCCACTGTGGCTACAGCATGCAGGAACTCGAGCCGCGTCTGTTCTCATTCAATAACCCGGCAGGGGCTTGCGGTACCTGTGACGGACTTGGTGCACAACAGTACTTTGATCCTGATCGCGTAGTGCAAAATGGTGAGTTAAGTTTATCCGGCGGTGCCATTCGCGGCTGGGATAAGCGCAACTTCTATTACTTCCAGATGCTTAAATCGATGGCTGAGCATTATGGGTTTGATGTTGAAGCCCCGTACGATGAACTGCCAAAAAAGATCCGGACCGTTATTCTCAGTGGTTCAGGCAAAACCGACATTGAGTTTAAATACATTAATGATCGCGGCGATATCACCGTCCGGCGCCACCCGTTTGAGGGGATCCTCAATAATATGGAGCGCCGCTACCGTGAAACTGAATCCAATTCGGTGCGCGAAGAACTCGCCAAATTTGTCTCCACCAAGCCTTGCTCAAGCTGCCACGGTTCGCGGCTGCGTCAGGAAGCGCGTCATGTCTTTATTACTGAGACCAACCTGCCGCAGATCTGTGAAATGAGTATCAGTGAGGCCCTCAACTTTTTTAACAATCTGGCCTTGGTCGGCCAACGGGCACAAATTGCCGACAAGATCCTGAAAGAGATCCGCGATCGCTTAAACTTTCTCGTCAATGTCGGGCTCAACTACCTCAACCTGTCTCGCAGTGCCGATACCTTGTCCGGTGGTGAAGCACAGCGTATCCGTCTGGCCAGCCAAATCGGTGCCGGTCTGGTTGGCGTTATGTATGTTCTTGACGAACCTTCTATCGGGCTGCACCAGCGAGACAACGAACGCCTGCTCAAGACACTGAATCATCTGCGCGATCTGGGGAATACCGTGATTGTGGTCGAGCATGATGAAGATGCTATCCGTGCGGCCGATCATGTGATCGATATCGGTCCCGGCGCTGGTATCCATGGCGGCCATATCATTGCCGAAGGCACCATCGAAGATATTCTCCAGGCTCCGGACTCACTGACCGGACAATACCTCAGCGGCCGTAAATCCATTGCGATTCCGGAACAACGGGTGGCAATCGATCCGGATAAAACCGTGAAGCTCTTGGGTGCCAGCGGCAATAACCTGAAAAATGTCGATATTGATATTCCTGTCGGGCTGTTTACTTGTGTGACCGGTGTTTCCGGTTCGGGTAAATCAACCTTAATCAACGACACTTTCTTCCGTATCGCCCACCACCAGCTCAACGGCGCGACAACGGGTGAGGCGGCACCTTATCGAGAAATTCGAAATCTTGAACATTTCGATAAGGTCATTGATATCGACCAAAGCCCTATCGGCCGAACTCCGCGCTCAAATCCTGCCACCTATACCGGTATTTTTACCCCGATTCGAGAGCTGTTTTCAGGCACCCAAGAAGCCCGCTCCCGGGGGTATAAACCCGGACGATTCAGCTTTAACGTCAAAGGTGGCCGCTGTGAAGCCTGTCAGGGAGATGGCATGATCAAAGTGGAAATGCACTTTTTACCGGATGTGTATGTTCCTTGCGACTCGTGCAAAAGCCAGCGCTATAATCGGGAGACCCTGGAAGTTCGCTACAAAGGCAAAACCATTCACGAAGTCTTGGACTTAACGGTCGAAGATGCACGCGAATTTTTTGATCCGGTTCCAGCGATCGCGAGAAAACTACAAACATTAATGGATGTTGGCTTATCTTATATCCGCTTAGGTCAGGCGGCGACGACCTTGTCCGGCGGTGAAGCACAGCGAGTAAAACTGGCGCGAGAGTTATCAAAGCGTGATACCGGTAAAACCCTGTATATTCTGGACGAACCAACAACCGGGCTCCATTTTCATGATATTCAGCAGCTACTCACAGTACTGCACCGCCTGCGCGATCATGGCAATACTATTGTCGTGATTGAGCATAACCTGGATGTGATTAAAACCGCAGACTGGATCATTGATTTAGGGCCTGAGGGCGGCAGTGGTGGCGGTGAAATTATTGCTACCGGCACGCCAGAACAAGTGGCGCAAGTGGCTGGGTCGCATACTGCACACTTTCTGAAACCGCTACTGCCAAACGCACGTTAATAAAATTGGTAATAAGCCACAGACAGGCTGAGTGTCATCGGCCTGTCTACAAGCACGGATAAACAATGACGGTGTTACATTTACAAGGAACTAAACTGGCAGAGCAGCGCATCAGCAAACCCCTCACGAGATACTTTATCGTCTCTCTGGGGATCCTCTTTTTGCTCGCGATGCATTACTTCCAGCACAACCCCGGAGGCTCCGGTCTTGAGTTGCCATTTAATGCCGCCAGCTGGATCCCCTTCAGCTTTGTCATAGCCTTAGGGTTACTGGAAATCAGTCGCCAGAAAACCTGGCGTTATTCGCGTCTGACCGTCGTTCTGTTTGTCTGTTGCCTCTTACTGACACTCCCGGCTTTTTATCCTGATGCTGACGGGTTCGGTGTGGCTAACCGGCTGATTGGATTATGGGCCGGCTTTCTCTTCTTTGTCGGATTGCAGCAGTTTGCCTTTACCCACAAACAGCGCCAGCGCATGTTATGGCTGATCTTAGCCGCGGTATGGATCCAGGCGATCTTTGCCTGGTACCAGTTTTTCTGGATGGAACCCGGTAATGCCATTGGCTATGACACGGAACAAAATCGTCCCTATGGGATATTTCAACAGCCCAATGTGATGGCCAGCTTTCTGGCGACGGGTCTGGTGCTGTCAGCTTATTTGCTGGCCCGTATTCCGATGTATCGCGGTAAGTGGTCATGGCAGCAGCTTATTGTATTGCTAACCCCTGTTACTACAATCCCGATTATCGTGGTACTCAGCTCTCGTACCGGATGGCTTGGTGCCGTTGTTGGCGTAGTACTCATGTTGCCCTACTTGCGAAAGTTTGCCGCCAAAGCACAATGGCGAATGTGGCTGTTAATGGTTGCGCTCGGCTTAAGTTTTTCATGGAGTATTAATAACACCATCGGCTGGTCCCCCGCAGAAGAGCGAGTAAGCCTGGAAAGCGCACGGGCTATTCATATCCCTCAAGCTTATAAGATGTTTAGTAAAGAGCCACTGGCGGGTTACGGGTATGGTAAGTTTGAACCGGCCTATATCATCCAGACCGCAAAATGGCATCAGGCCGATCCTGAGAAGAACTACGGTATTTCAGGGCTGGATCATCCGCATAATGAACTGCTTTACTGGGCTGCTGAAGGAGGGATATTGCCGTTACTGGCCTTACTCGCCGCCGCCACCGCCGTCGCCTTCACGATCCGCAAAGCCAGAAATGGAACACAACTGGGGTTAATCGCCCTGTTTCTGCCCATTACTTTACATACTCAGTTGGAATACCCCTTTTACCATTCTCTGGTGCACTGGGTAACCTTTATCATATTGATTTACTGGGTCGATAACCTGACGGCGAAATACCATAAGTACCACGCGCGCTATGTACTGACGGTAAAATTCTGTGCCCTGCTAATGCCTGTTCTTGTCACCAGTTTTATGCTGACGACGTTATATTCTGGTTGGTTACTGACCAAATTCGAAACTACGCGGCCGGTAAATGTTGATTATCTGATACAGGTAAACAACCCATGGGCGTGGCAGAATCGTTTTGACTGGGATTTGCATCTCACTCAGTTGCAGTTAGGTGCCGCGAATCACAATGAAACCTTAATTGAAGAATATATCCACTGGGCAACTCAGAAAGCGGTCAACTGGCCACGTCCGGCGCTGTATCATAATTTGATCGCGGCGTATCAACTGCTGGACCAACAGGCGCAGGCCAGACAGATCCAGCAAGAGGCTGAATTTTTGTTCCCCGGCAATGACTTTACCCTTTCGTCAGTATTACCGGCGATACCAAATAAGCCTGTGCCACAGACCCCGTAAAGCTCGTTAATCAATCAGAACAAAAACGGCTACCAGGGTAGCCGTTTCTCTTAATACCGTATATCTCTGCGGGTATGTATTATTTCAGCGTCGTTTCCAGAGCTTTTAAGCATAGGGCTACATTCTCGTTTCTGGCCGCATACCCCATCAGGCCTATCCGCCAGGTTTTACCCGCTAACACGCCTAAACCCGCTCCGATTTCCAGGTTATAGCGTTCCAGCAAGGTCTGACGCACTAGCGCATCATCCACTCCTTCAGGAATATAGACTGCGTTAAGTTGTGGCAAACGAGAGGCTTCATCGACAACAAACTCAATCCCGAGTTTTTCTAACCCTTCACGTAATTCAAGATGCTGATCTTTATGCCGCTGCCACGCATTTTCCAGCCCTTCATTTTTCAGCAGCACCAAAGCTTCATGCAGGGCATACAAACTATTGACCGGCGCAGTATGGTGATAGCTGCGCTTCCCTTCCCCGCTCCAGTAAGCCAGCACTAAGCTTTGATCCAGAAACCAACTCTGTACGGGGGTGGTGCGGCGCTGTATTCTTTCTATGGCCCGCTGAGAAAATGTCAGTGGCGATAAGCCCGGTACACAAGACAGGCACTTCTGGCTTCCCGAGTACACCGCATCCAATTGCCATTCGTCCACCCGAAGAGGCACCCCGCCCAAGGAAGTGACCGCATCAACAATCGTCAGACAATCGTGCTGACGTGCCAGTTTCGCTAGCGTCTCAGCATCACTTAACGCACCGGTTGACGTTTCTGCATGAACAAAAGCGACAATTTTTGCGTCCGGATGTGCAACAAGTGCCTGCTCGACCAGTACCGGATCGACGGGCTCACCCCAGTTATTATCCACCAACACAGCCTGGCCACCACAGCGCTCGACATTTTCACGCATGCGATCGCCAAAAACACCGTTACGGCAAACAATGACTTTATCACCCGGCTCAACCAGATTGACGAAGCACGCTTCCATCCCGGCACTACCTGGTGCGGAAACGGCGATAGTAAAGGTGTTCTCGGTTTGAAACGCATATTGCAGCAGTTGTTTCAACTCATCCATCATGCCAATGAACAGGGGATCAAGATGACCCACTGTCGGACGGCTCAATGCTTGTAAAACTTGAGGATAAATATCTGATGGACCGGGTCCCATAAGGGTACGTTGCGGCGGATAAAAACTCCCAATTGTCATGATTGTTTCTCCTTGAGGTAAGAGGTCAGCAATTCCCTGTTTTATTATATGTTGGGGGAATAATTACGCTAATGCAGCTACAGAGTATTAAAGGAATTCGCCTAAGTCGCAAGTCTCGTTGGTCACTAATATCAATTCATTGCATTTATTTTGCATAAATAACCAGAGAAAGATTGACAACCTGACAGCAGATCCTATTCAATGAAGGACAAGTTTTGTTCGTCCTGATGGCTAGTATGCCATCAGGTAAAGACAGAAGAGGAGCGTTATCCAGGTATCTAGGCTGCGGGGCCCCACCCCAAAGCGGTTTAGAGAGGGGGAGTAACGCCGAGATATTGCTGGACAGGGGACCAGTAATATCGGCTTCGAAGGTTGAATCCTTCTGGCTGTCACCTTTTATTTTTGATCAGTAAAAGGTGGAGAGCTTCTGGTTGTAGCGCTATTCATACGTCTCGCCTGCCTGCTCTCCTGACAATTAGATATTGGGAATATTTATCCGTGTAAATTCCCTTTTCCTCATTATATTTTTATTGTTACCGGGAGACTTACCTTGAGCCATGTAAATCATAATTCAGCCACTTCACCACCGTTCACGGTGGCCAAATTCGGTGGTACCAGCGTTGCCGATTTTACCGCGATGAGCCGTAGCGCCGCGATCATCAAAACGACCCCGAAAACCCGTTTAGTATTGATCAGCGCCTGCTCTGGGGTAACCAATATCCTGGTTGAACTGGCTAACGGCGTGTCAGATCCTGAGCACCGTTTAGCCTTACTGACGCGTCTGGCTGACATTCATCAATCTGTTATCAGACAATTGCAGCAGCCAGGCCCGATTTTAGAAGCAGTCAACAACTTACTCGATCAGGTTGCCACTCTGGCGGAGCAGGCCGCACTGCACACTTCGGCACAATTAACCGATCAGTTAGTCGCGAATGGTGAACTGCTTTCCACCCACCTCTTTACCCAGATCATGATCGAGCAAGGGATCGATGCTGTTCGCTTTGATATTCGCGATGTCATGCGCACAGACAGCCATTTCGGCAGAGCGATTCCACAACCTGAGATGATCCGTCAGTTATCGCAGCAAGCGCTCAATCCACTATTTACCCATCACGTGGTCGTTTCACAAGGTTTCATTGGTTCTGATGCCGAAGGTAAAACCACCACTTTGGGTCGCGGAGGCAGCGACTACAGTGCTGCCCTGATGGCAGAGGCAATTGATGCTGCAACTCTGGAGATCTGGACTGATATCCCGGGAATGTATACCACCGATCCTCGTATTGCGCCGAAAGCAAAGCCAATCAAAGAGATCAGCTTCAGTGAAGCCTATGAGATGGCCAACTTCGGCGCAAAGATCTTGCATCCGTCGACTTTACGACCAGCGATCCGTCAACAGATCCCTGTCTTTGTCGGCTCATCCAAAGCACCTGAACAAGGCGGCACCTGGATTCGGGAAAGTGTCAGCGACGCTCCTCTGTTTCGCGCCTTAGCATTGCGCTGTAATCAGACCATGGTGACCCTGACCAGCCTCAATATGTTCCACGCTTATGGCTTTCTGGCTGAAGTGTTCAGGATTCTGGCTGAGCATAAAGTCTCTGTTGATTTGATCACCACTTCCGAGGTCAGCGTCTCCTTAACCCTGGATCAAACAGATACTGGCGGCGGCACTCCACAACTTCCTCCGGAAGCACTGGAAGAACTCACCAAGTTATGCCGGGTGGAGGTCGAGCAGGATCTTTGCTTAGTCGCCTTGATTGGCAATCAGATGAGCAATACGAAAGGTTCCGTCTCCAAGGTTTTCGATACGCTGGAAGACTTTAATCTGAGAATGATTTGCTACGGTGCCAGCCCTCACAACCTGTGCTTCTTAGTTAAAGAGCACGATGCTAAACCGGTAGTCAAAGAGCTGCATCGCGAGATTTTTGAATAATAATCAAAAAAAAGGCGCTCACCAGAGCGCCTTTAGCTTCTATCATCATCGTATTTAGAGGTTAGGACCTAGCCACTTCTCGGCTTCAATTAAATCCCATCCTTTACGCTCAGCATAACTATCACGCTGATCTTCCTGGATCTGCGCAACCGCAAAATAACGGGAATCAGGGTGCGAGAAATACCAGCCAGAAACCGCAGCGCCCGGCCACATGGCATAACTTTCCGTTAAGACCATTCCAGTCGTCGCTTCTGGATCCAGCAATTTCCAGATCTCACCTTTTTCAGTATGCTCCGGGCAGGCCGGATACCCAGGAGCCGGCCGGATTCCCTGATATTTTTCCCGGATCAAATCGTCATTGGCCAACGCTTCATCTGGCGCATAGCCCCAAATTTCTTTCCTGACCTTCTCATGCAAGCACTCTGCAAATGCCTCTGCCAGGCGATCAGCCAAAGCTTGAATCATAATGGCGTGGTAATCATCACCTTTCGCTTTAAACTGCGCTGCAAGCTCGTGTTCGCCTATTCCCCCGGTTACTGCAAAGGTACCGATCCAGTCAGGCTTCCCGCTTTCTTTTGGCGCAATATAATCAGACAAACAATAATTTGGCCCTTTCGGCTTTTTCGTTTGCTGGCGTAAACCATGAAGTACCGTCAACACTTCAGTGCGACTTTCATCAGTATAGACCTCGATATCATCACCAATCGCATTCGCAGGAAACAGACCGCACACTCCGTTTGCTGTCATCATGCCATTACGTTCAATCTCATCAAGCAGCCGGTTAGCATCGTCAAACAAACGCCGGGCCTCTTCCCCGACCACTTCATGTTTAAGAATGGTCGGGTACTTGCCACTTAGTGACCAGGTCATAAAAAATGGCGTCCAGTCGATATATTTGCGCAAGGTAGAGACAGGAAAATCCGTAAAGACATGCACACCCGGTTTAACCGGCACTGGCGGGGTATAGCGGTCCCAATCAATCACCACCTTATTCGCCCGGGCTTCTTCTAGGGTCACTGGTGCTGTACGTGGTTTCTTGCGAGCATACTGCTCTCGCACTATTTCATATTCTTTATTTAAACTCTCAACAAATGCCGGCCGGCGCTCATCAGACAGTAACGTCGAACTCACCCCTACCGCCCGGGATGCATTGGAAACATACACAACAGGTCCGTGGTAGTTCTGCTCAATTTTTACGGCGGTATGCGCCTTTGAGGTGGTTGCTCCGCCAATCATAAGAGGCAGATCAAAGCCCTGACGCTCCATTTCTTTGGCTACATGCACCATCTCATCCAGTGATGGCGTGATCAGTCCGCTCAAGCCGATAATATCGACATTTTTTTCTTTGGCGACTTTCAGTATTTTGTCACAAGAGACCATCACACCAAGGTCGATGATCTCGTAGTTATTGCACTGTAAAACGACACCAACAATGTTCTTACCGATGTCATGTACATCACCTTTGACGGTGGCCAGCAGGATCTTACCGTTTGTTTGCCCGACTTGCTTTTCGGCATCAATATATGGCTCCAGATAAGCGACCGCCTGTTTCATTACCCGGGCTGATTTCACCACCTGTGGCAAGAACATCTTTCCTTCACCAAACAGGTCGCCCACCACATTCATACCGGCCATGAGAGGACCTTCGATCACTTCCAGTGGCTTCGATGCATTAGCACGGGCCTCTTCGGTATCTTCGACAATAAATTCTGTAATGCCCTTAACCAGCGCATGCGCCAAACGTTTGTCAACGGGCCAGCCACGCCACTCTTGGGCACTACGATCTTCCTCTACTGCACCGCTATCGCGGTACTTGCCTGCAATATCAAGCAACCGCTCGGTACCGTCATCACGACGGTTAAGCACCACATCTTCTACCGCATTACGCAGTTCATCAGGCAGATCGTCATAAATCGCCAGCTGGCCGGCATTGACGATCCCCATATCCATACCGCTCTTAAAGCAGTGGTAGAGAAATACGGCATGGATCGCTTCCCTTACCGGGTTATTGCCGCGGAACGAGAAGGAAACGTTCGAGACACCACCGGAAACCATCGCATATGGCAGCGTTCGTTTAATATCCCCGACAGCCTCAATAAAATCGACAGCGTAATTGTTATGTTCTTCAATACCGGTCGCTATGGCAAAAATATTCGGGTCAAAGATAATGTCTTCCGGCGGAAAACCGACTTCATTAACCAAAATATGGTAGGCATTGGTACAAATTTCGATTTTACGTTCTCGGGTATCCGCCTGTCCCTCCTCATCAAACGCCATCACGATCACTGCCGCACCATATCGCCGGATCAGTTTAGCTTGCGCGACAAATTTCTCTTTCCCTTCTTTCATAGAGATTGAGTTGACGACCGATTTACCCTGAACACATTTCAGACCCGCCTCCAACACTTCCCATTTAGAGGAATCGACCATAATCGGGACTTTAGAGATCTCAGGCTCAGTCGCACACAGATTAAGGAAACGTACCATTGCCGCTTCCGCATCCAACATGCCTTCATCCATATTGATATCAATGATCTGAGCACCGACTTCCACTTGCTGGCGGGCAACTTCTAGCGCTTCGTCATATAATTCTTCTTTGATAAGACGCTTAAACCGAGCCGAACCGGTTACATTGGTACGTTCACCCACGTTGATAAAGAGCGTTTCAGCCGAAATAGTCAAAGGTTCTAACCCTGATAAGCGACAGGAAACGGGGATATCCGGTAGCTGGCGAGGTTTTACCTGACGGGTCACCTCAGCCATCTTGCGAATATGTTCGGGGGTTGTGCCACAACACCCCCCGACTAAATTAAGGAAGCCACTCTGCGCCCATTCAGCAATATGCTCAGCCATGTCGTCAGGGCTAAGATCATACTCACCAAAGGCATTGGGTAATCCCGCATTCGGGTGAGCCGAAACAGCACACTCTGAAATACGAGAAAGCTCTTCAACATACTGACGCAGTTCATCAGGCCCCAACGCACAGTTCAGGCCAAAAGCGATAGGCTTTACATGACGCATCGAGTTATAGAATGCTTCGGTCGTCTGACCAGAAAGAGTCCGGCCAGAAGCATCAGTGATCGTCCCTGAGATCATGACAGGTAAAACAATACCATCTTCTTCAAATACGGTTTCAACTGCAAAAGAACAGGCTTTGGCATTTAAGGTATCAAAGATTGTTTCAATCAGAATTAAATCGGCCCCGCCTTTAATCAAGGCGCGAGTAGATTCAGAATAGGCTTCAACTAATTGATCAAAAGTAACATTACGAAAACCGGGATCGTTCACATCTGGTGAGATTGAGCAAGTCCGGTTAGTTGGACCAAGCACGCCTGCGACAAAACGAGGCTTCTCAGGCGTTTTTGCTGACCATTCATCGGCGGCGTGACGCGCCAGTCTCGCGGCCTCAAAGTTAATTTCAGCACTCAGGCTTTCCATGTCATAGTCGGCCATCGCGATAGTCGTGGCATTAAAGGTGTTCGTTTCGAGAATATCTGCGCCGGCTTCCAAATAGGCACTATGAATATCTTTGATCAGTTGGGGCTGTGTCAGCACCAACAGATCATTGTTCCCTTTCAGGTCACTATGCCAATCAGCAAAGCGTGTACCTCGATAGTCTTCTTCTTCCAGCTTATAGCCCTGGATCATGGTGCCCATGCCACCATCAATGATCAGGATCTGCTGTTTTAATCGACTCTGTAATAATTCTTTTCCCTTCAACACCACACTACTTCCTTTTTCCAATTTTACAGCTGAATAACATCCTACCACAGCCTTGATGGAAATCTAGACGTCTAAAGTTGTTTTCAGTGACAAAACAAAATCTGAATTCAGGAAAGTTTTCGGTAGCTATCACTGCGTGATGGATTTATATTTCGTAACAATTTCAGCCATTATTTTTTATCAATCAGAGGTTGACGCATGTCGGTCTACAGTACCTTATGCTTTCTTGCAGCTGCTGCAATGATCATTGCTTTTATAAACAGTAAGATCGGTAAAATGCAAACAACAATCGCTATCACAGCAGGTGCGTTGATACTATCGCTGGGCATCATCATTGCTGGTCAAAATGGCTGGTTCCACTTAGAAGACATTGCCGCCGAGCAATTAGCGCATATTAATTTTGAGAGCTTTCTGCTTAAAGGAATTTTAGGTTTTTTACTCTTTGCCGGCGGTCTCGGTATCAAACTTCCTCACATGGAAGATCAAAAATGGGAAATTACAGTCTTAGCTCTGGGAGCAACCCTCTTTTCCACCTTTTTTATCGGTATCAGCTTATGGGGAATTTGCCAGCTCGCTGGTATTCAATTTGACTTAATCTACTGCCTGATCTTTGGCTCATTGATCTCTCCAACCGATCCCATCGCCGTCTTGGCTATTGTCAAAAAACTGGATGCCCCGCGGCGTATTTCAACTCAGATTGAGGGCGAATCATTATTTAATGACGGTTTTGGTCTGGTCATCTTCGTTACCCTCTTCACGATTGCTTTTGGTAACGAAACACCGACCGTCTTAGGTGTCGGTCAGCTATTCCTGCAAGAAGCCATCGGTGGCGTTGCATACGGATTTGCACTTGGCCTTCTGTTCCATTACCTAATAAGCTCAACCAATGATCACTCGATGGAGTTACTGCTTACTCTAGGTATTCCAACCGCAGGTTATGTCTTTGCCGATATTATCCATGTCTCCGGACCACTTGCCATGGTGGTATCGGGCATCATGATCGGCAACTGGACACGCTATATTGGCTTTTCGAAAGAGAGTGAAGACCATCTTGATCATTTCTGGGAATTAGTTGATGAATTCCTCAATGGTGTGTTGTTCCTGCTGATTGGCATGGCGATGCTACAATTCAGCTTCCACCAGGAAGATTGGCTGATGATGGCGATTGCAGTTCCTTTGGTGTTACTCAGTCGTTTTCTGAGTATTAGACTGTCTTATTTCGGCTTCGAGCGTTACCGTGACTACAATCCACTCTCAGTAAAAATCCTAACTTGGGGCGGTTTACGCGGTGGTCTTGCATTAGCCATGGCAATGGCAATTCCGGCTGGCATTCTCGTTATTCCAGAAAAAAACATCGATGTGCGTGAAATCATGCTTGTGATGACTTATGCCGTTGTTGTTTTTTCCATTTTGATACAAGGGTCTACAATTACGCCGCTAATCCATAAAGCGAGAGCGTGGGAAGCACAGAATAAATAACAAAACAGCGATATAAAGAAGACTGGCCCAGCCGGTCTTCTTTATATCTAATAGTACCGATCAGCCACTAGTCATCTTTAGTAAAATTATCTTCAGAGAAATGTTCCAGATCATAGGGGGTTTGCTGATAAACACAGTAATTTAACCAATTCAGAAACAGTAAATGACCGTGGCTACGCCAGCTTGCCACAGGGGGATTATCCGGATTGTCATCAGGATAATAATTCACCGGAATATTAGGTTCCATTCCTTGAGCAAGATCTCGAATATACTCACCATGAAGTGTCGCAACATCGTACTCAGGATGGCCGGTGACAAAAACATTCCGTTTGTCTTTGGTTGCCGCCAAATATACGCCAGCCTCTTTTGAGGTTGCCAATATATCTAAATCTGTATGCTCAGCTAAGTAGTTCGGAGAAAAATCAGCATAGCGAGAATGTGGAGCTTTAAAGGTCTCATCAAAACCGCGTAAAATAGGATGATGACAGTCATGGATGAAATGCTGATATATGCCTGATAACTTTTCCTTCCTGGTCCGCTTAGGCAAATCATAAAGCAGTTTTAATCCGGCTTGAGCAGCCCAACAGACAAACATTGTTGAGGTTACGTGATCTTTGGCCCAGTTCATAATGAGCCGGATCTCTTCCCAGTACAGCACATCTTCAAACTGCACTAATCCCAGAGGTGCCCCAGTCACGATTAATCCATCAAAATTACGATCTTTCACCATTTCAAATTGCCGGTAAAAAGTATCCAAATGCTCAGTAGGTGTGTTCTTAGTCGGGCGGTTATCAATACGTAATAACTCAACATCCACTTGCAAAGGAGTATTAGACAATAAACGTAAAAACTGTGTTTCTGTCTCAATCTTCTTTGGCATCAAATTTAACAGTAATACTTTTAGCGGACGAATTCCCTGGCTAGCAGCCCTTGCTTCAGTCATTACAAATATATTCTCACTACGCAAAATATCCGTAGCGGGCAAACGATCGGGAATTTTAATTGGCATCTTGGTTTACTCCTTAACCCTTAAGATGTTTAGACGTCCAGATATCTAAATAAAAGTATAGAAAATTGTGACAATGCGCAAGTAGAAGAATGCAAAAAGAAGTACAAAAGAAAATTGAGCAAGGGAAAAACAACACAAGACGAGGAGTAGAATATGATTTATAAACGCCAGAAACGAGAAAACCCAGCCATTGGCTGGGTTTTAAATTGGCGCTCAGCAATGTCCTACTCTCACATGGGGAGACCCCACACTACCATCGGCGCTACAACGTTTCACTTCTGAGTTCAACATGGGATCAGGTGGTTCCATTGCGCTATTGTCGCTGAACAAAAAATGGTGCTAGTACCCAGATTCGAACTGGGGACCTCACCCTTACCAAGGGTGCGCTCTACCAACTGAGCCATACCAGCACATTGATCTGTTTTAAAATTCGCCGTAACGAACTCTATAAATTGGGCGCCTGGCGATGACCTACTCTCACATGGGGAGACCCCACACTACCATCGGCGCGACTGCGTTTCACTTCTGAGTTCGGCATGGGATCAGGTGGGGCCACAG
>NZ_JBVCPH010000014.1:0-153566 GCF_057456235.1 Photobacterium sp. | reverse complement strand
CGGCTGCCGTCGCCCGCGCCAAAGCGCGTAAGGCAGCTCAACAGACAGAACAGACCCAGTCTGCAACAGCGGATGCAACCGATACGACTGACGCCGACCCCAAAAAAGCTGCTGTCGCGGCTGCCGTCGCCCGCGCCAAAGCGCGCAAGGCGGCTCAACAGGCAGAACAGACTCAGGCTGCAACAGCGGATGTAACCGATACGACTGACGCCGACCCCAAAAAAGCTGCTGTCGCGGCTGCCGTCGCCCGAGCCAAAGCGCGTAAGGCGGCTCAACATTCAGAACAGACCCAGGCTGCAACAGCGGATGTAACCGATACGACTGACGTCGACCCCAAAAAAGCAGCTGTCGCGGCTGCCGTCGCCCGCGCCAAAGCGCGTAAGGCGGCTCAACAGGCAGCAAAAGAAGCTCAACAGAATAATAGCGAGGAAAACTAAACCGTGGCTTTTAATATTGCCAGCTCACCCCATACGCATAGCCGCCGCAGCACAAGCGACATCATGCGAACAGTCATTGTATGCACTGCATTAGGTGTTGCTGCACAATGGTTCTTTTTTGGCTGGGGAACATTAATCCAGATCCTTTTGGCCTCAGTTGTCGCGGTGACTTCCGAAGCCGCTATCATGAAGCTCAGAAAACGCCCGGCGCTGCCATACATTCGAGATAACAGCGCATTGCTGACAGGCATGTTAGTGGGCATATCGATCCCGCCACTGGCACCATGGTGGATCACCGTGATTGGTGTGGTATTTGCCATCGTAATAGCCAAACATCTCTATGGCGGATTAGGCCAGAACCTCTTTAATCCCGCGATGGTGGCTTATGTGGTGCTGCTGATCTCTTTCCCGGTACAGATGACGACCTGGCTGCCGCCATTATCATTGAGTGCCGAATCAACATCACTCACTGACAGCCTGCTGGCTATTTTTACTGGCTTTACCCAAGATGGTTTCAGTGTTCATCAACTGCGTTTATCGGTTGATGGCGTAACCATGGCGACCCCTTTAGATACGCTGAAAACATCACTGACAACCGGACTGACAACCACAGAAGCAATGGCTAAACCTGTATTTGGCACCATTTCTGGGGTTGGCTGGGAATGGATAAACCTGGGTTTCTTACTCGGGGGATTAATCATGCTGAAAATGCGGGTGATCCAATGGCATATTCCTGTCGGTATGCTGGGTGCACTATTTGTGATCAGCAGCGTCGCATTTCTTCTTAACCCGGATGGCACCGCATCACCTATTTTTCACCTGCTATCGGGAGCAACTATGCTAGGTGCCTTCTTCATTGCCACTGATCCAGTATCGGCAGCAACGACAGTAAAAGGTCGTCTTATTTTTGGCGCACTGATTGGCGTGCTGATATATCTGATCCGTACCTGGGGCGGTTTCCCTGATGGTGTCGCTTTCAGTGTGTTGCTGGCAAACATGTGTGTTCCTTTAATTGATTACTACACCCGCCCCCGTACATACGGTCATTCCTAGGAGCGCACGATCATGCTAAATGCAATGAAGAAAAACAGTGGTGTGCTGGCTATTTTTGCGCTGCTCGCAACGGGCCTGGTCTCTGTTACACATTTGCTGACAAAAGATAAGATCATAGAGCAGCAGCAAAAAGAACTGCTCAAAGTACTGAATCAGGTAATACCTGCGCAGAGCCACGACAATGAGCTATACAAAAGCTGCACGGTAATCACCAACGAGCAATACTTAGGTACTTCCTCACCCATGCCGGCTTACATCGCAACAAAAGCCGCTCAGCCAACCGGTGTCGCGATTGAAGCTATTGCGCCTGATGGCTATAACGGCGCAATAAAGATCGTTGCAGGTCTGGATATGAAGGGTGTTGTCACCGGTGTTCGTGTCCTGAGCCATCAGGAAACGCCGGGGCTCGGCGATAAAATCGATACCCGTGTGACAGACTGGATCGACAGTTTTACCGGTAAAAAGCTCCAAGGCGAGAAAGATCCGGCCTGGGCGGTACGTAAAGATGGCGGTAACTTCGACCAGTTTACCGGTGCAACGATCACACCGCGTGCGATTGTCAAAGCAGTTAAAAATGTGTCACTGTATTTTGAGCGCCATCAACAGGAACTCCTTAATCAACCTCTGAATTGTCAAGGTGCATCATGAGCCTGAATAAAGAACTGATGAAAAATGGCCTGTGGAAGAATAATCCGGCTATCGTTCAGCTTCTGGGGCTATGTCCCCTGCTGGCCGTATCAGCCACCGTCACCAATGCCTTAGGCTTAGGTCTGGCAACGGCTGCCGTATTAGTCGGCTCCAACCTTATCGTGTCGCTGGTACGCCAGTGGGTCCCCTCAGAAGTTCGCATTCCGATTTTCGTCATGATCATTGCGTCCTTGGTAACCTGTGTCCAATTATTGATGAACGCCTTTACCTATGGCCTATATCAATCTTTGGGGATTTTTATTCCGCTGATTGTAACCAACTGCATCATCATTGGCCGGGCAGAGTCTTTTGCCTCCAAAAATGATCCTCTTCCGGCAACCCTTGACGGGCTGTGGATGGGGCTAGGTATGACTTCGGCGCTGGTTGCATTAGGTGCAATGCGGGAAATATTAGGTAACGGTACGTTGTTTGATGGTGCTGACCGTCTGCTTGGCGACTGGGCCGCATCTCTGCGCATTGAAGTCTTCAGCTTTGACAGTAGCTTCCTGTTAGCTATGCTGCCACCAGGAGCCTTTATCGGTGTCGGCTTTATGATTGCTCTGAAAAACGTTATTGATAAGAAACGCGAGCAGAAAACAACAGCTGAGAAAAAAACCACGATTGAGCGTGTCCGTATTACACCTGCCAATTAAGAGCAGAGTATTAATCTAGGATTGGCAGACATTAAAGTGGACAAGCTCAACCTTCGGCACCAAGTTAGATGTCGCCAAATCCGGTCAGTCAGGAAGCCAGATATACCATGAACAACGACAAACGCGTTCAGATTCTTGAACGCCTTCGGGCAGAAAATCCCCACCCGGAGACCGAACTAAAATGGAGTTCGCCCTTTGAACTGCTGATCGCGGTGCTATTATCCGCCCAGGCGACAGATGTCAGTGTCAACAAGGCAACAGACAAACTCTACCCGATTGCAAATACCCCGCAAGCCATCTTTGACTTGGGGGTTGAAGGCGTCAAGGAATACATTAAGACTATCGGTTTGTTTAATTCAAAAGCCGAGAATGTCATTAAAACCTGCAAAATCTTGCTCGAAAAACATGGTGGTGAAATACCGGAAAACCGCGCAGCACTTGAAGCCTTACCAGGCGTCGGTCGTAAAACGGCAAATGTCGTACTCAATACCGCTTTTGGCTGGCCGACCATCGCAGTTGATACCCATATCTTCCGGGTATCAAATCGTACCAAGTTTGCCATGGGCAAAAACGTCGATCAGGTTGAAGAAAAATTACTCAAAGTGGTTCCGAAAGAGTTTAAAGTCGATGTTCACCATTGGTTGATCCTTCATGGTCGCTACACCTGTATAGCCCGTAAGCCACGTTGCGGTAGCTGTATCATTGAAGACCTTTGTGAGTACAAAGACAAAGTGTACCCAGACGAGTAAGCTAGTCAGTCATCGTCTTTTAATAACATCACAAACAGGCGAAAGCCCTGAACATTGGAGAGCCTTATGGCAAACGGACGTATCCTTCACACTATGCTACGGGTCGGCGACCTTGACCGCTCTATTGCGTTTTATACTGATGTAATGGGCATGCAGCTGCTTCGTAAGCATGATAATGAAACGTATAAATACACCCTGGCTTTTGTCGGTTATGGTGATGAAACTCAAGGCGCAGTGATTGAACTGACCTATAACTGGGGAACGACAGAATACGATATGGGTGATGCTTTCGGTCATATCGCTATTGGGGTTGAAGATATTTACGCTACGTGTGATGCGATTAAAGCATCCGGTGGTAACGTCACCCGAGAGCCGGGGCCGGTGAAAGGCGGAACAACGCATATCGCTTTTGTCAAAGACCCTGATGGCTACCAGATTGAACTGATCCAGCGAGCATAGAAAGCAGGTTCGAGAGACTGAAAAACTCGTTTCTCGAACCCTCCCGCCAGTTCTAAATGATCGTTCTGCCTAACGAAATCACAACACGACGGTTTTTATTACGGCCAATAGGCGTCGAATTATCGGCAATCGGGCGGCGCTTGCCATAGGCCTCAACCTGAATCCTGTTCCCCGGTAAGCCCAATGACATAAAGTATTCTTCTAATTTCTTCGCCCGGCGTTCGGACAAGTTCTGATTCACATTTTTCCCGCCATTTGAATCGGTATAAGTGGCAAGCAGCACTAAGTCAATATCATCACTGTAACGAACAAAGTCCGTAATTTGTGCCAGTCGCTTCTGTGACGCCTTGTTCAGTTCATCGCTGTCACTGTCATAATTCAGTACCGTAAAGGCAATGTCTTCAAAGCTATAAGGCAACAAGTTATCCAGACACAGGCTGAACTGCTGATAAGGTGTTTGGAAAGATACTGCAGCAAGCGCAACTTCTATCATTTTATCGCGGTGCTGCCAGTCTTGATAACTAAAGGTAGGATAGCGCCCACTTTCCAGTTCACTTAGCATCGTCCAGGCCATCTGGCCTCCGACATAACCATCGAATTGTTTAAAAAACGTCAATCGGGTGATCGGCTCGGCTGCGTCACCGGGCATCCACCGGGCAGGCATAGATACTAGGTTAACATTACGAGTTTCCCCCATTGGGCGGCGCATTTTCAATTCAAAATCAAGATTGATTTTCTTTCCGGCCCTGGAGGTAAACTGCGCTTCGCCGTAATTCGGAATGGCATGGATCATCCGGCATTCTAATGGCGTATCAACAGCGACCTTCCAGCTCGATTGCGCCGGCGTTGCCACATATTGTTTTGTTGCCTGTGCAGGAAGGCTCATCATTAAGCCCACCACCATCGAGGTATTCAGCCATGCCATTTTTGAAAAATTGTTCATACCATCCCAACAACGTCGATCGTAATGCTCTCTATTGTATCGAATCCTCACAGAAAATCTTTAGCCGCCTTTGTATCAACATTTCCGGGCTGAAGGTTTTGCTCCGTTTCTGAATCTGACATAATGCTTGCCTACTTTATATCGACAGCAGTGTTATGAGCGAAGATAACGAACTAAATACATTAAAAAGTCGCTTTCGCGGCTATTTTCCCGTGGTCATTGACGTTGAAACTGCAGGTTTTAATGCCAAAACGGATGCACTCCTTGAGATCTGTGCCGTTACCCTGAAAATGGATGAAGATGGCTGGTTAAAGCCCGCCACCACGATTCATTTTCACGTTTCGCCATTTGAAGGCGCGATCTTAAATAAAGAAGCATTAGAATTTAATGGTATTCGTGACCCCTTCAGCCCACTTCGTGGTGCTGTCTCTGAAGAGACTGCTTTAAAAGAGATCTTTAAGAAGATCCGCAAAGAACAGAAAACGGCAGATTGCTCGCGCGCCATAATGGTGGCACACAATGCCAACTTCGATCATAGCTTTGTGATGGAAGCCTCCGGACGATCTAAATTAAAACGCAATCCGTTTCATCCATTCGCAACCTTTGATACTGCGGCATTAAGTGGCCTTGCCTTTGGTCAAACTGTATTGGCCAAAGCTTGCAGCACAGCAGGCATCCCATTTGATAACAAAGAAGCTCACTCAGCACTCTATGACACGGAAAGAACCGCTGAACTATTTTGCAAAATTGTTAATAAGTGGAAAGAATTAGGTGGCTGGCCACTTTTAGCTCCGACAACGGAAGAAACATCAGCGTCTTAAAAATCAAACAGACCAACTCATCGGACCAGACCTCAAGCCCAGCAACGCTGGGCTTTTAGAATGAAGTTTTCAAACTGAAACTGAAAGCACAACAGAATTATTCTGTGAGATCGTTAACAAATACGGAAAAACACCTGACGGGCCGGCTTTTATACCTTAAACGGATGAAATATCACTGCCTTAAAAGTTAAACAAGCATACTCATCAAACCTCCGCTTAATCCCAGCATTGTCGCGCTTTTAGAATGATGTTTTCAAACGCTCATTTAATTTCAAACAACCATTTAAAACATAAACACAAAAGTGATAATAATCGCGTGATATTCATAATAAAAATCTGTGATTACAAGCAATTAACATTCGGCGCAACCTCCTTATACTGATCCGGCATATAAATGGTTGTTTTTCCTTCATGGACTGAAGAACAAGAAGCTGAATCAAGTTATATAATAGAGAGGCAGTATAATGTCCGTAAAAATAAGGTACCCCGTTCTTGCCATAGCCGTCGCCATGACTTCACTTAATGCAAGTGGCGCAGGTTTTCAGGTATCAGAACACTCCGCTTCAGGTTTAGGCCGAGCTTTCGCTGGCGAAGCGGCAATTGCAGATAACGCAGCGGTGTTAGCCCGTAATCCTGCCGCGATGACCCTCTTCAAAACAGCTGAACTTTCTGGTGGATTAAGCATTGTCGACCCGCAAATTGATATTCACGATAAATATTTCAACAAAGAAAGCAACAACTTAGGACAGACAGCAAAAGATGTCGCACCGATGGGGTTTGTGCCCGCAGGTTACTATATTCATCCAATCAATGAACGCTTCGCGGTCGGGCTGGCACTGTTTTCCAACTATGGTGTCACAACCGAGTATCCTGAAGATTTTAACGCTGGCTCAGTAGCCGGTGAGACATCGTTATTAACAGTTAACCTGAATCCGAATATCGCTTATCGCATTAATGAACAATTCAGTATCGGTGGTGGTGTCAGTCTAGTTTATGGTGATGCCGAACTTAAACGCCATATGGGTTCGTGGGCAAATGCGGGCGGTAATCCTAGCGACAAGACCGTCACTATGAAAGGGGATACTTATGACTGGAGCTGGAACATTGCTGCTCTGTTTGAGATCAATGACGATCACCGTTTCGGCCTGAGCTACCGTTCACAGGTTGATCTTGATTTTGAAGGCGACTTTACTGATTACTCGGGTACAATTACCGGAATACCCAATTCTGTAGTCACGGGTAACCTTCCTGTTGTTCTGCCAGCCATCGCTGAATTCTCCGGCTATCACGCGCTAAATAATCAATGGGCGGTGCACTATAGCGTACAGTGGACCCAATACAGTAAATTTGAAGAACTGCGTGCGACAAGTGACGAATGTAGTGAAGGCTACAAGGGTCTGGCGGGGGTCTGTCTACTGAAAGACGAAGATTATGACGATAGCTTCCGCTGGGCTATAGGGGCAACCTACACCCTCAACCCTGAGTGGGCCTTGCGTGCCGGATTTGCTTTAGACGAACAAGCAGGCAAAGCGACCCTGAGTATTCCTGACACAGATCGCTACTGGTACTCCGCTGGTGCCACTTATACCTACAGCGAAAATATGTCCTTTGACCTTGGTTTTACCTATCTGCGTGGTAAAGAAATCTCCTTCGAAGAAGATGAAACCTCTTTCACCTCTACCAGTGATGCAATCATTAGCGCCGCGCAAATCAATTATAAATTTTAAACATTCAGCAGCACCTTTCGGTCTGATATATGATTTTAAAAGATAGGGATTTCATATGAAAAAGAACATATTAGCAGTACTTATTGCATCAAGCATCAGCTTATACGGTTGCGGTAATGAAAGTGAAGTCACAGGTAACCCGACGATTGATCCAATCATAGAAAAAAGCTTAAAAGCAGAGACAAAAATACTTTTTGACCTGGCTTCTAAAACTCTAGTTCTCCCAACATTCCTCGCCATGGATTCCACAGATGGAACATTAAAATCTGATGGTGTTACCGGAGACGAAGGTTACACCGATATTTCAAACCCAGCAGTTGCGATGGGGAAAACCGATGGTTGGGGTACGACTCAACCAATCGTAATTGAATTCATGGGTAATGATCTTTATCCATCAATGAACTCTGATGGCTTTTACCTGATTGAGTCAAATAATCCAACAGCAACCAACCAGACTAAGACGCCGACACTGGTTCCTGATGATTATTTTCAAGTAATGACCTCCGGTAAAAAACTAACGGTTATCCTTAAAAAACCACTTAATCCTGCTTCAAACTATATGTTTGCTATCACTGACGAGCTAAAGGACATTAATGGCAACAGTGTGGGGATGACTGGCTCTTATGCAACTTTGAAAGCAACAGCTAAACCACCGTTAGATACCCTCATCCCTTTACAGACAATTACTCACACAACAGAGAAAGAGCTTGAAATCGCTGGTGTGAATGCTGACAGCATTATCTTCTCAACTTGGTTTACGACAGCTTCTGTAGGTGATGTATTGTTTGCGGCAAAATCCGCATCTGCGCTAGCTTTGAAAAATGGAGCCAATACGGTCTGGAAAGGCACTGCTGTAAGTGGAAAAGTAAGTGAAGCCGACCTCAATAGCTTATTCTCAATGTCACTAAACCCTTCGACAACAAGTACACCAGACGGGAATGTTATCTATACCGGTAGCGTCAAGCTTCCTTACTTCCTGGAAACCAACCCTTCGACCTTCTCCGTCACCCCGTGGCAAAGTGGTATGCCAAGCTTGGCGAAAATTTCAAATATATTAAAAAATGGTAGTGACGCAGATAAAGCCGCAATTGCACAACAATTAGGTGCTTTAGGAATTACAACAGAGGACTTAGCGGCAGTATCTACCGATACAGAAACCCAGGTCAGAGTACTTTCGGCGTTAACCGGGGAAAAACTAATCCTAACCGATGGAAGTCAGCTGGACACAGAACGTCTGATCACCCGCTATAGCCCAGTACCAAAACTGAAATCTATTCAGGATGTTAAATTTACTCTTGTACTACCCCAAGCCGATGGTTGCCAGGTACTTGGTGCAAACTCCGTATCTATCTACCAACACGGCATCACCAGTTACAAAGAGAGCCTTAATCTCCCGATTTCTAATTTTGCTTTATCCGATTCCATAATTGGCAATAACTGCCAGGCTATTTTTGCAATAGACCACCCTCTGCACGGTGAGAGAGGCATTGACATTCCTGGAGAGGGCTACGTCAGTGCAAGCGGTGATGATGGTAAGCCGGAGATCTACCTAAACTTATCTGCGCTTCCAGTTGCCCGAGATAACTTACGGCAGAGTACTATTGATGTTGTTAACCTGCGTGTAGCAATTGGCCGGATATTTGCGACTCTCGCCAGTAAAAACGCGGATGCGATTGGCAAGTTAGGCGTCTTAGCTAGATTAAACCCAGCAAATGGTGTCGGATTTGTTGGTCACTCATTAGGTGCCATGACAGGTGTTAGTTTAGGGTACATTGCAAACAAATCAGTTGGTGATCTGCAGGCTGATGCTGCCTTCTTCAATATAAACAAGCTTGGCCTAGCAAACCCAGGGGCTGCTATTCCATACCTTTTACTTGGTTCACAAGAGTTTGGTAATTTTGTGAAAGGTAGTCTTGTTGCAGGAACTGATGCGACATTCAAAGAGAACTGCAAGAATAATGCGCTAGACATTAAAACTTGTTATGCCGGTTTCGAAGCAGGCCTGATTGCAGCGGGTGATGAAAAATCACTTGCAACATTAACAGGTTTATACTCAGCATTTAATCAATTCGCTTATGCCGCACAAAGCGTTTTAGATACAGTTGACCCTATTAACCATTCAATGTTGATTGATAGAACTCTTCCCGTTTACCTTGCACAAGTTAATGGCGACGAAACAATTCCAAACCAATTAATTCCGGGAGCAAAAGTAACAGGAACAGAAATTTCTCAGCCATATTCGCCATTCGCCGGTACTTTACCGCTCGTTGGCGCAATGGAGCTAACACCTACAGCGACTGACATTAACGGCCAGACAATTCGTAATGCCGTGTTGTTTAATGCTGGTGACCACTTGTCGTTACTAAATCCAACTAATAATGGCGATGTCACCTCTGAGATGCAATCTCAAATTTCTTCACTGTTGAATAATGGCGGCACAACACTTGATGTAAACAACAGTAACGGCATTATCTCTACGACACCTTAACAGGCATATTCATGTAAACATGTAAAAAGGCTAGCCACCCGGCTAGCCTTTCTTTTATCTATCAACGTAGCAAGTAATCACAATTACAAATCATCAGTATGCTCAGACAGGTACTTCGCAACCCCTTGCGGTGAGGCATCCATCCCCTCTTTACCTTTCTCCCACTGCGCCGGGCACACTTCGCCGTTCTTTTCATGGAACTGAAGCGCGTCGACCATACGCAGCATCTCATCAATATTACGGCCAAGCGGCAGATCGTTCACGACCTGATGACGCACCACCCCTTCTTTATCAATCAGGAATGAGCCACGGAAAGCGACACCCGCTTCTGGGTGCTCAACATCATAAGCCTGGCAAATCTCATGCTTGGTATCTGCTATCAACGGATACTGCACCGCACCAATACCGCCGTCTTCAACAGCCGTATTACGCCATGCATTGTGAGAGAACTGAGAGTCGATAGAAACACCAATCACTTCCACGCCTTTCGCCTGAAAATCTGCATAGCGCTTATCAAACGCAATTAATTCTGACGGGCAGACAAAGGTGAAGTCGAGCGGATAGAAGAAAATAACCGCGGGTTTACCTTTAATGTTTTCAAACAAGTTGTAGCTATCTACAATTTCACCGTTTCCAAGCACAGCAGCAGCAGTAAAATCAGGCGCGGGACGGCCTACTAATACACTCATGGTTAACTCCATTAACAATTTGCGTTTAAATCGACAGTAACATTTTGTTCTGTCTACCAATAAAGCAATATTGATTATAGACAAGACGTGGTGAGTCAACTAAGACATCAGGCGCAATGCCAATAAAATTTTGTGCAGGTATCAATTTTTTCTCGACATGTCAGAAAATTTCAGCAAACTGAATGTTTTTGAGCAAAACAGTCAAAAAATATAATAAAAGCAGGCAGAATAATTACGTTACTCACATAATTAGTCAGCTTCGTAAAAATTCGCACATATAACACAACACAACGGATGGACCTTAGTTTTATGAACCCAGTAGTTATTTCGGTATGCGTCATGCTTGTACTCGCACTAATGCGAGTCAATGTCGTCGTTGCGCTTACCTTCAGTGCCATTATCGGTGGCCTGATCGGCGGAATGCCCCTTGCAGAAACCGTTTCTGCCTTTGAAAGCGGCTTAGGGGGCGGTGCAACAACGGCTCTAAGTTATGCCATGCTTGGTACGTTTGCTGTAGCGATCTCTCGCTCTGGTATTACGGATGTACTGGCACAAAAAGTCATTAAACGTATCAGCGGCCATGAAAATGCTGCCGCGGCAACAGGCGTTAAATATAGCGTTCTCATCATTTTAGTTTTACTTGCTATCTCCTCTCAGAACGTTATTCCTGTTCATATCGCATTTATTCCGATTGTGATTCCGCCTTTACTGCATGTATTTGCAAAATTGAAACTTGATCGCCGCCTGATCGCGTGCGTACTCACGTTCGGTTTGGTAACCCCTTATATGGTACTGCCGGTCGGTTTTGGTGGTATTTTCCTTAATAATATTCTGCTGAAAAACCTCCATGACAACGGCTTAGAGGTCACTGCCAGCCAAGTTCCGGTCGCTATGATTTTACCTGCGGCCGGTATGATTTTCGGCCTGCTACTCGCAACATTTGTGAGTTACCGAAAACCACGTGAATATTCGGAAGAGAAGATCCTGGCAAGCGAGCCGGAGCATGCTGAAATTAACATGCGCCACGTTTACATTGCTGTCGGTGCGATTGTTGCGGCGCTGGGTGCCCAGTTATACAGCGGTTCAATGATCATCGGCGGCCTGGTCGGCTTCATGGTTTTCACGTTTGGTGGTGTGATCAAATGGAAAGAAACCCACGATGTATTTACCCGCGGTGTTCACATGATGGCCATGATTGGGTTTATCATGATTGCAGCTGCAGGTTTTGCTGCTGTAATGAAAGCCACCGGTGGCGTTGAAACCCTGGTCAGCTCGCTGTCAGCGGTGATTGGTGACAACAAACCACTTGCAGCCCTGCTGATGCTGGTTGTTGGCTTGCTGGTTACTATGGGGATTGGTTCTTCTTTCTCGACGATCCCAATTCTGGCAACTATCTATGTACCACTGTGCCTGACATTTGGTTTCTCGCCAATGGCAACTATTGCATTGGTTGGTACCGCTGCAGCGCTGGGGGATGCGGGTTCACCGGCCTCTGACTCAACCTTAGGCCCTACGGCAGGTCTGAACGCCGATGGTCAACACGAGCATGTATGGGAAACCGTTGTTCCGACTTTCCTTCACTACAACCTGCCACTTATCGCATTTGGCTGGTTAGCGGCCATGGTGCTCTAAGCCTTCATAAACAAATACCAAAGACCGCTTAGGCGGTCTTTTTTTTCAACTGGACCCGCTGTTTGAAACGAAAAGATACAAAAAGCCCCGAAACATGTTCGGGGCTTTTTACAACACATCACAGATTCTGATGCTAACAGATCACTCTGCTGCGTCGCTGTCACGACGGGCTGCAGCTTCTTTGATCAATGGCTGAAGTTCACCTTTCTGGAACATTTCCAAAACGATGTCACAACCACCAATAAGCTCACCTTCAATCCACAGCTGTGGGAAAGTAGGCCATTGTGCATAAACCGGTAGTTCAGCGCGAATATCCGGGTTTTGCAGAATATCCACGTAAGCAAATTTCTCACCACATGCCATTAGTGCTTGTGACGTCTGCGATGAAAAACCACAGCTTGGCAGTTTTGGAGAGCCTTTCATATACAACAGAATAGGATTCTCAGCGATCTGTTGCTTAATCTTATCAATGGTTTCCATAGCTTCCTCGTTACGACAATTTGCTTATATATGAGTTTCACACACATTATTCTACTTTGTCACGGACCGGAAAAAAATGCCTATTATTTATAAGGACATTCTAAATTGCTTTTTTACCGATAAATGCTTTTAATAAAGTAAAAACTTGCTAAAATAAACTAAGTCAGATTCAAACTATAAAGTAGACCTGAAGTCTACCGGAAGCAATGTCGAGGGCTTGCCCTCTCAAATACTAAAATGGAGAATTGAGCAATGGCATTTGAATTACCCGCTCTACCGTACGCAATCAACGCTCTTGAGCCACATATCTCTCAGGAAACGCTGGAATACCACCACGGTAAACACCACAATACTTACGTTGTTAAGCTAAACGGCCTGATTGAAGGTACTGATCTTGAGGCAAAATCTCTAGAAGAGATCATCAAAACGTCAACTGGTGGCGTATTTAATAATGCCGCTCAGATCTGGAACCATACTTTCTACTGGCACTGCCTAAGCCCTGACGCTGGTGGTGAACCAACAGGCGAAGTCGCTGATGCTATCGCTAAAGCTTTCGGCTCTTTCGATGAGTTCAAGGCGAAGTTTACCGATTCTGCAATCAACAACTTCGGCTCTTCTTGGACTTGGCTTGTTAAGAAGGCCGACGGTTCTCTAGATATCGTTAACACGTCTAATGCAGGTACTCCACTAACGGAAGAAGGCGTAACGCCACTGCTGACTGTTGATCTGTGGGAACACGCTTACTACATTGATTACCGTAACCTTCGTCCAAGCTACATGAATGCGTTCTGGGCACTGGTAAACTGGGATTTCGTCGCGAAAAACCTGGCAGCTTGATGCTTTGATCTGATAGCTGATTAAATCTATCAGCTGCAATAAAAAGACCTCGCAATGCGAGGTCTTTTTGTATTAACCGAGACGACAATTACTGTGCCGCCTGTATTTTACAGCTTGGATCCATCAGGCCTTTTCAGCCAAAATAATCCGCAGTGTACGACGCAGTGGTTCTGCCGCACCCCATAGCAACTGATCGCCGACCGTAAAGGCATTGAGGAAGTCATCACCCATTGCCAGTTTGCGTAAACGACCCACAGGAACCGATAGCGTACCTGTTACTTTCGCCGGGCTCAGTTCCTGAACCGTAATGTCACGGTCGTTCGGGATCACTTTAACCCAGTCGTTGTGTGACGCAATCATCTCTTCAATTTCATCAAGAGGAACGTTTTTCTTCAGTTTCAGCGTTAATGCCTGACTGTGACAACGCATCGCACCAATACGTACACAAGTGCCGTCAATTGGAACTGGGGTATCTTGCAGACCCAGGATCTTGTTGGTTTCAACCGATGCTTTCCACTCTTCTTTACTCTGGCCATTATCACGCTTGACATCAATCCACGGGATCAATGAACCCGCGAGCGGCGCACCAAATTCCTGCGCCGGGAAACTTGGAGACCGAAGAGTTTCAGCTACTTTGCGATCAATATCTAAAATAGACGTTGCTGGATTAGCCAGCTCGCTAGATACCGTATCGTTAATCACGCCCATTTGGTTGATTAACTCACGCATATTTTTCGCACCGGCACCAGAAGCAGCCTGATACGTTTGTGACGTCATCCATTCAACCAGGCCTGCTTTATACAAACCACCCACAGCCATCAGCATTAAGCTGACCGTACAGTTGCCGCCAACAAAGGTGCTGGTACCAGAATGAATTCCCTGCTGAATTTGTTCTAAGTTAACGGGATCTAAGGTAATGATCGCCTGATCATTCATACGCAGTGTCGAAGCCGCATCAATCCAGTAACCTTTCCAGCCTGCTGCACGCAATGCCGGATAAACTTTCTCTGTATAGCTGCCACCCTGACAGGTAATGACGGTATCCAGTTGTTTTAAGCTTTCAATGTCAAAAGCGTCTTGCAGTAAGCCGGCATCTTTACCCAAATTAGGAGCAGGGATACCTACTTGTGATGTCGAGTAAAAAACAGGCTCGATATAATTGAAGTCACCCTCTTCAACCATACGCTGCATCAGCACAGAACCAACCATGCCACGCCAACCGACTAAACCAACTTTCATCATTGCTTACTACACTCCCTGTTCTCAATTACACACTAATCTCGTTCATTGCCATGCTCCGCTACTTAATCAGATTGGCATTTGGACTCCCATCTATAGAGTTTTAAACGCCGAAAAACAAGCATAATCTAAAGAAAACACATAAAAAACCTTCTCTGCCCCGATAGTGATGGCTTGCTTAACCCGAAAAGATTGTATTCATCCACTCACCCATACCATTCATATCAGGTGGTCATACCGGGCTAGAAAAACATCAACAAGCGATTAATCAGCCACCTTAAGCGTGATTGATTGGGTGTTTTACGAGCCAAAACCTACTTTCACGATGCAATCAATAAAATACAGGTTAACTATGAAATTTTGAAAAACTCCCCCCACCCTGATAACCTAACATTCAATGAATAAAAAGTCGGATAAACTATGTAAAAATCAACTGGCAGACTTTTATATCCAGTTACACGCCAGTTATAAACATAAACACTCAAACAATAAAACGGTTAAAAAACAGCAAGAGCACAACTTACAAACCTGAAATTAACAGCAATAAAACATATTAACGTGCAATTACTTCCATTTATAGCTACTGGAAGATTCAGGTCACAGAAAAGCACAATATCTATCGCAGTATATTAGCCATTTAGATAGAGTGGCGCCGAAATAACATGAGTACTCTAAAGAGTGACTCAATGGTCATAGCAACTACTAATTATCAGCGTCCCGTAAACGCTAATTTCAGGGACATTCCCTTTTACAGGCTTGATTAAAAAGGTTAGAAGTATGGACAAACAGACAGTGAGATTACCATCGTTATCGCAAGTGATACTTGCCCTTGGTCTTTTTCTTGCGCTGGCTTTCTCTTTCACAGCTAAACTTGATTTACCCATCCAGCTGGCGCTTTATATCGGCTGGTTCATCATCATGGCTCTGGGTTTAAAACTCGGTCACGATTATAAATCCTTAGAAAAAGCAGCAACCAATGGTATTTCTAACGGCTTAGGTGCCATATTGATCCTGCTTGCTGTTGGTGCCCTGGTCGGTACCTGGATCGCAGGTGGTATTGTTCCGACCATCATTTATTACGGTCTGAAAGCAATTCACCCGTCCATCTTCCTGCTTGCCACTATGATCATCTGTTCACTGACGGCACTGGCAACAGGTACATCCTGGGGTGCCGCTGGTACAGCTGGTATTGCTATGATGGGTATTGGTCAGGGCCTTGGCGTTCCAGCACCGATGACCGCTGGTGCCGTGCTTTCCGGCTGTTACTTCGGCGACAAGATGTCTCCGCTATCCGACTCAGTGATCCTGGCTTCTTCTATGTCTAACGTAGAAGTAATGGAACACATTAAAGGCATGCTCCCAATAGCGCTAATCAGCTACGTCATTACAGGTATTCTGTTTACCGGTGCAGGCCTGCACTATGCCGGTAACGTTGATATGGCTCAGGTTGATTCTGTGATTCTGGCAATGGAAGACCAGTTTGTTATCTCTCCGTTCTCATTTGTGCCGGTTATCATCGTACTTGCTCTGCTAGCAATGCGTCTGCCTTCTTTCCCAGTGATCTCTCTGGGCTCTCTGCTGGGTATTGTCTGGGCTGTTATGGTTCAGGACATGGATCCACTTGTTGCATTCAACACGGCCTGGGCACCATTTTCTATCAGCTCTGGCGTTGACTTCATTGATGCGATTCTGAACCGTGGCGGTATGTCATCCATGCTGGGCTCAGTCGCGGTAATCATTTTCGGTCTGGGTTTTGGTGGCCTGCTTGATAAAGTGGGTGTACTGCAAACCGTCGCTAAACTGTTTGAGAAGCGTGTTAACTCTGCGGGCAGCCTCTCGGTATCAACCATTGCAACCGCTTTTCTGGGTAATGTCTTCGGTTCAGCGATGTATGTATCACTGATCCTGACACCGAAAATCTGTGCGAAGAACTATGACCGTTTAGGTTATCAGCGTAAGAACCTGTCTCGTAACGCTGAGTTCGGCGGTACGTTGACATCGGGGATGGTGCCTTGGAGTGATAATGGTATCTACATGGCAAGTATTCTGGGAGTTGCAACGTTCTCTTATGCCCCTTTCATGTGGCTAAGCTTCGTCTGTATTCTGGTTACGATTGTCTCTTCTTACATGGGTTGGTTTGTAGACCGTTGCCCACCGACAGCAACGGCTGATTTGGATGAAGAAGAGAACCTGGCCGTTACACAACAAACTGCGTAAGTAATGTAAGCACTTAAAACAGCAAGAGCGCCTTTAGGCGCTCTTTTTATATGTTAAAACAACGCATAACAACAATATACAGCACAATAAATAACATACTAAAAGGAATAACCACCTGTAATAAATACATTAAATATAACAAAAAACCATAAACTCTAATCTCGCCACAAAAACATAGCGAGTAACAGCGCTAACTTGATGAAATGGGACAAAAGCGAGAATAGGGAAAGGCTGAATTTGATGGTGATATCACCACCATGCAGTAAAGCTAACAAGAAAAGGCGCTTTGTAGCCCTTTTCCTATTAGAAAATGATCGACGTTTTTTGTCTTCTCACACGTGGAACAGATGAAGCGATTACTTAACTTAACTCAGCGCCACCGCAACATCGCCCTGCACAGTGCTTGAGCAAGCCAGTACGAATCCTTGATCAATTTCAGCCGCAGTAAGCGTTTCCGTGCTCGTTGACGTTACCGTGCCGGATGTCACCTTACATTTGCATGAGCCACAAACACCCGCTCGGCAGGCTCCAATCACGGGCACGTTATGTTTTTCCAGGGCGTCTAATAATGACGTCCCCTGCTTCACTTCAGCCGCCACCGAAAAATCAGGCACATGCAACATCACATTCGTTGCCAGATCAGTTTCAGCGGCATTATTCACAGTAGAAAGTGCATCCTGCTGGGCATTATCAGCCGCGGGAGTAAAGCTCTCCTGGAAGAAGTGCGCCATATCAAAACCGCTTTGTTCGGCGATTGCCTGCACTGCTTTCATAAAACCGACCGGACCACAAAGGAAGATGGTGCGCTGGTCAAGATCTGGATATAACGTCTGTACTACTTCAGTATTGACCATGCCGGTTTGGTGTGCCAATTCACTCTGCGCACTAAAACCTGTGCTATTTTCCAATAATAATTGCACGTTGAACTGGGTATGCTGGACAGCCATCTCACTCATTTCATCGTGGAAAATAACGTTATCTTTATCTCTAGCGCAATGTAAAAACTCAATGTCAACATCGCTATTGTCTGCCGCTAGCATTGTTTTTGCCATCGACATCACAGGCGTAATACCGCAACCCGCGCTGATAAACAGCAGCTTGGATTTGTGCGTGCAATCTGTGCTGTTGAACTGACCCGCTATGTTCAGTGCTGACAAGGTATCACCGACGTTCAGGTTATCCACCAGCCAATTAGATACCAAGCCATCAGGCACGCGTTTAATGGTTAAACGCAGTTGCTTTTGTTGTGGGATAGAACTAATAGAGTAAGCGCGGTAATGGGTTTTATCATCGATGTTAACGGCCAAGGTAACAAACTGACCGGGTTTAAAGTCAAAGAGCTGATGGTCTGCACTCGCAAACGTAAAACTCATTGAATCATGGGTTTCATATTCACGCTGTACCAATACTAACGGGGTTTTTTCCGGTGACCATGCTGTCGGCTTTGCAGCAACCTTGGCTGTCGGCTCACCGAGTGAGAAACTTAATTTAGGTGTTTGCAGTTTTGTATTTAGCTTGGAGCTTGGCGTTGCGATTGGATTAGCCTTTGCGCTGTTATTTGAGTCAGAACCGAGAGAAAAGCTTAGCTTCGGTGTTTGCAATTTACTACTTACAGGCGCAGCTTTTTCCGCGTTATTTGTTGATTGACCAAGGCCTGAACTATTGAGCTTAAGGGGCTTAAGTGTAGGTGGTAACAATGTTGAAGACGGTTTTGACGAAGAAGGCATAGTTGCACCTATAGATAAAAATAATTTACAGATAAAATTAATTACAAATAACAGATACAGCGGCCTAAGCTGCAAACAGATTTAGGCCGCTTCTCGTTAGTCGCTAACTATTTCGGATTCCTTTAAAGAAGCGTAACACTTGCCTACGCAGGAATTTGACCACAATAGTATTGCTTATTTATTCGCTAGCATGGCCGCCAAATCAGTATCAACATTACCAATACTGCGCATATCAAAGTTATCTTGTAATGCTTTGATTAAGTTATCAGTTAAGAACGCTGGTGCTGTAGGACCGGTATGAATTCCTTTGATACCTAAAGCAAATAACGTCAATAGTACAACAATGGCCTTTTGCTCAAACCAAGATAAAACGATGGATAATGGCAACTCATTAACACCACAATCAAACTCTTCAGCAAGTGCCAATACCAACTGGATAGCAGAGTAAGTATCGTTACATTGACCCACATCCAGCAGACGTGGAATACCGTTGATGTCACCAAATTCATTTTTGTTGAAACGGTATTTACCACAAGCCAGGGTCAACACAACCGAGTCTTTTGGCGTGTTCACAGCAAGGTCAGTAAAGTAACTACGCTCTTCTTTATCACCGTCACAGCCGCCGATCAGGAAGAAGTGTTTGATGTTACCTGATTTCACTTCATTGATAACAGCGGGTGCTGCAGCCATTAATGCATTGCGACCGAAACCAACGGTGATCATGTGTTCTATTTCAGTGTGTGCAATACCAGGTTGCGCCAATGCACATTCGATCACTTGTGAGAAATCATCACCTTCAACATGCACAACACCCGGCCAGCCAACAATGCTACGCGTGAACAGGCGATCTGCATACTGACCTACGTTTGGATTGATCAGACAGTTTGATGTCATCACGATCGCACCCGGGAAGTTAGCAAATTCTTTTTGCTGATTTTGCCAAGCGCTACCGAAGTTGCCGACTAGATGCGGGTATTTGCTTAATTCAGGGTAGCCGTGGGCTGGTAGCATTTCACCATTGGTGTAAACATTGATACCCTTGCCTTCGGTTTGTTGCAGGATCTTTTCTAAATCATGCAGGTCATGACCAGATACCAGAATACATTTACCTGCTACTGGTTTTACGTTTACCTGTGTTGGCTGCGGATGACCGAAGGTATCTGTCTCGCCTTTATCCAGCATTTCCATAATACGGTAGTTTAACAGGCCAATTTGCATTGAGGTTTCTAACAACGCATTGGCATCGGTGGGGTCAGTGCCTAACCATGCCATGATTTGGTGGTATTCACCGCTCACAGACTCGTCATTTTGACCAAGTACATTCGCGTGTTCCATGTATGCCGCAGCACCTTTCAGGCCATATAGACATAATAGGCGCAGGCCAATAATGTCTTCATGCAGTTCGTCATGACCACGGTTAACCGCAGCATCCGGTGCGAATGACATCACTTCTTCTGCCGTCGCTGGCAATACAAATTGCGCTGCCGGAGAGAGTTCTGGTAATTCGTCACCCGCAGCCGCTGCCGCTGCCATTACCTGAGTACGTAGTTGAATCTTGTAACGTTCTGCAATTTCGGTGTATTCAGTAATACGCTCTGGCACAAAGTTAACGTTGGTTAACGTAGAGAAGAATGCGCGTGGTGCCCAAGCGTCAATGTCGGCATCTATAATGTTATATTTACGTGCGAGATCAGCCCAAAAAGACACCCCTTGTAGGTTAAATACTAATACATCTTGTAGGTCTGAAACGTCCGCCGTTTTACCACACATACCTTGAGTATAAGAACAGCCTTTAGACACAGGTGTTTGAACAGTTTGCTCACATTGAATACAGAACATTAAAAACTCCACTATAGTTATGTTATTGATTTCGTATTAACAAAGATCTCACTAACTATATGCAGCAAACGTGCCAATACGTACTTGGTTGATATTTAAGAGCTTTACGCCAAGCCACGTTAGGATTGATGTGATAACCACATCAGCGCTTGATGTGATTATCACATCAAGCGCTGATAGCCAAACAGATCACAACGTTCAAAATGCTGGGCTGTTTCATAAAAATCAGATTAATTCATCGCGTAACTTGCTGGGTTTTATCCCCAACTTCTTACCCATTTTGTAGAGGTTGCCGCGATCCATCTGCAAAAACTCCGCCGCTTGCGCCCAAACAAAGTTGGACTGTTGCAATGCATGGGAGATCAACTTGGTTTGATAACGCTCTACCGCGCCGCGCAGCTCAAAAGGCGTGTTGGGTAATGCTGAAGTATTCCCATGCTCTACTGCGCCTGTTTTATGGCTTACCTCATCTGACAGATGCTGTTTACCGATCAGATGTTGCTGATCTTGAATAGCACGTAAACCCGCCCGCATCAGCGTATGCTCTAATTCACGTACATTACCCGGCCAATGATAATGCTCTAATGCCGTTAATGCCTGTGGGTGCAGTTGGAGTTTGGCGACATGAAACTGCAGTCGCACGCGATCTAAAATATAGCCGGATAGTACCGCAATATCTTCTTGCCGCTGGCGCAGGGCTGGCACCTTAATTGGGAATACATTCAAGCGATGGTAAAGGTCACGACGAAACTGCCCCGCCTCGACTTCTTGCGGTAAGTCGCGGTTGGTGGCCGCGATGACGCGCACATTAATAAATATGTTTTTGTCTGCGCCAACCCGCTGAACTTCACCTTGCTGGATCACCCGCAGTAGTTTCGCCTGCATCAGTAATGGCAGTTCACCAATCTCATCCAAGAAAATAGTACCGCCATCAGCAAGCTCAAATTTACCAGCACGGTTGCTGCTGGCGCCGGTAAAGGCACCTTTCACGTGACCAAAAAGCTCACTTTCTGCCAGGCTTTCAGGCAGCGCTGCGCAGTTAACGTAGATCATCGGCTGCTTGGCCCGGGAAGAGTTCGCATGTAATGCATGTGCGACCAGATCTTTACCCGTTCCTGTTTCACCACTAATTAACACTGCATAATCAGAATGCGCGACCATATTGATATTATTACGCAAGCCTTCCATTTCCGGGCTAATGCCGATTAACTCACCACTTTTCTCTCGTGCCTCCTGGATCAATACCTGGTTCATGCTCTGCTGCTGGCGGTGACTTTTACGCAGCGCCTCCACCTGATTCACATTTCGTATCGTCGCGGCAGCGAGTGCCGCAAAGGTCGCGACGGTAATATCATCAACACGTTTAAATGCGCCAATCTGCATGGCATCAATCGTAATAAGGCCGACTAAGTGATCTTCGACATACAAGCTACAACCCATGCAGTCATGAACGTCGATAGAGCGGTTAGGATCATCTTTAAGCCAACCGTCAAAGGGATCAGGCAAGGTTGAGCTTGCCGGAAAACGCACCGGTTGACGACTGTCCATAATAGCCTGCAAACGCGGGTGTTGTTTCGGGTCAAACTTTTTCCCTAACACTTCTTCTGACAGGCCGTTTACCGCGGCGGCAGAAAGCAAACCTGACTCATCAAGAATAAATAACGCACTCGCATCGCATGGTAATACCGATTGCAATGATTGGATTAAACGTTGGTAATGATGCCCGGAAGGAAGGTTTAAATTGAGGTCGAGCGCAATTTGCAACATGGCTTGCTCAAGAGAATTCTGCATATATGGACCTTCACATTTATAATGATGTACTTTTTACATCGCCACATAAATCATGTAAAGCTTTACGGTGAGGTGCCAGGATAATTTTCTGTTTTTGATCTGAACTGATGTTTAGCTTTTCTTTTGCTGAACCCACAACCTGAGATTGAGCTAGTCGAGGTCTAATCCGGCCCTGATCAGCCGCGAAGCCCGCTTTACCCAGGTATTGCGCCGTGATCCGCAGCAGTATCAGGCCAACCTCGAACGCTTGCGTGAGCAAGTCCAGCACAAACTGCAATTGCTAGAGCAGTTAGGTGGCTGGAAGAGAAATAAAAGCGACTAAATAGTTACGAGGGGGGGGGAGCTCATCGGTCAATGGTCCACTGACGGCTATGATTTTAATGACTCCCGCACGGTAATAGATGACAAATTTGTCGGCTTAGCACTGGATGAAGACCGTCAGCCAGAACTGACGGATGACCGTATTGCGACCTGGCTGGTAGGTCTGGGACTGAAAGCCGCATAATTAATACCAATCGGTATAACCGTAAGCAAACAAAAAGGCTGCCTCTGGCAGCCTTCTCTTTAATCTCCGTCGCACATCAAAGCATCAACAGTTGCTTGAGGTACTCCGTAATATTGCGTGATGGCAGACTGTCATTCAGACGCTTGCGATCAAATTTATATTGTAATGCCCGTAGCGGGTGACGCCAGGTAAATCTCGGTAACGCCCAGCGCATTACATGCGCCATTTGCAGACGTTTGGCGGGGTGATAACAATGCCTGTGACATTTCAAACAGGCTGGCTTTTCCTCCGCTAAACGGCAGCTATCAACCTTTTTTTCAACATACTCAAAAAGACTTTCACATTCAGGGCAAACAATCGCCCCACGGTGCAGCGTTTTACAATATAGGCGAATCATCGCTTTCACCGTATCCAGTTCACGCTGTGCTCGAACTGACTGTTTATTTAGAATAATCATAGGGCGGCTATTATCCACCCCTTCAAAAACCAACTATTGATAAGGATCAAATTTGTGCATTGATCACAATCTTATCCTCTAGAGGCTGGATTATTGCAGAAAATGGCCAGATCCTTATCCCGATTGGTATTAACCTCAACAGACTGACATTTTTGTTATCCCCTCAACGTCAACTGCCTGTGGGGAATCCACCGATAGCCCTCTTTCGGCTTCCAAATAAGCTTCTACTGCACTGACTACCTGTTTAATCGCCAGACTGAGAGCCATACAGTCTGTACTGGTCACGGTGTGTTTCTTTTTTAAACCATACTCAACCCGTTCGGAAATCGACCGCAATGACGGCGATCCGAGATTGCTCGCCACTCCTTTCAAGCTATGCATTAATAGACGGGCCTTATCGAAATCAGACTGCTCAATACAGTTTTTCAGGAGATCCCCGTCACCAGAATGCTCCTCAAGGAAGATATCCAGCAGCATTATTACAGACTCTTTGTCACCATCCATATTGTCTAAGATATATTGAACATCAAATATTGGTTCTTGTTGTAAATAAGCCTTTTCTGTCAATTCCACCGGAGACATATCTTCCCCCATCTCTGACGGTTCTGCAGGCTGAGGTATCGCTGTCATCAATTCTGTAATTAATGCTTTTTCAGCCTCACTGATCTCTTTTACTGGCATTGCAACGACAATGGCAGTATTAACTTCTTCTCCCCGTAGGGTGATTAATGCTTCTGTTGTTGATACGCCGGCAGTTGCGACTTCGTCAGCCCTCTTCGCGGCATAGAGTGTCACCATCACCCCTGAAAGTGATACGACAGCCATTAGTATCAGGTTCATCTGGGATAACCAGAAGTCATAAGCCAGCAAATCATTTTTAAGCGTATAAAACTGGTTCGGAGAGCTGCTCAGGCTAATATTTTGGACCTCTGACTGAGGGATCACCTGCCCGGTCATTAACGCCTTATCGACTTTCTCAGTAAATTGTCTGCCTTGTAAAATTAAGGTCTTCAGCGGTTCTTCAAACTGACTGGCAACGGAGACACCGTTGAGTTCAAGCAGGTGTTTACGGAGTGCCTCCGACACATGGCGTTGGGCAGATACAGGCACCGCCATATTCACGGTGACGGTACTTCTTAGTTGCTCAGCTTCCGACTCAACCTGAGAAATCAGACCAATGACATCTCGCACTTGCAAAGACTGAAATGACAGGTAACCAAACAGGCCAGCGCTCGACATAATCACCAATACGAAGGCATAAAGTACTTTCTTCGAGAGTAGCAATCTGATTTTACGGTGACTGGCTGCAGTCTTTTCCGTCTGGAGCGAAAGTACAGTTTCTCGGTCATCCATGCTAGTTCCTTTTATCGGATCAGAAAATAAAATGGGGACTACCCTATCCAATCTTCTTTTCATACAACTAGTTACTACCTTAACTTTAGACAAATTCCCAGACGAAATCCAATACGCAATGAGCTTTATATCGGTGTAAGATTATGTCTTATAATACAGACACGACCTCTCACCTCGAAGATAATAAAAAACCACCTTCGTCACAACAAAGGTGGTTCACGTGCATAGCATGTTATACCGGTTGGTGTTAGATCAGTTATCGCTGCTCAAACGTCTCTGTAGCTGATCCTTTAAATTAGGTGGGGTCCCTTTGATAGTCAGCGTGTCAGTTTCTGCATCGTAGAAAATACGCTCACCCAGCAACATACTCTCGAAATTAATCGTTAGCCCGCCGCCAGAGCCAACAAACTTGGTTAACTTACGCATAGATGTGCGATCGGCAGGAAAGCTCTCTTCCAATTCATACCCTTGGTTTGACGTAAATTCGTAAAAGTTTGTCCCGTCTTCAGCATTAGGTAGCTCACCAGCCAGTTCTTTCACTGCCACTTCATCACCGGATTGAAGCTGCCCGTTACAGTAATCGTAAACCTGCTTACGATACTGCTGCTTCTCTTCCTTATCTAAACGTGAGTCGGCACAGAAATCTTCCACCGCCTGCATCAGCACCTGGTTTTGTTCTTTCACGTCCAAACCAACAACCGCCTGCAGAAAATCCAAGAAAAAATCAGCGATCTTACGGCCCACACGCCCCTTGATAAACGTCAGGTAACGATTGGAATCCGCATTCGTTTCCCAAGACGACAGATCGATACGTGCCGCGATATCCATTTTAGCCACGTCCAGATAATCAGTTGCACTGATATCCAGCTGTTCGGTAACTTTCATGCTGTGGCGGGTTGGCAACAAACCGATAAACAGGTAATCCGTCGCCAATGACTGATATTCAGCCATCACCAAGGTGCCGGCTTCAGCGAACGGGTATTTTGCTAATTCAGCCTGTAATCGCTGGGCTGATTGGTTAGAAAATGTCAAAAAGTCCAGCTCACCAGTGCGACATTGCTTCAACCAATGACAAAATTCGCTGTCTTCAGCAAAATGTCCGAACCCTTTGGCACCTTTACTGCTATATACTCGATGCAGTTCAGCAACTAGGTCTTCTGTTGATTTATCCTGGTCAAGCATTTGTTTTCTAAGATGAATCTCAAGCTCATCTTGATCATTTTTTGTCAGTTGGTGAAGGATGACGTTCGAAAGTATAAGGCTCATAATGGAAAAGGTTTTCAGTAAGAGTAAAGTGTAGGTTATTATAAGCCGCTTTCTTAAACTTTAAACTAAGACATTAAACAAGACTTCCTATGCCAATTACTTCAAAATATAGCAATCAGCAAGTTGAACAGATCATTAGCGATGTGTACGACGTACTTGAAAACCATAACGCTTCTGCAGAACTTGCACTTATGGTGGTGGGTAATATTGCGACTAACATCATCAATGCCGATGTTCCGGCATCGCAAAAGAAAGCTATCGCGGGAAAATTCGCACAAGCTCTGCTGAACTCAATTAAAGAAGATTAAGCTTATCTTTTTGTAAGCTTGCATTTCAGACTGAGAAGAACAGACATTTATGGTCGCCAGCGGAAATAATTATAAAGACAAAGTCTCGCAGCTAATCAGCTGGGGACACTGGTTCAGCTTTTTCAATATTATCGCAGCCATGCTTTTAGGCACGCGTTACATTGTGCAATCTGAATGGCCTGAAACGCTACTGGGACAGCTTTATCTTGGATTGAGCTGGGTCGGACATTTCGGGTTTCTTGTCTTTGGTTTTTATATCTTAATCCTTTTTCCTGCCAGTTTTCTGATCCCGTCTCAGCGCCTGATGCGTCTGTTTGCGGTGTTAGTTGGTACAATAGGTCTGACAACGTTATTGTTAGACACTCATGCCTACGAGAGTCTTGAGTTACATTTAAGCCCTCTGGTATGGGATCTACTGTTAAGTGGTGAGAAAACCGAACTGAATGCCCGCTGGCAATACCTGTTTGTGGTTGTTCCTATCATCTTCCTGCTGCAATTAATTCTGTCAGAATGGTTATGGCGAAAACTCAGAAAGCTCACGCGCAAGCACGTGGGTGTGCCGATAGCCACCGTGTTTGGTTTATGTTTCCTGGCTAGCCATCTGCTCTATATCTGGGCGGATGCTAATTTGTATCGCCCCGTCACCATGCAGCGTTCAAACTTTCCGTTATCTTACCCGATGACAGCGAAAAGCTTCATGGAGAAACATGGTCTCCTTGATCGTCAGGACTATGTTAAACGCCAGGCTGAGCAAGGTTTAGACGAAAGTGAACGGATCCGCTACCCCATTGAAAAACTGAGCTTTAACAATCATGGCACTAATTATAACTTACTGATTGTGATGATTGATAGCTTACGCAGTGACATGGTGAATGAGCAAACCATGCCTTACCTGACTGCTTTTGCTAACCTGAATTTAAACTACAAAAACCACTACAGTGCCAGCAATGACAATATGACCGGCATCTTTGGCTTGTTCTACGGCCTGCCTGGTGGTTATATCAATAGTGTACAGTCTGAAGGCTCTACGCCAATTCTGCTAAATACCCTTAAAGAACGCAATTACGACTTCGGTCTGTTCAGTGGTAATCAGTTTAAAGAGCCAATTTACGACCAGGCTATTTTTAACACTAAGCAAGCGAAAGAGAGTCTGGCTTCCAATCAAAGCCTGCAGCCGAATGACCAACTGGCTATTGCTGACTGGAAAACCTGGTTAACGAGTCAAAACAACGAAAAACCTTGGTTTAGCTATCTTGAGCTGAAGTCTGTACAAGAGTTTGAAGAGGGGGGGGATTATGTGCCGCAATTCACTCCTTCGCTTGGTAACGTCAAGATAAACGCCAAGGGCGTTGACTCTACGCTGTTACTTAAAAACAGCTACCGTAATGCTACCTATTATGTCGATGAGCTGCTGGCTGATATTTTTGAAGAACTCGCTGCAAAGCAGGAACTGGATAATACCGTTGTTATTATCACCGCTAACCATGGCACGGAGTTCAATGAAACGGGTACCAATAGCTGGGGGGCAAACAGTAACTACAGCCAGTATCAATTGAAAGTACCAATGATCATTCATTGGCCCAATCAGGTTGCAGCAGAGATCAACCGACCCACCAGCCATCTTGATGTGGTACCCACCGTGATGGAATCTCTGCTTAATGTCTCATCATCACCGAATATCTACAGCAGTGGCGTCAACCTGTTTGAAGAACATCCTAAACGCCGCTGGATTTTAGCCGGTGACAGTCGTGACATTGTCGTAATACAGCAAAACCGCACTACAGTGGTCGATAAATATGGCAACTACCGCGTTTACGATAACAACTACAAATTAATGGATGAAGCTAAACCAAAGTTGTCGACACTGATGCAGGTCATGCATGAGATGAAACGTTTTTATCAGCCTGAATAGCGTTAGACTTAAGAAGGCCGCGAACTCGCGGCCTTTTTTGACGTTCATCTATGAGTTATAGATACCGTCAGTAATAGTCCGCATTATTGGCATAGCATTGCTCGAAACCATCGCTCCAGCCACTGGCGTATTTCATGTCGGCCAACATCCGCTCCGGATCACGACGGAAGCCATCGATATACGTGGTCGTTTGTTCTTTACGGCTACTGCAGCCGTCCTGGTAGCCATCAAGATAATCACGGGTAAAACCTAACTCCGCCAACTGATCATGTCGGGTCGCACACCCCGCCATTCCCGTTAATAACAATAATCCAGTGAGGAACAGGCTAAATCTTATTGTTGGCCTCATAGCAGTACTCCACTGAAAAACAATTGCGATACCAATAAAATAAGCATACAAACACAAATTTTTCTAGTTTATATTTAAGACTTAGCTTGCTCATTATTCATCACAAAATTTTCAGGTGCCCCTGCCCTCCTGCACTTATGAGGTTCCTGTCGCAAATTTATAAATACACACCACATTTCACATTAAACTGTGGCTTCCATACTAAATTTATTCTCTCTAATCGTTAAGAATACGGTTAATAAAAATAAATAATATGGAAGTCAGACGTTGGCCAGTCAAAAACAGTTAAGTGTTTTCTATCAGAGGATTACTGAACAATGGGGTAATGCCCATGGGCTTCGTACTATTTGTGAATTAACATGCCGTAATTTCAGCGAAAGTTTTGGAGTGATCCACAGCCAGCTCTTGGTCGCTTATAAATCGACATGGAAAACCTTGCTCGATATGGATCATGAAGGGATTCACTACCAGTTTCCCCCTGTCGCCGTTGGCGGCAATATAGGTCTTCCGAGCGATCATATCACTGAGGCCATCAGTAGTCACAGGCCGCAATATACCAGCCATGGCAGCATTAAACGCCTATGGTTACCGCTAGAGCGCCGATCAAGTATCATCGGCTGCTTAATTGTCGATCTTCCCGCAGAAACAGAGTATGCCTGTAAGGATTTTTCGCTGTTGGCAACCCTGCTCGCCTCCGAACTCGATGCCGGCTTGCTCGGCCAGACAATAAAAGACGAGCATTTGGGACGCCGTTCGGCTGAACGGGAATTACAAATCAGCCAGCATGAACAACAAAACCTGTTACAACAGCTTCAGGCCTTACATGACATTTCCTTTAAGCTATGGCGGGCAGACTCGATGAATAGCATGCTATTTACCGCGGTAGAAGAAGGGAAAAAACAGTTACACCTCGATCGTATGGCCATTTTTCTCTTTGCAAAAAACCAGCGCATGCGCGGGACTTATGGCACAGACATTCACGGTAATACGGTCGATGAGCATTACTTTGAATCGGAAATCCCCGATCTGTGGTTTACCGCCCATACCGTGTCAAATGAGGAATACCTTGCGATTGAAAACAATACGCCTTTATACCATGACCTGAAGCAGGTCGGCTTTGGCTGGAGTGCTTATATCTCACTGTGGGATGAAGATACGCCTGTCGGCTGGATTGCTTGTGATAACCTGCTGACTGGCAAGCCTCTGCATGATTACCACCATTACCTGCTCAAACAGTTTGGTTTTATTGTCTCGCAGCATATCGTGCGCCGCCAGGCTGAAGAAAGCCTGATCAGGCTGAACAAAGAGCTGGAACAGCGTGTCGCTGAGCGAACCGCCGAGCTGGAACGGGTAAACGCCAGACTCGAAATAATCTCCAAACTCGACCCCCTGACTGGCGTGTATAATCGCCGGGTTTTCGACCAGAAAATTATGGATGAATGGCATAGGGCTGAACGCCACCAGCTGCCATTTTCCCTGCTCATCATGGATGTTGATCACTTTAAAGCGTATAACGACCAATATGGTCATGCTGCCGGTGATCAGTGCTTAAAAGTCATCGCCACCACACTGGCTCAGCTTGAACGGCGAGCTGGTTCGCTCTTTGCCCGCTATGGCGGCGAAGAGTTTGTGCTGCTATTACCCGGCCAGGATCATAATGCCGCAATTTTTGCGGCTAAACGCGCCTTATCTGCAATTCAAAAACGGCAGCTGCCAAGACAGTACGGCGTCGACGACGCCCCCGACATTGTCACCATCAGCATTGGTGTCAGTACCATGATCCCGTCGATACACAGCTCTCCCGATGAATTCTTCAAGCGGGTCGACATAGCCCTCTATGAGGCTAAATCCCAAGGCAGGAACCGTTACTGCATTATTTAGCCTTTTTCTGCTTGGTAGACCGCCTCTTTTTACCCGCTTGTCTCGGCTCGGGGGATTTCAATTCACGCAAACTAATAGGGACGTCGCTGTACTTTACCTTATCCATCAGCTGATGGACTTGCTGCTGTAAAGCGTCCATAAATGGTTGATAGGCACATTTTTTATCCGCCATATCTTGCAACTGATGCTCCCAATGAGCCGTCATATCCGGATAAGTGGCTTCATCTGGCAAGGCATATACCAGCCCTCTGCCCGCTTCTGTCGCATGAATGTTCTTGCCCTGCCGCTTCAGCAACTGCCGTTTAAATAAAAGCTCTAATATACCCGCACGCGTCGCTTCAGTTCCCAGACCATCGGTATCTCGCAGAATTTTTTTCAGCGAAGCATCCGAGACGAACCGGGCGATCCCCGTCATCGCCTGCAGCAATGTCGCTTCAGTGAAGGCTTTCGGAGGCTCGGTCATTTTATCTTTGATCTCGCCATTGCGGCAGGTTAATACTGTCCCTTTTTCAAGTGGCGGCACTTTATCAGCCAATCCCTTATCAGCCTGATCATTGACAGAATCATCTCGCCCCAGTAGCGCACGCCATCCACCGCTCATCAACTGGCGACCACGGGCAATAAAATGCCCCTGAGCAATAGTAAAGACTAACTTCGCTTCGGCATAAACAGCCGCCGGATAAAACTGCATCAAATACTGACGGGCAATCAACTGGTAAACTTTGCTTTCGCTGGCACTCAAGATGCCGGAATTAATCTGCTTAGGCGTCGGAATAATCGCATGGTGAGCATCGACTTTTTTATCATTCCAGGCTTTTGATTTCAGTGACAGGTTTGCCCCTTCACCCGCCTTGGCCAACTCACCGGCATTACTGACAATCGCCTGACAGACATCTCCGGCTTGCTTAAAATGCTCGTTTGGCAGATAACGGCTATCAGAACGAGGGTAAGTGATCACTTTGTGTTTTTCATACAAAGACTGACAGTTAGCCAGTACATCGGCCGCGCTCATACCGAAACGCTTTGCAGCATCGATCTGTAACGCAGACAAGGAGTACGGCAACGGCGGTGCCTGGCGGGTTTCCTTTCGCTCTGATTCAGTGACTTCGGCGGGCTGACCTTTAATTCGCTTAACTACGTTTTCACACAGCTGGCGATTGAGCACTCGCCCGTCTTCATCTTGCCAGGGCTGACAGGCTTCACTGGGCTTCCAACGCGCTCGGATGTCCATATCCTGATATGGGATTAAGGCAAAGACTTCGTAAAATGGCTTAGGCTTAAAATTCGCAATCTCATCATCGCGTCGGGTGACCAAGCCTAATATCGGAGTTTGAACTCGACCAACAGACAAAACGCCGCGATACCCCCCTTTCTGTCCAAGCAAGGTATAGGCCCGGGTCATATTCATTCCGTACATCCAGTCTGCACGTGATCGCGCTAAAGCTGAAACCGATAACGGAATAAAATCGCGGTTACTGCGCATTGTTGCCAATGCCCGCTTGACGGCGGCAGGGTTTAAATCTGAAATCAGCAGGCGCTGGATCTCGGCTTTTTTCTTGGCCGATAATTTCACATAATCAATAACTTCATCAACCAGCAGCTGCCCCTCCCTGTCGGGATCACCCGCATGCACTACTTCCGTTGCCAGCTTCGCTAATTTACGAATAACGGCCAATTGCTGCTTTGCTGACTTTCTTGCGACAAGTTGCCATTGCTCGGGAATAATCGGTAAATCCGCCATATTCCATTTTTTATATTTTTCATCATAGGCATCCGGTTCGACTTGTTCGAGCAAGTGACCGATACACCATGTCACAATATCCCCGTTCCCCGTTTCAATGTAACCATTGTTATTTTTATGAGGGCGAGGTAAAACCGCGGCAATAGCACGGCCCAAACTGGGCTTTTCTGCAATATAAAGACGAGTCATCCGGTTAATCGGGTTAGTGTTATTTGAAGGAAACTCTATCGAAAGAATGAGATGAGGACAAGATGTTACTGGATAAAAAAACAGTACCAAAGGAAGGGGCTGCGAATTTCGAGATACTAATGCCTCGAAATTCGCGTCTAGAAACTAGGAACTATGCTCGCCCAACCACGCTCTGACCTCATCGAAATCACCACGAAAGACTATCCGATCGGCTTTTTTACTCAGCTGATAGGTATACATCGGATCGTAATACTCTTCGAGCAAAGGTCGCAACCAGGCATCATGTCCGGCAAGGGAGCCGTTATTCAGCTGAACTTGGACTGCTAGCTGTTGTGCGGTCAGCAATTGTTCATGGCGCTGCAGGCCCAGTCGCTTGCGAATACCGTACATCCCTTTTTCAAGGTAATCAGCAAACAGCTGCCAGCCCTGTTCTTCGCCATGGAGGGCTACAAAATCACGCTGCATGCGTACTACGTAATCCGCTAATAAACGCTCAAGGCGAACATCTAGCGGATCATCGACAATGGCGATTTTGGCGTTTTGCATTGCCGCGTTGATCGATAAAGGTACACTGGTCGAGCCAATTGCACGGCCTTCATCTTCAAACACAAATTGTTCACACCCTGACGCTTGCTTTTTCAGCATCTCAACGGCCAGTGTATTTTCGAAATCAATTTGTGTTCGCTGCGAGGTAACATAACGGCCAAACGATGAGCCACGGTGATTTGCGGCCCCTTCCAGATCAATACCATTGGCAAGCTGATTCACCATGATGGTTTTACCACAACCGGTATTGCCGCCGATCAAGGTCATGGGTTGCTGAGCCACCTGATCTATCGTATCGATCAGGAAACGGCGCAGCGCTTTATAGCCACCGACAACCATCGGGTAATCAATGCCCGCTTCTTTCAGCCATTGCTGAGTAATCCGCGAACGCAATCCACCCCGGAAACAATACAGATACCCCGTCGGGTTGGCGTCACAAAACGCACTCCACTGCGCGACACGCCTGGCTTTTTCGTCACCATTGACTAACTGGTGACCTAAAGCAATCGCGGCTTCCTGGCCGTTTTCTTTATAGCAAGTGCCGACCGCTTTACGCTCATCATCTGACATCAGTGGATTGTTGATCGAAGCTGGAAATGCACCTTGACTGAACTCTATCGGTGCACGCATATCCATTAACGGCGTGTCATTGACCAACAGCTGGCGATAATCTTCACAATTTGGACGCGGCATTAACAAATCTCAACCAGGATTTCGCCATCTTGGGGCAGTAGTTCACCAATGGCTTGCAGCTCAATACCATGTTTTTCTGCCACTTCCTGAACCTGATATTCCGCATCAGCGGTTACAGCCAGTAATAAACCGCCAGAAGTTTGCGGATCACACAAGAGTGCTTTCTGCTTATCCGTTAATGCACCAATCTTGCTGCCATAACTTGCATAGTTACGCTCTGTACCACCCGGGACACAGTTTTGAGCGATATAGTCAAAAACACCCGGCAAGTGGGGAACGCTATCAAACCATACATTCGCCTTAACTTGACTGCCTTCACAAATCTCGCTCAAATGCCCCAGCAGACCAAAACCGGTGACATCTGTCATCGCTTTTACGCCTTCAACATTGGCAAAATCAGCACCGGGGATATTCAATTTACACATCCAGTCACGGGCCAGGCCCTGGTGCTCGTCGGCAAGCTTGGATTTTTTCTCGGCCGTTGTTAATACGCCAATTCCTAACGGCTTGGTTAAAAACAGTTTACAGCCTGCTTCAGCACGGTTGTTACGCTTAACCCGATCCGTGTCGACAATACCGGTTACCGCCAGACCGAAAATAGGCTCAGGCGCATCAATCGAGTGGCCACCGGCGAGGGAGATCCCCGCTTCACGGCAAACAGAACGACCGCCTTCAATTACCTGTTGGGCAATTTCAGGATCCAATACATTGACAGGCCAGCCAAGGATCGCAATCGCCATAATTGGCTTACCGCCCATCGCATAGATGTCGCTGATCGCATTGGTTGCGGCAATGCGGCCAAAATCATACGGATCATCGACGATAGGCATGAAGAAATCCGTCGTACTGACCACTGCCGTGCCATTTCCTAAATCATAAACGGCGGCATCATCTTTACTTTCATTACCGACCAGCAGGTTAGGATCAGTGAACGGTGCTAACTGAGTTTGGAGAATAGTATCAAGAACTTGAGGAGAAATTTTACAACCACATCCTGCACCGTGGCTGTATTGAGTCAGACGAACGTTTTCCATGACACACTCCGGAATAACAAAGAGAGCCAAGGATTCTACTCCTGCGAACCAGATGTGTCACCCTAACCTGCGAATGTTGATTATAAAAAGAGAATTAGCAGGAAAAGGTAAGGCTACAGATATTCAACAAACTGTCCGATATCGCGTTCATGTACTTTCGCCTCACGGCAGGCTGGCGACCCTATATAGAGAAAACCGACAATTAAATCATGTCCAGTCACCCCCAAAGCTTCACGTACGATCGGATGATAAGCCCATTTGCCGGTTCGCCAGAAACCGGAGAAGCCTTGCGCTACCGCAGCCATTTGCATCGCGTGTACTGCACACCCTGCCGATAAGTGCTGTTCAACAACCGGTACTTTTTCATGCTCGGTGACTTTAGCCACCACAGTGATCACCATCGGAGCACGGAACGGCGATTTACCCGCTTTTTCGATCTCGGTATTATCGGCACCATCAGCTTTTGCTGCCTCGACCAGAATATCGGCTAATTTTTGCAGCCCTTCACCTTGCGATACGATAAAGCGCCATGGGGTTAAACCGGCATGATCCGGTGCTCTCAGCCCAGCCCGAAAGATATTATTTAACATATCACCCTGTGGAACCGGCTCCATCAGTTTTGGCAATGAACGTCGATTTAACAAAAGTGCTAGCGCATCCATGGTGACCTCAAATACAAATGATTATTATTGTTGTTATATCACAAAAATGATGACAAAAAACCATGAATATTATGAGGTTCAAAGCTTGCTTACTCGTGTCCAGCCTGTCCGCTCTTCAGCGTAACTACAGCTTTGCAGCCAACTCAACCGCTTCGCGGATCACCCGATTAGCATCCACCTCACCCGCGACCTCTGCACCGCCAATCACATGAACATTCACATTCATGGCCTTGAGCTCTTCAGATAGCTGCTCAACAGAACTCTGCCCCGCACACAGTACGATATTATCAACATCGAGAATGCGCGACTGGCCTTCAACGGTAATATGCAGCCCCTGCTCATCAATTTTGTCGTAGCTGACACCACCAAGCAGTTCAACACCACGTTTTTCCAGTACTCGCCGGTGGATCCAGCCCGTGGTTCTGCCCGGCCCTTTACCGACCTTGCCCGGTTTACGCTGCATCAGCCACACTTGGCGAGGGCTCATGTGCTGCTCAAAGGGACACAACCCACCTGCATGTTCAATCGTTTTATCAATTCCCCAGTCTTTGAGCCAGCTATCTAAATCATGATGGTCGGGTTCGGTTAGCATGGTAGAAACATCTACCCCGATCCCCCCTGCACCAATGACGGCAACCTTCTGGCCCAGCTGAACCTTATCACGGATCAGGGTCTGGTAATCGATCACCTTATCACTCTCGACACCCGGAATATTAGGCAGGCGCGGTTTCACCCCTGTGGCAACAATCACTTCGTCATAGCCTTTTAATTCATCCGCTTCGACCGCATGCCCCAGTGTCACGTTTACCCCGGTCTGTTCTAAACGGCGAGTGAAGTAGCGAATGGTTTCTTTAAATTCTTCTTTCCCTGGAATTCGCATCGCCAGATTAAACTGCCCCCCGACGTACTCATTCATATCAAACAAATCGACGTCAAAACCACGCTCAGCAGCCGCAGTCGAGAAGGCTAAACCGGCAGGCCCCGCACCAACCACCGCCACTTTTCGCTTATTGGCCACAGGGGTCAATACCAACTCTGTCTCATAGCATGCCTGCGGATTGACTAAGCAACTTGCACGTTTACCGGCAAACACCTGATCCAGACAAGCCTGATTACAGCCAATACAGGTATTGATATCATCCGCCCGATCTTGCTCAGCTTTGACCACAAAATTCGGATCCGCAAGAAATGGACGAGCCATCGAAATCATATCGGCCTGCTCAGACGATAAGATGTCTTCGGCCACTTGCGGGGTATTAATACGGTTAGTGGTAACTAATGGAATATTAACTTCGCTTTTCAGTTTTTCCGTTACCCAGGTAAAAGCGGCTCGTGGAACTTGTGTCGCAATGGTTGGTATGCGGGCTTCATGCCAGCCAATCCCGGTATTCAGGATAGTCACCCCCGCTTTTTCCAGTTCTTGCGCAAGTGTGACCACTTCTTCCAGGGTGCTACCCTGCTCAACCAGATCCAGCATAGACAAACGGAAGATGATGATGAAATCATGTCCGGTGCGCTTACGTACCGCTTCTACCAGCGCTATCGGGAAGCGAATACGGTTTTCATAGCTACCGCCCCATTCATCATAGCGATGATTGGAGCGCTTACAGATAAACTGGTTTATCAGGTATCCTTCAGACCCCATGAGTTCCACCCCGTCATAACCAGCTTCACGGGCAAGTTCTGCACTTTTTGCAAAGGCTTCGATCGTTTTATGGATCTGCCGAGAACTCATTGCACTGGGGGTAAATTTGGAGATTGGCGATCGAATCGCCGAAGCACTAACCGCAAAAGGATGCATTGCATAACGACCCGCGTGAAGAAGCTGCAATGCAATTTTGCCGCCCTCTTCATGAACCGCATCAGTGATCACCCGGTGGGCACGCGCTGCACGAGCAGAACTGAACTCCGCACTGAGCGGGTGCAACCGGCCACGAAAGTTAGGTGAAAAACCGCCAGTCACAATCAGCCCAACACCACCTCGGGCACGAGCGGCATAGAATGCCGACAATTTCTTAAAGCCGTCACGAGACTCTTCAAGGCCGGTGTGCATTGAGCCCATTAGAACTCGGTTCCGTAGCTGGGTGAAACCAAGATCTAAGGGCGCTAACAGATGAGGGTAAGATTTATCGTCCATGGCTTCCGTTCTTTTTTGGTTATGGTCTGACCAGTATATTGCACAACGGTAACTTTTTTCAAACATTTACCTACATTAATACAACATCTCACACTTTCAATCGGTTCTTCGGCTCCCAAATGGAAAAACAATGGATGGATTTGTTACTGAAATTCCATGTTGAGTAAGTTACGATAAGGAATAAGAATCATCATCAGGAACGTGCATGAAAGTGATATTCAAAGGCATTGGAAAAATATTCCAAGCTATCTGGAAACTGATCAGTTTCACCCGGCAATTTATTCTCAATCTTTTCTTCTTAATCATTGTCGGTACAATTATCGTTGTGCTAAGCCAGGATAGCCAAGAGCCTGAGTTACCTGAGGCTGCCGCATTGGTTCTGGATTTATCCGGCCCAATCGTTGAACAGCGCAGCTATATCAATCCAATCGATAGCATTGCCAGTAATGTTTTAGGTCAACAGCCTGTACAGGAAAATGTACTGTTCGACATTGTGGAGACAATACGGACGGCTGCCACTGACCCGCGTATTACCGGATTAGTGCTGAATCTGAAAGGCATGGCAGACACCAACCTGACCAAATTGCGTTATATTGCCAAAGCCATTAATCAGTTCAAAGATGCCGGAAAACCGGTTTATGCGTTTGGTGATAACTTCAGCCAGAGTCAATACTATCTCGCCAGCTACGCGGATAAGGTGTCCATGTCACCTGACGGCGGCGTGATGCTAACGGGCTATGGCAGCTACACCCTTTACTACAAAAGCCTGTTAGACAAACTCAATGTTAATACCCATGTATTTCGCGTGGGAACTTACAAGTCTTTTGTTGAACCTTATACCCGTGATGACATGTCATCCGCGGCTCGTGAAGCCAATACCGTCTGGTTAAATCAATTATGGTCAGCTTATACGGCAGATGTGGCACTCAACCGCAATATTGAAGCCGCTTCGTTAACCCCGGACCTCGATAGTTTTGTCGAGCAACTCACAGCCGTTAAAGGTGATTTTGCTCAGCTAACGCTTAATATGGGTTTAGTGGATGAACTCATCTCTCGCCCTCAGCTTCGTCAGAAAATGATTGATAAATTTGGCAGCGACGGTGACAGCAGCTTTAATCAAATCAGCTACTATGACTACCAGCCAACAATCGTCAAAATGGACTTGCCAAGTCCAAACCAGATCGCCGTTGTTGTTGCCAGTGGTGCCATCATTGACGGTACACAGCGCCAAGGTACCGTGGGTGGCGATTCAACCGCACACCTGCTGCGCGAGGCGCGTTTAAATGATGATGTCAAAGCGGTAATTCTACGTGTCGACAGCCCTGGCGGCAGTGCTTTTGCGTCCGAAGTGATCCGCAATGAAGTCGATGCGCTAAAGCTGGCAGGTAAACCTGTCGTCGTTTCCATGTCGAGCCTGGCTGCATCAGGCGGCTACTGGATTTCATCAAGTGCCGATAAGATCATCGCTCAGCCAACAACCATCACCGGTTCTATCGGTATTTTTGCTATCTTGACCACCTTTGAAAAAGGGCTGGAGAAAATGGGGATCTACAGTGACGGAGTTGGGACCACACCATTCTCTGGGGTGGGCGTTACTCGCGAATTACCCGAAGGTGTCGCCCAAGTCTTCCAGCTTGGTATCGAGCATGGCTATCAGCGCTTTATCAGCTTAGTCAGCCAATATCGGAATATGTCGCTTGAGCAAGCAGATGAAATCGCTCAGGGCCGGGTATGGACCGGTCACGATGCACTTAAATTAGGCCTGGTCGATCAGCTGGGGGATTTTGACGATGCCATTATCGCCGCAGCAGAGCTGGCGAAACTTGAGAGTTATGAAATGAACTGGATGGCAGAGCCCCTTAGCCCGGCAGAGCAATTTATCCAGGAATTCGTTGGTGAAGTGAGCGCCGACGTCGCCACTATGGTCGTGGGGCAGCTGCCTGGTGCGTTACAACCTGTCACCCAGCAAGTTGTAACCGATTTGTTCACATTGAATAACTTTAATGATCCAAAAGGGCAGTATGCCTTTTGCCTGAACTGCATCAATAATGAAAAGTGAGATCAGCCCGGCAATGCCGGGCTTTTTTTAACGAGCGTTAACCGTATAATGCGCCCACCAAACCAATAAGTCTGTGCCTAAATATGGAAAGAAAACACATTTACATTGCTTACACCGGCGGAACCATTGGTATGCAGAAATCAGACCATGGTTATGTTCCTGTTGCTGGTTTCATGGAAAACCAGCTGGAAAGCATGCCGGAATTCCATCGTGCAGAAATGCCCAAATTCACTATCCATGAGTACGAACCTCTTATCGACTCTTCGGATATGACGCCAGCGGATTGGCAACGCATTGCTGATGATATTAAAGCAAACTACGACAAGTATGACGGTTTCGTCATTTTACATGGTACGGACACCATGGCTTACACTGCTTCTGCTTTGTCGTTTATGTTTGAAAACCTTGATAAACCAGTGATTGTGACCGGCTCACAAATTCCACTGGCAGAACTGCGTTCAGACGGTCAAAGCAACCTGTTGAACTCACTTCACATTGCGGCAAATTACCCGATAAATGAAGTGACACTATTCTTCAACAACCAGTTGATCCGTGGAAACCGAAGCACTAAAGCTCATGCTGACGGCTTTGGCGCCTTCATTTCACCCAACCTGCCACCGCTGCTGGAAGCAGGTATCAACATCAAGCTGAACAATGTTGAATTAGACAAAAAGCCGGAAGGTAAATTTAAGGTACACACAATCACACCACAACCCATTGGGGTGATTACAATGTACCCGGGAATTTCACCAGAAGTGATCCGGAACACGTTAAAACAACCAGTTAATGCAATGATTTTATTGACTTTTGGCGTGGGTAACGCACCGCAAAATCCAGAGCTGCTTAAACAGCTAAAAGAAGCGACTGATCGCGGGGTTATCGTGATGAACCTGACGCAATGCCTGTCAGGCAGGGTGAATATGGGCGGTTACGCAACGGGCTGTGCACTGGCTGATGCGGGCGTTCTCAGTGGATATGATATGACACCTGAAGCCGCGTTGGCAAAATTACACTTCCTGTTAAGCCAGAATCTGCCACTGGAAACGCTTCGTAGTAAAATGCAGCAAGATCTGCGTGGTGAATTGACCCTCTGATCACACCGTCAGATAATATCTCCACATCATCATAAAAGAGCTGAATTTAATTCGGCTCTTTTTTTACGGCTACACTTATACCAATCATATAAATACCAATCACACTTCTATCTGTCACATCAAGAGCAAACGAATTAGTGTATTGGAATAAATACAGTTTTATCGGTCTGAACCAACCAGAGACACGCTTATGATTTTACACGGTGCACCTATCTCTCCATTTGTCAGAAAGATCATGCTGGCACTTGCCTATAAAGGGATGTCATATGATTTGCAGCCGCTTAACCCCTATTTAGAGAAAGAGTTGGCGCAAAAACGCCATCCTATGGGAAAAGTGCCGGTGTTGGAACACAATGGCCACAGCATTATGGACTCAACGGTCATCGCTCATTATCTGGATGATATCTGTCCGGTTCCCCCTCTTTACCCTGGCACGGCGGAGCATCGGGCCCAAATCCGCTGGTTGGAAGTATATGCGGATACCAGGCTAACGTCGCTGGTCAGCGGGGTGTTGTTTTATCAGAAGATCATGCGGGGTAAAATGCTGAATAAAAGCGTTGATGAGGATGCCATTGCTGAGTGCATGCACCATCACCTGCCTAAAGTACTGCAATACCTGGAAGAACAAATTCCAGAAAAAGGGTATGTTACCGACCATTTTTCCATGGCGGAAATCAGCCTGTGGAGCATTCTTCGAAATGGCTGGATGGCAGGGCTAAGGCTGGCTCCTCATTACCCCAAACTGCATGCCTATATCACAGCAATAGAGCAAGAACCGTGGATCGCTAATTTAATCAGCGAAGAAGATCATGAACTCAGCAGTTTTTATTGCGAACCCATGATCTTTAATAGCTATCATCTTTAATCGCTATCCGCTTTTATCATTATGGTTTTTACTAACAACTAGACGTAACTACATGTCACCATGACCAAAACGGGCGATATCATCCTGAGTGGCGCTTTCGCCCCCAAATTCACGCTTTAGATCCGCTTTAGACTTAAATTTAATTTCACCACCGACCTCGACGGACATATGTTCAGCATTCGTGTTATGACGAGATTGGTATAGCATCACCGCTTGAAGCGCCGAATCTCTTTGCTCTGCCGTTAAAGGGGTACCATCAGGCCACCGACCGATTTCCACTGCCGTTAAGATTCGCTGGTAAACATCAGGCGTCATTGCGGCTAATAATTGTTTTACATCCATTCACAAGCTCCATTGCACACTAAAAAGGCACTGAACTCCGCACCCTGAGGGAGTTTGGGCATACAGTCAAGTGAGAGCAGCAATTTTGCTTTCGGGATCACAGAGCCGTCAGTGATACCCTGGCAGATTACTGAGACCTCTATTCACAAAAAGTTAAAATTATCGCTGTCTTACGTTTTTTTTATTGAGTTCGTATAATATAAAAACCGAACTTTTCCCTACTAACCCGATGAGTTGTCAATATTATATGCGTATTACTAACCGAAACCTTGGTTACTTAAAGCCTGGTCACCTAAAGCTTGGCCTGGTTGCGCTTTGTATTTCCCTGCTCAGCGGCTGTTATGAACGCCACCGCACCACAGACAGTCTGTGTGAAGCTTACCCCTCACTCTGTGCTGAACTGAATGTCAATGATGGCCAGTGCCGGATCCAGCGTTCCAACCTGATATGGCAACGTTATGATGTTTTGAAAAGTCCCACTGACGCAGAAAAATTCAAAGAATTAAAACTCACCTATAACTATCAGGTCTGTCTGGAGTATGCCGCACGCATAGAGCCGACAGAATTGAAAGAACGCAAATCGCGTCGCATGAGTGCACTGCTCCATAGCTACGATTCTATTCGGCGTCTGAATCAGGAGTTGGCCAGTTCTGAAGATCCAAATATCATCTACTATCGCTGGAGCCAGGGCGATAAAAAAGCACTTCGTCAGTTTTTGCTGCTCGAAGGCAGCGCTAAGCTCGAAACCCCGGAACTTCAACTCGCGCTGGCCACCTACTACACTGACAAAGATAAAGAGAAGACATTAGAAATACTGTCTCATGCACTTGAGCTATACGAAGAGGACCAGCCGATAAAGCCGGAAATTATTCTGAGCCTTGCGACAATATCGCATCAGCAGGGTCTGGCACACCATGCTTATATATGGGCAATAGTAGGTGGCGACTTCGATATGCCCGTCGTCAGGCCTGACAGGCTTGCTGGGTTCTATCCTATGGAAGATGCCGAACGCGAAGCGTTGAATGCACAAGCTAAGAAAATCACAAAAGCACTCAAGAACGGTGATTTTACGGCTGATATGGTGAAATAAAACCACAAAAATAAATCACTCTTATTATCTGTATTACCAGATCAATATTTTATGACTGCATATTATTCTGGCGACGGTATGAGACTGAAAAGGTCACTTTCTCCTTTTTAGTCTCAGCCAGAAAATTATTCGTCAGCCTTAAACATAAGAGAAACTGAATTTATACAATATCTTTCGCCGGTTGTTTTTGGCCCGTCCGGAAAAACATGCCCCAGGTGACTATCACAATTTGCACAGCGAATTTCAATGCGATGCATGCCATGGCTATTATCGTCAATATACCTGATAGCCTTATCGTTCAATGGCGCATCAAAACTGGGCCAGCCACAGCCTGAGTCATACTTGTTGTCGGAAAGAAATAAGGGCTGTTCACAACAAGTACAGCGATAAATCCCAGTATCTCGGTTATGAAGTAAGGTGCCAGAGAACGGCGCTTCTGTCCCCTGTTCACGACAAATTTTATACTGTTCTTCTGTTAATTTTTTTCGCCAATAAGCATCTGTTTTGTCTGTCATTTTAGATCCTGCTTTCATTCCTTTCTGTTCAACTTGGCATTTAAGGTTGCCAATTATCACAACTGTAGCACATACTTTCTGCTTTAAAGATTTGTTTACTTACCTAATTCAGTTTTTCTGTTTTGGGTATCCATATTAAAAGTTAACAACTACTTTTGCGGGGAATTGAACAAATCACGTTCAAATTACCGTCGTTGTAGAAGGAATGTAAAAAAAATCCGAACATTTTTTTGACCTTAAGCAATTTAAGTTCGTTTTTTGCTTGCAGGGTCACTAAGTATTCTGTAATTTTACTACCAGTTATCTTTCATTAGAAATTAAGTTGTGGAGCAACTGTAATGACTATCAAAGTAGGTATTAACGGTTTTGGCCGTATTGGACGTTTTGTTTTCCGTGCATCTGTAGAGCGTAACGACATCGAAGTTGTTGGTATCAACGACCTTATCGACGTTGAATACATGGCTTACATGCTAAAATACGATTCAACTCACGGTCGTTTCAACGGTACTGTTGAAGTTGAAGGCGGTAACCTGATCGTTAACGGTAAAACAGTTCGCGTAACTGCAGAACGCAACCCAGAAGACCTTAAGTGGGACGAAATTGGTGTTGACGTTGTTGCTGAAGCAACTGGTATCTTCCTAACAGACGAGACTGCACGTAAGCACATCACTGCTGGTGCTAAGAAAGTTGTTCTTACTGGTCCATCTAAAGACGCAACTCCAATGTTCGTTATGGGTGTTAACCACGAGACTTACGCAGGTCAAGACATCGTTTCTAACGCTTCTTGTACTACTAACTGCCTAGCGCCAATCGCTAAAGTTCTTAACGACAAGTGGGGCATCGAATCTGGTCTTATGACTACTGTTCACGCTACTACTGCAACTCAGAAGACTGTAGATGGTCCTTCTGCTAAAGACTGGCGTGGTGGTCGTGGTGCTTCTCAGAACATCATCCCATCATCAACTGGTGCTGCTAAAGCAGTAGGCGTTGTTCTTCCTGAACTAAACGGCAAACTAACTGGTATGGCTTTCCGCGTACCAACTGCTAACGTTTCTGTTGTTGACCTAACAGTTAACCTTAAAGAAGCTGCTTCATACGCAGAAATCTGTGCTGCTATGAAAGCTGCATCAGAAGGCGAAATGGCTGGCGTTCTTGGTTACACTGAAGATGCAGTTGTTTCTCAAGACTTCATCGGTGAAGTTCAGACTTCAGTATTCGATGCAACAGCTGGTGTAGCGCTGACTGACAAATTCGTTAAAGTTGTATCTTGGTACGACAACGAAATCGGTTACTCAAACAAGGTTCTTGACCTTGTAGCTCACATCTCTAAGTAATTGCTACTTAGTTGAGTGATAAAAGGCGGCTGATAGCCGCCTTTTTTGTGTCTGATTTTCAAGAAACTAAAATAACGTCGATCTCAACGACCAAAGCCACCTTCTATACTCTTCACAAATTTAACAAATTTACTTTCATAAACCTTAATACTTTTAAACACAAAATAAGTTTCTATCCCACTGCTTATCACTGCCGCTTTCTGAGATAATTACTGGAATAGATATTAAAATTAAGGAAGAATTGATGGATTTTAGTAAGCTTCATACGATTAATGTACTTTCAGATGCCGTAACTATCTGTCAATTTCAAGACGTGAAAATAGTTCGCATTATCCACCAAGCAGCAGAGGCTGGCATCTCTCTGCACGGCGGCCACCTCGTATGGTATAAACCTGCGGGCGAACAAGACGTGATCTGGCTCAGTGAAAAAGCCGAATTTGACACACAAAAGGCTATTCGTGGTGGCATTCCGATCTGCTGGCCATGGTTTGGCAAAGCAGGTAGTCCATCTCATGGATTTGCCCGTAACAGCCAATGGACACTCCACGAGCATCGTGAAAGTGAAAAAGGAGTCATTGTCGCTCTCACTCTGGAAGACAGTGAAGAAACACGTGACATCTGGCCGCACAAATTTCATAACCAGATTACGTTTGAGTTTGGCCACGAGCTAAAAGTTCACCTGACGTCGACCAACACTGACAGCCATGAATGGGCTTATAGCGGTGCCCTGCACTCTTACTTTAATATTAGCGATATCAACACTGTGTCTATCACAGGCATGGGTGATAAATATCTCGATAGCGTTCAGGGTAATATTGCGTGCGAAGGGGGTGAAAGACTGGCCATCAGCCAGGAAGTTGATCGCGTTTACACTGAACCGAAAAATCCGATTACGATCGCAGACCCACATAATCAGCGTCAGATCCATATCGCCAATCAGGGCCACAACGCCGCGGTGATCTGGAACCCGTGGCAGGCACTTTCCGTCAGCATGGCTGATATGGCCGATAACAGCTATGAAACCATGGTTTGCGTTGAATCAACCATACATGGTGAGGGAGTTACACTGGCTCCCGGCGAGTCTCATACCCTGAGTACTATCGTGTCTGTCAGCACGTTATAACATTGTTAATGTCTGCAAAAGTGCCGCAGGGTCCTGCGGCACTTCCTCATACCCATCCCCAAATAAAGGCAGGTGGTATGGACACGCCATCTTGACGCCATTTGGGTATACTATGCCAGCATGTGCGAATTCGCTTCAATGAGTACCCAGCCATTGCCATCGGGATCGGCAAACGTTGCAAATCGCCCCCCCATTAAGGTGACTATTTCTGATAATGTCACCCCCCGATCCGTTAATTCGCTATGGGTAGAATAAATATCATCGGTTTGTACCACCAGCCCCTGAACAGATCCCGCGGTCATACCCGCAAAAGGGATAACTAAACTAATCGTCGTTTCCGCCCCTTTCGGTGCCAGCTGAATCCACCGTCTTTGGTTGGCTACACAATGATCACGAATGAGTTCAAAGCCCAATGCATCACGGTAAAACAACAATGCCTGACTCTGATCGGACACAGGGATCGAGACAGTATCAACGCGTGAAATACCCATAAACCAAGCTCCCTCCTCGACTGCTTTTCCCGCGATTACTGATCAAGCTTAAATCAGAGCGATTGATTTCGCTTACAAATAACACCTATTGCTTGGCCTTTTCGCCTCGATTCTCTGAATTAATAAACCCCCCTCACTTCCGGTTCAAGCCGGAAGTGAATAACTAAACGAATCATGGTGGCAAAACTCAAGGCGGTCAAAAAAAGACCAATCCCTCTATGAATTCGGACTGCTTCATGGCAATAATCAGGTTAGTGCTGATCAATTTCAGTTATCAATGCTGCTGGTGAAAGATTATTCGGTCATAACGACTTATTCTAATTTCAACGATCAAACTCGCATCTTTTCCAAAACAATTACCAACATTTTTTTAACTAACTCCCTTGCACAGCCCATTTTTTAGGAGGATAGTAAGACTGTGTTTAAAAAAACACCACATTCATAAGACCAGCGCAAAAAGGAAATTTATTTATAAACCAACAACTCAGTGAACCAAATTGATCAGTTACGTCTAGTCTTAATATGTGAGGGATGTGAAAGTAATTCTTATTCATCCTTTCTAATTGATCAAAGAATGATTCAGGGGGCATACCATGAGTATTTTTGACCACTATCGTCAACGCTATGAAGAAGCCAAGGATGAAGAGCTTTCGTTGCAAGAATTCCTTGAAATTTGTCGTAATGACCGCAGTGCTTACGTCAATGCAGCAGAACGTTTGCTAATGGCAATCGGCGAACCCGAAATGATCGACACCGCTCAGGATCCGCGTTTGAGCCGGCTTTTTTCTAACCGTGTCATCTCTCGTTATAAAACGTTCGAAGATTTCTACGGCATGGAAGATGCTATTGAGCAAATCGTATCTTATCTGAAACATGCAGCACAGGGGCTCGAAGAACGTAAGCAAATCCTGTACTTGCTTGGCCCTGTCGGCGGCGGTAAATCTTCCCTGGCTGAGAAACTAAAAAGCCTGATGCAGAAAGTGCCCATTTATATCCTGACGGCCAATGGTGAACGCAGCCCAGTTAACGATCACCCATTCTGCCTGTTTGATAAAAATGAAGATGGTGAAATCCTCAATAAAGAATATGGCATCCCTGATCGCTACCTGAATTCCATCGTCTCACCCTGGGCCGCTAAACGCTTGCACGAGTTTGGCGGTGATATTAGCAAGTTCAGGGTCGTCAAAGTGCGCCCCTCTATCCTTGACCAAGTCGGTATCGCCAAAACAGAACCCGGAGATGAAAATAACCAGGATATTTCATCACTGGTGGGTAAAGTTGATATTCGTCAGCTGGAACATTTTGCCCAGGATGATCCGGACGCATACAGCTATTCCGGCGCGCTATGTAAAGCCAACCAGGGTATGATGGAATTTGTCGAGATGTTTAAAGCACCATTAAAAGTGCTTCATCCTCTGTTAACGGCAACTCAGGAAGGTAACTACAACGGTACTGAAGGTCTGTCTGCCCTGCCGTTTGAAGGTATTATTCTGGCTCACTCCAACGAATCTGAATGGCTCACCTTCCGCAATAACAAGAACAATGAGGCATTCCTGGATCGGGTGTACATCGTCAAGGTACCTTATTGCTTACGTGTCTCGGAAGAAATTAAAATATACGAAAAACTGTTGCAGAACAGTGAACTGTCAGCGGCACCATGCTCACCAAGCACCTTGGAAATTCTGGCCCGCTTCACCACGCTTTCGCGCCTGAAAGAGCCTGAAAACTCAAGCTTGTACTCGAAAATGCGTGTTTATGATGGTGAAACGCTGAAAGATACCGATCCGAAAGCGAAATCGTACCAGGAATACCGTGACTATGCCGGTGTTGATGAAGGCATGAACGGTCTGTCGACGCGCTTTGCCTTTAAGATCCTTTCCCGTGTATTCAATTTCGATCACTCTGAAGTTGCAGCAAACCCTGTGCACCTGTTCTATGTACTTGAACAGCAAATTGAACGAGAGCAGTTCCCGCAAGATCAGGCTGAGAAATACCTCGAATTCCTGAAAGGTTACCTCATTCCTAAATACGTCGAATTCATTGGTAAAGAGATCCAGACAGCATATCTCGAGTCTTACTCTGAATACGGCCAGAATATCTTCGACCGTTATGTCAGCTATGCGGACTTCTGGATTCAGGATCAGGAATTCCGTGACCCTGAAACCGGTCAGCTGTTTGACCGTTCAGCATTGAATAACGAGCTGGAAAAAATCGAGAAGCCTGCCGGTATCAGTAATCCGAAGGATTTCCGAAACGAGATTGTTAACTTCGTGCTACGTGCCCGAGCAAACAATGCCGGAAAGAATCCGAACTGGACCAGTTATGAAAAACTGCGCACTGTTATCGAAAAGAAAATGTTCTCGAATACCGAAGAGCTGCTTCCTGTCATTTCATTCAATGCCAAAACATCGACTGATGAGCAGAAGAAACATGATGATTTCGTCTCTCGCATGATGGAAAAAGGCTACACCCGCAAGCAAGTGCGTCTGTTATCTGAATGGTACCTGCGCGTACGTAAGTCTTCATAACATTAAGTATGAAGGCGCGGTGGAATAAATATACAGGGGGGAGAGCTTATGGCGAATTTTATAGACCGCAGGCTCAATGGTAAAAATAAAAGCACGGTGAACCGTCAGCGCTTTTTGCGCCGCCACAAACAGCAAATTAAAGAATCCATTGCTGATGCGGTCAACAAGCGCTCCATCACCGATGTTGAGAGCGGGGAAGATATTACCATCCCTTCTCGTGATATCAGAGAGCCCAGCTTTCACCAAGGCCAAGGTGGACAACGTGAAGTTGTCCATCCCGGCAACGACCAATTCAGTCCCGGAGATCGCATTGAACGCCCACCAGGAGGAGCAGGTTCAGGCGGTGCCGGTGAAGGTCAAGCCAGCCAAGATGGTGAAGGTCAGGACGATTTTGTATTTCAGATTTCCAAAGATGAATATCTTGATTTGTTATTTGAAGATCTCGAATTACCAAACCTTGAGAAGAACCAACTAAATAAAATAGTGGAATGGAAAACCTTCCGCTCCGGGTACAAGTCATCTGGCGTACCGTCCAATATTGCAATTATAAAATCGCTGCAAAATTCATTGGCACGCCGGACGGCTATGACGGCTGCAAAACGGCGCCAGCTTCGGGAGTTTGAGCAAGCTTTAGAGTTGCTGCAAAACACCGAACCCGCACAACCGTTCGAGGAAGAAAAAGTTAAGCTGAATATCCAGGACCTGCGGCAAAAAATCAGCAGTGTGCCGTTTATCGATACGTTTGACTTGCGCTACAAAAATTATGAACGTCGACCTCAACCCACCAGCCAGGCGGTGATGTTCTGCCTGATGGATGTATCAGGCTCGATGGATCAGGCGACTAAAGATATAGCCAAACGCTTTTACATTCTGCTGTATCTGTTCTTAAACCGAACGTACAAAAATGTCGATGTGGTGTTTATTCGCCACCATACTCAGGCAAAAGAAGTGGATGAACATGAGTTTTTCTATTCACAGGAAACGGGGGGAACCATAGTGTCAAGTGCGCTTCGACTGATGGATGAGATCATCAAGAAACGCTACTCTCCTGCAGAATGGAACATTTATGCTGCACAAGCATCAGATGGCGATAACTGGGCTGACGATTCCCCGGGATGTCGCGAACTGCTAAACAAGCATATTCTGCCGGTTACCCGCTACTACTCGTACATTGAAATTACACGGCGGGCACACCAGACACTGTGGCGAGAATATGAAGCACTGCAGACAAGCCATGCCAACTTTGCCATGCAGAACATAAGGACTGTGGATGACATCTTCCCTGTGTTCCGGGATCTATTCAAGAAGCAAGTCAGCTAGCGGCAGCTTAGCTTTGCCTGACGCGTAGTCTTAGATGTCAATAAGCCTTAGGGGGAGTGTGTTATATGGTTACAAAGACAAAAACACTCAGTGATGGTCCTGATTGGACATTTGACCTGCTTGAGCAATATCACCGGGAAATTATCCGCGTTGCCAAGCACTATAGGCTGGATGCCTATCCAAATCAGATTGAGATCATCACCGCAGAGCAAATGATGGATGCGTACTCAAGCATCGGTATGCCAATCAATTACCATCACTGGTCATTTGGTAAACGCTTTATTGAAACAGAACGTGGCTACAAGCATGGTCAGATGGGGCTCGCTTATGAAATAGTCATTAACTCCAACCCATGTATCGCTTATTTAATGGAAGAAAATACCATTACAATGCAGGCGCTGGTCATGGCGCATGCTTGCTATGGTCACAACTCCTTCTTTAAAGGCAATTATTTATTCAAAACGTGGACTGATGCCAGCTCAATCATTGACTACTTATTATTTGCCCGGAAGTACATCACCGAATGTGAGGAAAAGCACGGCGTGGAAAACGTCGAAAGACTGCTCGACTCTTGTCATGCCTTGATGAACTACGGCGTCGACCGCTATAAACGTCCACAAAAAATCTCATTAGTGGAAGAAACTGCACGCCAAAAAGCACGTGAAGACTATCTGCAAACTCAGGTTAATGCGCTGTGGCGTACCATTCCCAGCCAGGAAGAGAAACAAAGTCAGTCAGAGGAAATACGTTTCCCCTCAGAGCCACAAGAAAATATTCTCTATTTCTTCGAAAAGCATGCACCTTTGCTGGAGCCCTGGCAGCGCGAGATCATACGTATTGTACGTAAAATCAGCCAATACTTTTACCCACAGAAGCAAACCCAGGTAATGAATGAAGGCTGGGCTACCTTCTGGCACTACACCATTCTCAACCACCTGTATGACGAAGGCTTAGTGACCGATCGTTTCATTATGGAATTTCTTCACAGTCATACCAATGTGGTGGCACAGCCTGAATACAACAGTCCTCATTACAGTGGTATTAACCCGTATGCTCTCGGGTTTGCCATGTTCCAGGATATTCGTCGGATCTGTGAAACCCCCACCGAAGAGGACAAACAGTGGTTTCCTAATATTGCCGGAAAGGATTGGTTAGAAACGGTTCACTTTGCGATGGAAAACTTCAAAGATGAAAGTTTTATCAGTCAGTTTTTATCACCTAAAGTGATACGGGACTTCAAGCTCTTTGCGGTGAATGATGATGATCGGCATAACTACGTCGAAGTAGATGCTATTCATAACGATGAAGGGTATCAGGCCATTCGCGAGAAGCTCTCTTCCCAATATAACCTCAGTAATCACGAACCGAATATTCAGGTCTGGAATGTGGCTTTGAAAGGTGACCGCTCGCTGACCCTGAGGTACATACCACATAATCGCGTGCCACTGGCTGACAGCTACCATGAGGTGATCAAACACTTGCATCGGATATGGGGGTTTGACGTCACGCTAGAAGAAGAGATGCCTGATGGCAGAACCCAAATTCTAGCAACCTGCCCGAAACGTAACCAATACAATACGGAAATATAAGGTTGAGAATTGAGAATTATGACAACAAAATGGAGAGGCAATGCCTCTCCATTTCTATCTGTTTATTAGGGCTTCAATTCTATGAATCGCTTTGACTCGACTCTAGTATCTAGAAATTCGTATCGAGATACTCGCCCCTAATACATCATTGTTCTTCTTCGTACAAATAACGCGCAATATCAACGCGATTACTGTACCAAATCGCACCACTGTCGCGGCCATACTTCTTAATACGATCAGCGACAAGTTCCGGCTGATTATTATCACAGTATGATTTTATATCGCGGTAGAAATCCAGTGCTAACTGGCAAGCTTCTGAACTCATGAAGTAGTAACCACCAACACGGGTATAGATCTTACGCAGACCATTAATGGTTAGCACATATAAGGTATTACCCGACTTTCCGGCCATGCCCTGGAACATCTGGTAGTCAAAGTAATTAAAAGCACGCGCCCTGCAAATTGCTTCACACAATTCAGGTTGATCTTTCGCGTACTTATCATTGATTTTTTTTACTTCTTGCATCAGCTCGATTTTTTCATTTCGGCTTTCGATAAAGTCGATGAAGCTATCAGCCTCGAGAAGTTTTTCACAAGAATCAATAACATAATCAAGTAGCTTACTGGATTCCTCGCTATTACCTTTGATCGCATAGCGCATGTAAACACTACTGATATCGGTACGAGCAGACAGCAGATCTTCAAGAACGCTCTGAACATCCTGACCGTCCAGGGTGATCAAAGTATCAAGAATACTCAGACCTGAGGTCTCCATGTAATTATTTACCCGGGTAGGCTTACCATGCTGAATGGTCAGCCAGCCATCACGTGCCAAGCGCTGCAACACCTCTCGCAATGTGGTACGAGTTACGCCAATCAGTTCTGATAATTCACGTTCAGCAGGAAGAATAGAGCCCTGAGGGAAGTGACCATTCCAGATACTTTCAATGATGTACTTCTCAGCAAATGTTGCTGGGCTATCAGCCTTTATAACCATCTAATTACTTTTCCAATTTGCTTCTTGCTTATATTTTATGAACTCATCATACCACCAGTTCTGCAATAGACGAAACCGCGGTGAAAAATGATCCATATATTGAATTCAAGTTAGGCTGCTAAGTTTGATATTGCGCAACATTTGCTTACAATTTTAACGGTAAATTGCACTACTGGTATTCTGGCACATCATAACTCCCGTTTTGAGATGAAATGTTACTAAAACTAACATTTCATATCTCACGACTTGACTGAGCCAGATCTAACTGTACAGTTAGCACCAAATAAATACTGGGAGCTAAACGGAAGCTGCTACCTGCTTTAAGTTAAACACCATCCTGCCCGTATCTGTTACCCGGTTATGGTTTTTAGCTTAAACGTTCATGAAGGACTCGTTAACCAATACCGCAATTATATGGTTACCCCGATCTCAGACTGTAAAGGCATGACAGCACACAGCTCATACATTAATTTACGCATTACAAGAGATCCAAAGCATGGCTATTTCGTTAGGGAACGCCTTTATAAAGAACTTTTTAGGTAAGGCACCTGATTGGTACAAAATTGCAATCATTGCATTTCTAATTATCAACCCTGTTGTTTTTTTCCTCATCGACCCTTTTGTTGCGGGTTGGTTATTAGTGATAGAATTTATCTTCACTCTGGCCATGGCATTAAAGTGCTACCCATTACAACCCGGTGGTCTGCTGGCGATTGAAGCTGTCGCTATCGGTATGACCAGCCCAGCTCAGGTTAAACATGAGCTGGTTGCAAACATCGAAGTAATACTACTGCTGATCTTTATGGTCGCGGGTATTTACTTTATGAAGCAGTTGCTGCTTTTTATCTTTACCAAAATTCTTATTGGTATTCACTCAAAAACCCTGTTGTCGCTTTCCTTTGTGGTAATGGCTGCTTTTTTGTCGGCTTTTCTTGATGCGCTGACGGTTATTGCTGTTGTAATTAGTGTGACCATTGGTTTCTATAGCATCTACCACAAGGTCGCATCGGGGCAAGAGCCTCATTCAGCCCACGACCACACAACCGATTTACATATTCGCGAAGTGAGCCGTAACGACCTTGAGAACTACCGCTCATTCCTGCGCAGCCTGCTGATGCATGCGGGTATTGGTACTGCGTTGGGTGGGGTTATGACCATGGTCGGTGAACCTCAGAACCTGATCATTGCCGATCAGGCGGGCTGGATGTTTGGTGAATTCATTATCCGCATGGCCCCCGTCACTGTCCCTGTTTTCATCTGCGGTCTACTTACTTGCGTGCTTGTCGAAAAATTCCAGATTTGCGGCTACGGTACTCGCCTGCCGGAAAATGTCCGTAAGATCCTGGTTGACTTTGACAACGAAGAGCGCAGAAACCGTACCAACATTGACTACGCTAAGCTGACTGTTCAGGCGTTAATTGCGGTATGGCTCATCATAGGATTAGCATTGCACTTAGCCGCGGTCGGCCTGATCGGTCTGACGGTCATTATTTTCGCCACCTCTTTTACCGGTATCACCGAAGAGCATGCATTAGGCAAAGCGTTTGAAGAAGCGCTGCCATTCACCGCATTACTCGCGGTCTTCTTCTCGATTGTCGCGGTTATTATCGACCAACACCTATTTGCGCCGATTATCAATATGGTGCTGAGTCTGGAAGGCAGCGCTCAGATGACGATGTTCTATATTGCCAACGGCCTGCTGTCGATGGTGTCAGATAACGTCTTCGTCGGTACGGTTTATATCAACGAAGTGAAAACCGCGCTGGTTAACGGTGTGATCACCCGTGACCAGTTCGATATGCTGGCCGTCGCGATTAACACCGGTACCAACCTGCCGTCAGTGGCGACCCCGAACGGTCAGGCGGCCTTCCTCTTCGCGTTGACCTCCGCTTTGGCTCCGTTAATCCGTCTGTCGTATGGCCGCATGGTGTATATGGCACTGCCTTATACCATTGTTCTGGCACTGGTTGGTCTCGCGGGTATCGAGTTTATGCTGGCACCTATGACCGCATGGTTCTACGACATGGGCTGGCTAGCTCATCATACAGCAGAAGCCGTGTCGGCTATCGCACCTGCTGCTGGACATTAATTGAATCTTTCGCGAAGATAAGAGTCATATATAATACTTCAAAGCCCTGATAAGTCAGGGCTTTGCTTTATTCCAGTTAGCTTAGAGATCATCCTATGCAATTTCTGAATACATTTTCAAAAAATCGGACATCATGGCTGTTACTGCTGCTGTTCATTATCTTCTTTGAAGCTTGTGCCCTGTTCTTCCAGCACGCAATGAAACTTGGACCTTGTGTGATGTGTATTTATGAACGCGTTGCGATGATGGGCATGGGTTTTGCGGCTATTGTCGGTCTTATTGCACCACAGAATGCGATATTTCGCTGGGCAGGGCTGGCTGGCTGGGGCTACAGCGCATTCATCGGATTACAACTAGCCCGTCAGCATGTCGATTATCAGTTCAACCCGTCCCCTTTCGCGACGTGTGATCTGTTTGTTCAGTTTCCGAGCTGGGCACCGCTCAACCAATGGGCTCCATGGATGTTCGAAGCCTATGGCGATTGCAGTGAAGTGGTGTGGAGTTTCCTCGGCCAGTCGATGCCACAGTGGTTAGTGGTGATTTTTGCCGCGAATCTAATCGCACTTGCGTTGATTGTTATTGCGCAGTTTTTTGATAAAAAAGATTAAACTTACTAGTGGCGAGAAAAGAGATCTCGCCTCTATCTCTCGCGCCTTTTACCTAGTCACTCCCCCCTTGAGTGAGCGCCTCGACAATCGGGTAATCCGCCGGACACAGCTCGTACTGCGCTATCGACACTTTATCAACCCAGATTGCATCCTGATGGCTATGAAGCTGCAGCTCGCCAGATTGCCAATGACTGATATAGCCTTTAAGGTGAATGATCTTATCACCATAATCAAAAAGACTATCAGCCAACCACTTTCCGGTGGTTGTCTGTATCGCCAGCTCTTCTGACAGCTCACGCTCTAATGCTTGTTCCGGTGTTTCGCCCGCTTCCACTTTGCCACCGGGAAACTCCCACAGACCGCCTTGGCTTGCATGCTCAAAGCGTTGGGCAAGCAGATAATGGTCCTCTTTTTCAATCACACCCGCGACGACAATAATGACGGGTTTGTCCTGGTGGCGAACGGTACGTACTGTCGCAGAATGCTCAGACATTACTTGCCACAGCAGTGTTTGAATTTTTTGCCGCTGTCACACAGGCAAGGATCATTACGGCTCATCTCTTTATAAGGATTTACCGCCTGCGCTGCTGCGCCTTGCTGAAATTCATCTGCCGCCATCACGACTTCAGTGAGCATCAACGGTAATTGAGAATACAAATCGGACAGTGCCGGCATGCCTGTCACACCAGCCTCTTTCATTTGAGCCCGCGTTTCTTCTTCATCCAGCAACAACATCAACGTCGTAATTAATGCTGACAGCATACGCATGGTACCGTCAGACATCGTCTGCTCAGCCCAATTAGGCTCAATGGTCGGCCAGACAGCCATAAACCCTTCGGCAAAATGACTCAATGCCTCCGTCACGCCTTGTTCCGCATCCCATTCCAGCGCTGTTGGCAGTTCGAACTCACCGGCTTTGATGTAGCAGTACTGCTGTTCAAAATGACCTAATACAGCCTTTTTCTGCTCTGCCGTCACCGCTCTTTGCTCATCTTCAACCACACCACCGTTGATTAACGCCGGCAACCATGTCTCTGGCTCCAGAGGTTTAGGATTCGCATTGGCTGCCAGTAAAGCGCCTTCAATAAACGCTGCAGGCATTCCTTCCCAGTCCGCTGGTAGTGTCATTAAATCTGTCATTTTCTTTTCCGGTTTTCGAACAATTCTGAAGATGGAACGATTATATACCAACTCACCTGACAATATACGTTGCAAAAAATATCGACGGGATCATGTTGTCTTCAACTCAACAACACTCTTCAATGTTTTTTGTTGAAGTTTGATAGCGATACAGGCCAAACTGATGATTGCCACCAAATAGAACGATTAAACTAAACGCATTTATATATGCCGCTATGAGGAATAACGTTGATGAGTCAGGTAAAAGCAAGTGCGATTATTGCCGGAGCCAGCGGTTTAGTCGGAGATGAGCTGCTTCATCTGCTGCTCGCACATGACCACTTTCAGAGAGTCTATTCCCTTTCTCGCCGCGAGCTTCCTTTTCACAGCAAAAAGTTAGTACAAATTATTCATCCTGAGCTGCGGATTACTGCTTGGGATGAAAGCGATATTACCCCGACCTATGGCTTTATCTGCCTGGGAACAACAAAGAAACAGGCCGGGAGTAACGCCGCCCTTGAAGCCGTTGATTTTCAGCTGGTCAAAGACGTTGCCACGACCATGCAATTACTTGGAGTGACCAACTTGGTGGTGATCTCCAGCTTGTTTGCGCACCCATGGTCACCCTCTCATTATTTACGCAGCAAAGGGAAAATGGAAAAAGCGCTCAGCAAACTGGGGTTTTCCCGCTGTACCTTTGTTCGTCCCGGGCCATTGAAAGGAGAGCGATCGAAACCAAGGCACGGTGAGATCATCAGCCAGCGTATTTTTGCGCTAATTAAACCGCTGCTAGTCGGTCCGCTGGCCCACCTCAATCCCATCCCGGCAGAAGATGTTGCTCGCAGCATGCTGGCACTGAGCCTTGAGCACAAGCGCGTTGATAATCACAGCGTGAGAATTGTTGCAGGTAAATCGATACAGCCACACACCCACCACTCATCTTAAATGCCTGCCCTTCTCATGATCAGGTGACAAAACCTCGATTCCGAACTAAAATCTTGCACCCTTTATCCATTCGCTTAACGATGGCCAAATGGTAATGTGAATGGATATTAAACGTTGAGAGGTGTTATGCGAGTCATATTGGGTCCGATGGAAGGCGTGTTGGACCATTTAATGCGAGAGATGCTAACCGATATTAATGACTATGATCTGTGCGTGACTGAATTCATCCGCATCATAGATCGTCTGTTACCGAATAGTGTTTTCTATCGCTTGTGCCCAGAACTGCACAATGGCGGCAAAACAGCTGCCGGCACCCCCGTTCGCGTCCAGCTATTGGGACAAGAACCTCAATGGATGGCTGAAAATGCCTATCGTGCGATTACCTTAGGCTCTGCTGGCATTGATATTAACTTTGGCTGCCCGGCAAAATCGGTTAACAAAAGTCGTGGCGGGGCCGTATTGCTCAAAGATCCAGAGTCGATCTATCAGATAGTCAAAGCAGTGCGCGGTGCTGTTCATCCGACAAAACCGCTCACCGCCAAGGTACGCTTAGGCTGGGATGATCCCAACCATTGTTTTGAGATAGCCGATGCCGTCGCGCAGGCAGGGGCCGACGAAATCGTTATTCATGCCCGTACCAAGGTTGATGGCTATAAAGCCGATGCCATTAAGTGGGATTACATTCGCCAGACCAAAGAAAAAATCACCATTCCGATCATCGCTAATGGTGAAGTCTGGAATTACCAAAATGGTCAAGCCTGCCTGCAAGCCACCAATACAGACTCCCTGATGGTCTGTCGTGGTGCCCTCAATCTGCCTAATCTGTGTAACGTGGTGAAACGCAACGAAGACCATATGACATGGAGTGAAGTGCTCGAGTTACTACTTCGCTACTCTCAATTTGAAATTAAAGGCGATAAGGGGCTTTACTACCCGAATCGGGTGAAACAGTGGTTTGCTTATCTTCGCCATCAATACCCTGAAGCCAAAGTGCTATTTGCCGATATTCGCAGTCTGAACAAAGCCGCGCCAATTATTTCGCTTCTGCAACAGGCTCACCACCATCAAGCGGCTTAATTTTGTTGAATTAACATCTTCAGGTAGGTACCTTCATCCTTTACAATTTTTTATCGGATGTTTATGAAATCCCTACCCTGGAATGCCTGGCTACTGGCTTTAGTCCAACCTTTTGTCTTATCGGTCGGCGCCCTTAATGTGTTTCTCGGTGGGATTATTGGTGCTCAGTTACAACCAAACCCGGAGCTGTCAACTCTGCCGGTAACGGCTCTGATCGTTGGGGTGTCATTAAACATATTTCCATCGGCTAAAATTCAGCACAAGTTCGGACGGAAAAATGCCTTCATTAGCGCCGCCATTATCAGTGGTTTTGTCGCTTTTGCTGCCGCTTTAGCTATTGAAAAAGAGTCGTTCTGGGGCTTTGCCTTATGCTGTTTCCTTCTCGGTACCCAGTTAGCTTATGTCGGTCAGTACCGCTTTGCTGCCATTGAATGCTGTAAAACACCCAGCCAACACCCCAGTGTGATCAGCTTGGTGCTGGTCGGAGGGATTGCGGCCGCCATGATGGGCCCGGAACTACTCAATATCGGTCAATTCATTCCGATTTATTTGTCTCAATACGCCAATGCTTACAACGCACTGGGGATCATCGAATTAATTGGTGCAACCATCTTGCTGATTGCAATGAAGCCCATCAGCATCAGGGACGACCTCAAAACCAACGGCACCGACCGCCCCTTCTCCCAGGTGTTAAAACAACCCCTGTTATGGCTTGCTACCGGCGCCAGTCTGACTGCCTATGCCGTAATGGCCTTTTTAATGACAGCCACCCCACTGGCAATGCAACACCATGGTCATGATATCCAAAGTGCTAAGTGGGTGATCCAGAGCCACGTTATGGCTATGTATTTACCCTCACTCATTACGCCTATTCTCATCAGGCATATCGGTACCTACCGCCTGATCTATGTCGGTTGTCTGATCATGATCAGCTGCATCATCATAGGCCTTCTCGGGAACAGTGTTCATAGCTACTGGTGGGCATTAGTTTTGCTGGGCATTGGCTGGAATTTCTTGTTTATCAGCGGCACCACCTTGCTACCCAGTACCTACCGTGCCAATGAACGCTTTAAGGTCCAGGCGCTCAATGATTTCTCTATCACCGCCTTTCAGGCCACAGGATCCCTAGGAGCCGGCATGGTGCTCTTTACCCAAGGCTGGAACTGGATGCTGATCGCATCAATTTTTCCGGTAGTGACCTTATTGTTGCTCAATATGGTAGTGAAAAAGCGATAACCACTTTGAAGATGCGTTAACTAAAAGCCTCTGAACGCCCGATATAACAATGCCGCCACTGTCGCCATGATAGTGGCGACAAAATGGCGGCATTCGTCGTTTAATACGGTTTCGAACAGTCTTTCTCGTGACAAGAAAGCTGGTTACCCGCAGTTATACGGATTGGTATTAGCCCGGTATTCTATTGGGGTGATTCAAGATGTGGTCTTCCCAATCGATCACCTCGATTTCGTAGACCACTTTATCGCGAACTGACTCGCCAGCTTGGTGCATCGCTTCTTTTGAACCGGAGATCAAAGGATGCCACTCGGGTAGCGCTTTCCCTTCGGCAAGTAAGCGGTAAGCGCAAGTGTCAGGTAACCAGACAAACTCATCAATGCGTTCACGAGTCAATTTCAGACACTCTTCGCCGGATTCAAAACGATTTGGGTAGTCTTTGCATGAGCACGTGTTGTTATCCAGCAAGCTACAGGCTACGTTGGTGAAATAAATCTCGTCAGTATCATCATCTATTAACTTGTGCAGACAACACTTACCACAACCATCACAGAGTGATTCCCACTCCGGATCAGTCATTGCCGTTAAGCCTTTCTCTTCCCAAAAACGTGCCATGATACCAACCTTATCTTTGACCACCCTCAACCTGTATGGCAGAAGGAGGCGGTTTTATAGCTGCCTCGCAGGTAAAGTGCAAGCAATTAATACCGTTCGAAGGTCAGGAGTCACTGTGGGGGATTAATATTTAGGCCGTATTAATCCACGATTTTTTGACCCTGAAGTGTTTGAATGGTAACTTTCGCACCCGTTTCGAGTGGTTAATAAAGTATAGGTGGGTTATGGAATGTCGTTTAGGCTGTGGAGCGTGCTGTATTGCACCTAGTATCTCTTCTGCGATCCCGGGAATGCCAGAGGGAAAGCCCGCGGGGATTCGCTGTATCCAGTTAAATGAAAATAACCTGTGTAAGCTTTTCGGTAAACCAGAACGTCCGCCGGTATGCCATCATTTCAAACCTTGCCCGGATGTCTGCGGATCATCGAACGAGGAGGCACTACAGGTTATCTCAGAACTTGAAAGCATGACCTGAGGCCATGCTTCCTATCGGTTAGAACAGAATTTTGAAATACGTTTAAATCTCTGTTCACATATTAAACAGTGACAGTTCCCGTCAGAATACGCAGGGTAGCTTTGGCACTTTCAACTGCCTGATGGCCAGAAAATGTCAGATAACCTCCGTCCTCTTGAGTGACCAGCCCTTTCTCAAATAAACGTTTTGCTGCTGCTACCATTTCAGGCGCTGCGTCACCGCGGACTTTGATCCCTTCTAAATCGCTGTGCATTGGAAATTTCACGAGAAGGTTCATTTCATCAACAAGTTCTGCAGTATACGGCATAGTTACCTCTTTTATAAATTACGACCAATTAAATCTTGGTTTGTTTCCGATGTTTTAATACTAGCGGCTGATAAGAATAAAAGTAGGTGATGAGATCAATCTCTTCCAATCTTTGCGGCCAAGAAAGCGACCCAGTTCAAATATTCGGATATTTATACCTGCTGTATGCAACAACAGAGTATTCAACTGATATTCCAAGTGCTTAGCCATGCCGAACTTTAGTCAGAGCACATGACTTCTCGAAGTCTTTTTCAATAAGAGTCGTCACGACAGATCATAAAAAACCGCTCATTTCGAGCGGTTTTAAAGCTATATCGACATAGGTACTTTGATTTCTTACGCCTGAATACCGACGATTAACCAAGGCGCATCAGGTGCCCGTAGATCTCGTTCCAGATGCCAGATATCAGTGATATCTTCCTCGACACCTTCAGCGCGATCTTTATAACGGCCAGAGAACTTGATACTTAGCTGCGCCAGGCTTGCATCGTAATCTGCTCGAACAAGCTCTGCGTCGACATACATCACTTCAGTCTGTTGCTCGCCATCAAGCTTGGCACGTTCAGCGCAAAGATCTGCAAACAGGGCTGGTGATACGTATTCGCGAACTTTCTCAAGCTCGTTATGATTCCATGCGCCTTGCAGAACACGGTAATGATCACGCGAGCCATTTAAAAATGCATTCATATTGAAGTTTGGCGGCAGATTAAACGGCACATCGCTATCTGTCGAACCATAGTCGGCCGCAGTATCTGCTTGCTGTGATGCCGCACTCACTTCAGGTGCCTGGCGATACTGCTGCTGGCTTCGTTGTGATGAATTACCCGCATAAGCTTCGCGGTGCCCCATAGGGGTACTTTTCGCGCCACGCATAGTCTGGAACAGTTTGAAGATAACAAATGCAATCAATCCAAAGATCAACATATCCATAAATTGAATGCCTTCAAAAGCTCCACCGAAGAAAGCGGCAAGCAAACCACCGGCAAGAAGCCCACCCAGCAGCCCTCCCATCAGGCCTTTTTTGCTCGATTGAGCAGCTGTTGGGCTTTGTTTGCCAACCGTATCAGTTTGCTGTGGCTGTTTTTTTTGTACTGGAGCCGTTTTGAAACTTTTACCAAACGACTTACCGCCACCGAATTTTTTTGCCTCAGCATGCGGAGTCATAAACGACACTGCAATAATCAGAGTAAATAGAGTAAAAAAACGTTTCATTAGTTTATATACCTTTGCCATATTCTCCGAGCATCCTATCGGGCTACCTTAGAAAGTCAATCAAACAGACGTCTCAAATTGTTACGAAAATTAATGAAGATCGACAAAACTGGAAAATACTAGGCCCTTGGCGCTCGGGCACTTTACAGAGATTTGATTGTCCAATCGTCTAGTCTTTGATAAAAAGCGACTTAGACAAACTAATACAGACTCACAGGTGGAAACATGCAAGATACACATAGCAAACTGATCGGCTATTTACTGTGGATTTTTGGCTTTACCGGTGCGCATCGCTTCTACTATGGAAAACCGGTCACGGGAACAATCTGGTTTCTGACTTTAGGCCTTTGCGGTATTGGCTGGCTGATTGACCTGTTCCTAATTCCGTCAATGGATCGCGAAGCGGATTTACGCTTTCAGGCTGGCGAAGTGGATTATAACGTTTCCTGGCTGCTTCTGACTTTTCTCGGTGTATTCGGTGTGCATCGTATGTACATGGGAAAATGGCTAACGGGTATCCTCTACCTCTGCACTTTCGGTTTTTTCCTGATTGGTATTCTGGTTGATTTCTGGACCCTAAATGAACAGATATCTATTAGAAATTCAGAGAAAAACGCCAGATAATTGAATAAATTAAAACTTTTCACTTGGCATATTCCAACTATGATTAACAAGTGAGAGAATTATCACAAGTAAGCCTGTAATTTAGCACACCGCAGGCTTTTCCCTTGACCATCTTGGTTGTGAACAACTACAGTATCGAACGTTTTTCTATAACAATTTATAAAAATCTGAGCCAGTATCCCTTGGTTTGGCATCGGATTAGCAACAAGAATATAACCCATTAAGAGTATTTTTCGATGGCAAGACGAAATGACCATACTCGTGAAGAGTTGGTAAGTATGACACTGGAGCAGGTGAAAAATTTTCTAAGTGAGCATCCGCACCACGAGCTCAGCCTGCGTAAAGTCGCAGCAATGATTGGCTATGTACCTAGCACCCTGGTAAACGTTTTTGGTAACTACAATCTGCTATTACTTCATGCTGTCGCTCAGACATTAGATGAATTGTTTGCTGAAGCCGCAAACGAAATGAAAAACGCAACATCACCTGAAGACGCACTGCGCAGACTGGCGTATTGTTATCAGGAATTTGCGGCATCTCATCCCTACCGTTGGCAGCTAATTTTTCAACATACCATGAGCGGCGATGATCTGCCTGAGTGGCAATCTGAACGTATCGATAAAATGACCGGAATGCTGGAAGCACTGATCCGTCAAATCACACCGGAAAAATCTGAAAAAGAGATCATGGAAGCGAGCCGCGTACTTTGGGCTGGCGTTCACGGTATCACACTGCTTAGCGTTGACGATAAACTCTTCACCTCAACCCCTGTTGACGGCAAAGTACTCATCGATAACTTATTGGATACCTATCTCAACTCCTGGCGCGTATAAACGGAGCTTTCAATGCGCACACAGCCCCAATCCCGACTGTTAACTAAACAGCGTTTTTTACCGTATTTTCTCACTCAGGCGCTTGGGGCTTTTAATGACAATGTCTATAAGAATGTGTTACTCATTCTTATCGCTTTTGCCGCTCCCGGCACCCTGCCCCTCGATTCAGATTTAATCATTAATCTGGCGGCGGGGGTATTTATACTGCCTTTCTTCCTTTTTTCAGCTTCTGCCGGAGTACTGGCGGATAAATACGATAAAGCGCTGATCATGCGTATCGTTAAGATGGCCGAAATCATCATTATGGCGCTGGCCGCTGTCGCTTTTCTCGCTGAAAGCTACATGATGCTGCTGGTTTTGCTATTTCTTATGGGAAGCCAGTCTGCCTTTTTCGGGCCGGCTAAATATGCCCTGCTGCCCCAGCATCTGAAAAAAGAAGAATTAGTCTCAGGGAACGCGCTGGTTGAAACCGGAACGTTTCTGGCGATTTTACTCGGCACCCTGCTGGCAGGCGTTATCGCGAATCAGAAGGATGCTCCCATCATCGCTGCGATCAGTGTGGTCAGTTTTGCGGTCTTAGGCTATCTGACATCGCGCTGGATACCAGAAGCGAAGCCAAGCAACCCGAATCTTGTTTTTAAATGGCAACCTGCCCGCCAGACCCGTCATACTTTAGCCATTGCCAGAAACGATAAGACCATCTTCCTGTGCGTGTTAGGCATCAGCTGGTTTTGGTTCCTCGGAGCCTGTTACCTGACCCAGTTTCCAAATTTCGCGAAAATGCATTTAGGGGGGGGCGCCGCTTCTGTTTCTTTCCTGTTGGCCCTGTTTTCAATCGGTATTGCGGTCGGATCTCTGCTCTGTGATCGCCTCTCTAGTCACCGCATTGAGCCCGGAATTGTTCCTTTGGGCAGTTTGGGCATTACATTGTTTGGCGCCGATCTGCTGTTTGCTGCACCTGAAATTATTCCTGTTTCCCGAAGTATTGCTGAATTTATCTCTCAGCCAGAATTATTCCGGGTCTTCATTTCTTTAACTATGCTTGGCGTGTCTGGCGGTATTTTCATCGTCCCGCTTTACGCTATGATGCAACACCGTGCTAAAGCAGGTGAGCGTGCGCAAATCATTGCAGCCAACAATATCTTAAATGCGTTGTTTATGGTTGCCAGTGCAATTATTTCGATCCTCTTTTTGTCGGTCCTTGACCTCAGTATTCCGCAGTTTTTCTTTGTCCTCTCGGTAATGAACCTGTGTGTTGTTCTCTATCTCTACATACAGGTTCCTGACTTCTTCTGGCGCTTTCTGGTATGGATGGTGACCCATACTATGTATCGAGTCACCCATACCAACCTGGCAAGTATCCCTAAACAAGGCGGCGCATTGCTTGTCTGCAATCATGTCAGTTATATGGATGCCTTGTTGCTGGCTGGTGCCTGCCCCCGTCCAATCCGTTTCCTGATGGATCAGGATATTTATAACCTTCCACTGATCCGTGCTTTCTGCCGTGCCTGTAAGGTGATTCCGGTCAATGCCTCTGATGGCAAGTCAATCCGCACCGCCTTCAGTCAGGTTTCAGAGTATTTAGACAATGGCGATCTTGTTTGCGTCTTTCCGGAAGGTCAATTGACCCATGACGGTGAAATCGGCCCTTTCCTACGCGGTATCGATATCATTATCAAGCACTCAGCGGTGCCGGTTATTCCTGTCGCCCTGCAAGGCCTGTGGGGGAGTTTATTCAGCCGTGAAGGCGGCCGTGCTCTGCTGAAAAAGCCCAAGCGTTTCTGGTCCAGAGTCAATATTGTTGCCGGATCCGCTCTCACGTCAAGTGAAGCGAACAGTACGACACTGCGGGAGCGAGTAATGGCACTTAGAGGAAAGAATCGGTAAAGAAGTGACGAGTATCGAGTATCGAGTATCGAGTATCGAGTATCGAGTATCGAGTATCGAGTATCGAGTATCGAGTATCGAGTATCGAGTATCGAGTATCGAGTATCGAGTATCGAGTATCTAGAGCCTAGTCTCTCGCCACTCGATACTCCAATACTCGCTTGTATCTCTTAAATCTCAAAGCTGGCAAATCAACCAGTGTTTCAGTTTTTCCCGTGATACTTTTATGCCTGATTTGGCAAAACCTTCGGGTAACGGGTAATAACAAATTGGCCGCTTGAACGTCACAACCTGCTCTGCCATATAAGCTTGCAGGTTATTGACCAGCTCATCGGTTAATACCGATCCGGGCTCGACAATGGCCACCGGGCGCTGGCCAAATTCCGAGTCTTCAACCGGCAACACAAATGCCTGCCTGATATCAGGGTGAGCCAGTAAAACCCGTTCCACGTCTTCAGGCTGAATATTCTCGCCTCCGGAGATAAACATATTGTCGGCACGCCCGATAATATGCAGTTCTTCATTTCGCCATTCGCCTAAATCACGGGTTGCAAACCATTCACCTTCGCAGGCCGGAAATATTGTTTTATTCCGGTAATAGCCCAAGCCCAAGGTTGCACCGCGCACGAAAATCTCGCCATTTTTCAACGTCAGTTCACGGTTGGGTATGACCGCACCGACTCCGCCGCTGGCATCAGCCCTTTTCGCGGTCACAGTCGATCCCATCTCCGTCATACCGTAGCCACACCAGCAATTGATGCCGGAAAGCTCGGCCTGTTCAGTCAGGCTTATCGGGATAACAGTACCACCTAGCAGTACCTTTTTTAACCTAAAAGTTACCGAGGGGTCGCGTTCCTGATATGCCAGAAAACGCTGTAACTGGGTCGGCACCAGAGAGGCGTGAGTCACCTGAGTTAATGCCCTGTCAAAGTCGACAGGCCGTGCCACAACCAACCTGCCACCACGGTATAACCAGCGCCAGACTATCGCCAAACCTGAAATATGGAATAACGGCAGTGAAAGTAACCAGCTATCATCCTGGGCGAAATCCATCCACGCCAGCAGGCCGGCAGCACTGGCTAAATGATTGCCTGCACTATGGACCGCCACTTTCGGTGTTCCTGTCGAGCCCGAGGTAAAAGTCATTGTCGCCGGCCGTGTTGGCTGCCAGGTTACAGGAACCAATCGGGGATTCTGCGGCGGCAGTAAATACAATCGCTGGCCCGAGATAAGCGGATGTACTGTTTTTGCCGGATACCAGATAAAATCATGCTGTAACTGATCAAGCTGGGCATTTAACTCAACCTCGGTATGACGAGGATTCAACCCGACATACCGTGCCCCTACCCGCAAGGTTGCCAGCAGCAGCCATAAAACCTGAATCGAATTGGGGGCGACAACCGCAATCAACTGATCACGCTTGACCCCCTGCTCAAGCAGGCATTGTGCATACTCGTCAACCCGTGCCGTAACTTCAGCCCAGCTGAAGTGTTGTTCGCCAAACGAAAGAGCGGTCGCTGACGACCGCTCTGATGCCCAATGTTGCCAGGGCCATGTGGCGAAGTCGTAACTTACTTCTGCCATACCGCCTCAAGTGTTGCTAAAGACGTCACCGGCAAATTACTGTCCGGCCACGGTGTTTCCAGCTGAGCCGCAAACAGCTGCATAGTATCCAGTCCCGGGATCACCCCCGGCGTTTGCCATGCTGCCAGCCGTGCCAGCTGGTTTAAACCCAGGCTGGATTCTATGCTGGAGCTAATCACCGCGGTTAAGCCTGCGGCATGCGCCTGGCTGACCAGCTCAATACAGCGTTGTACGGAGCCCACCAGCGTCGGCTTTATAATGATTGCCACCACGCCGGGTTCAGCCTTTACCTCAAAGCCTTCATCACGTACGGTTTCATCCCATGCGATGTTAATACCCGTTTCCTGGGAAAAAGCCAGACTGTCAGCCGGTGTCTTACAAGGCTCTTCCAGGAAGGCAATACCTGCTCGGTGCTCAGGTTTCACGTATTTAGCAAACTGCCGAGCCTTAACCGGTGTCCACTGGCGATTTGCATCTAAGCGCAATCTTATTTCCGGAATAGCTTCAATGAACATGTTAGCCACGATCCCATCACGGACCGCTTCATACATACCCACTTTTATTTTTGCCACTTTCTCGCCGGGCATCTCATTCAGTCGGACAATCAGATCATCGGGATCGCCAGAACACAGCGGGGCCACCAGATAGTTGCCTTCAGCAGGCAACCCGCCAGCGAGTTCAAGTTGTGCCATGCTCAGACCAAATGCAACGGATGGAAATGCCTGAGAGAGATCAAGGTTGTCCCCCTCGATCCAGGCTTCCAGCAGTTGCTGAGCTTGTTCTCCGGCTTGCTGGACTGTTTCCCGGCTAAACTCTGGCAATGGTGCAATTTCACCATAACCGACTGCTTCGCCATCACGTAATTCGACAACCCAGCCGTCACGAGTGACTAAACGCTGATGGCGTAAGATAACGCCTGAATCCATGGGTAACTGGTATTGATACAACTTAACACTACGCATAGTTTCAGCCTGCCTTATGACTCTCGCCATGTTTAATTCCAATCTGTTTTACAAAATTATTAATTACCGTGCTGAACTCATGAGGCCGTTCAACATGCACATTATGTCCCGCCGACGGGATCACCCGATAATCGAATGCGGTGCCCTCGACCAGACGTCTGAATTTGCTGTCCTGCTCGCCACAGACATAGAGTACGGGCAGGGATAGTGCTGCTAATTTTTCTTGCAGCGGGGGCTGCTTTGCTAAGGATGTAGCAAGCAGCATACGTGCAACACCGGAACCAAGGTTATCACTCCGTTTCAGTATCAAACTTTGTCTTTGGTCATGATTCAGTGACGAAAAGACAGGTTGTTGATACCAATCAGGTAAAACCTTGCCAAGTGATTCACGGGTAAAACGCTGCGCCCATTTTTCATCATTTGCAAATCTTGCGGCACATTCTATTGGCGGCAGCCCGAAATGACCACCTTCCAGGATCATACCGGCCAATCGGGCTGAGCTTTCAAGATAAGGGTGAGTGGCATGATACATCGCCAGCCGTGCGCCCATTGAATAGCCGATCAACACATAAGAGGTGATATGGCGGTGAGCCAGCGTTTGGTGTATCAGCTGATTAACCTGAACAAAATCAGCCGCCGATAACATCTGGCTGTTACCATGTCCGGGTAAATCAATGGTCAGGCAGAAATAATGCGGGGACAGCGCATTGATGACATGGCGCCAGTCCCGCCCGGATCCCAGTAATCCGTGCAGAAACACCAGGGTGGGTTGCGGCCAGCGAAGATCATGCCTGACACCATAGCTTTCAGAGTAAAGAGGCATCTCTGATCTCGGCAAATAACGCTTTTAACAACTGTCCGGCCTGACCCGGAGGGGTCTTAACTTCAATCAGCGTCGGGCCGCTCTGGCTCAATGCCTGACGACACATTTGCTCCGCCTGTTCCAGCGAATCCGGACAATAATACCCTAACCCGAACATCGCCGCCGCATGACTGAACTCCAGCCCATGCGGCATTCGGTAGAAATCCTCCCGCTGCTGCTCCGGTACCGGCAGCAAATCAAAGATCCCGCCACCATCGTTGTTCGTCACCAGAACCACGACAGGATGTGAAACCTCGCGAAGTAACGCCAATGAATTCAGATCATACAAGAGTGACGTATCCCCCAGCAGGCATAACAGCGGCGCTTTCCTGGCTTTGTATACCCCGGCAGCTGTCGCAATCAAACCATCAATACCCGAGGCGCCGCGGTTGGAAAATGTCGCGGTCTGCGGCAATTTTCCACACATATCAAGCAGGCGAACGATCAGGCTGTTGCCGAGAAATAACTCGGTACTCTCCGGTAGCCACCGGGGCAAATTCGCCGCAAGAGTGATCTCGGTAAGCTCTGAACAGTGCACCGCTAGCATGTCGAAGTAGCGGCTGGAAGCGAGCTGTAGCGGCTCAGCCCAACCAGAATGAGTACTGGCTAGTGACTGCTCAGCCGCGAACGTCGCCCACTGCTTAATATTTGCCTGAATACGATGACTACGCCGATGAGTGGGGTCTAGCCGCCCGGCTAACGGATCCACCAGCCAGTATTGTTCCCAATCAGAATTGTCGATTAACTGCAGCAGGCGCTTAGAAACCAGGCGGGCACCAAATTGCACGATGGTGTCGGCTTGCTTGAGAAAATTATGACATTCAGCATTTTGCATCCAGACATCAAACCCCGCCCAGTCGCTGCTGCCCCCGCCTTGAGGATCAACCAATAATGGCCAGCCCAATTTTTCGGCCAATGCTTGGACCGCTGGCAACGCCTCGGGCTCTAACCGGCCCGCAATCACAATGCCTTTGCGCTCGGTCAGCGACTGCCATTTATACGCATCAATCGAAATGTGATGGCCGGCGGCCTGACTGTGCATGGTATAAGGCTGAACATCACCCTGCCAGGTTCCTAACGGGCTAAGATATTCAGTAAAATCAGCGTCATCGCCATAGAGTGGTTCAGGATAGTGACAGTTAAAGTGGACAGCACTGCCCTGCAGCTTTTGTTGCTGCATGGCTTCGTCAATGGTCGTTAACAGCCAGGCTGGAGACACCGCTAATGTCGGCGACGGGATATCATGAAAGGCGGTCACATGCTGTGAAAAAATACCTGACTGGCGGATCGCCTGATTCGCCCCGCACTGAATGAGCTCCAATGGTCGGTCAGATGTCAGCAACACCAGTTTCTCACCGGTCAAACCGGCCTCTGCGACCGCGGGCAGTAAATTTGCGACGGCCGTTCCCGACGTCACCACAACGGCGACCGGTTCCTGGGTCGCCTTGGCTAAGCCTAAAGCCAGAAAGCCAAGTCCACGTTCATCAAAATGAGGATGGATCGTCAGCTGGCGGTTATCGACTGCCGCCAGCGTTAACGGCGTCGAGCGAGAGCCGGGTGCGATGCAGATATGTTTAACGCCCAGCCGGGCCAACTCTTCTAACATCAAGCCAGCCCACAGCTTATTCAGTGCCGCTTGCTGTTGTTTCATATCCAAGCGCTCAGCTTCCAAGGCCGGTGTTTCCAAGGTCGATGTTTCCAAGGTCAAAGCGTGCGAGGTCAATAGCCCTTCAGTCATGCAGATACTCGCTCCAGTTCCGGCTCATCCGATTCGAGCAAGCTGCATAATGTGGCGGTTTTACGATCCAGTTCCATCCACTCGCTATCAGCGGTTGATCCCGGAACAATACCGGCTCCGGCAAAAACGTGCACTTCTTCGCCCATGATCAATGCACTGCGAATGGCAACACAGAATTCACTGCGTTGACGGCTGATAAACCCCACCGCACCGCTATACCAGCCGCGTGCGAACGGTTCATGCTCGGTAATGAAGCTCAGCGCCTGATCGCGAGGCAATCCGGCAATCGCCGCCGTAGGCTGCAGGTTATCGAGTAGGTCGGCACTGGAGACGTGCTCGTTTAATTGCACCTCAATACCGCGTTTTATGTGCTGCACTTTACGTAACCGTACCAGCTCCGGTGCTTTCGCAACATCCATAGATTCGCAGCAAGGAACCAGACGGCCGACAATGTCGTCCACCACTAAGCGGTTCTCGTAACGGTTCTTCGTGTCGGCCATCAGCCACTGGGCTAACTGGTTATCTTCCACCGCATTCAGACCGCGACCTACCGTTCCCGCCAATGCCTCGGTTTTTAGTTCGCGATCATGGCGTAAAAACAAACGCTCCGGCGTCGAACCGATAAAACTGTGTTTCTCATCCAGCGCCATCATAAAGTGGAAGCTGTTGCTATTGCTGGCTCGGCTGGCTTTCAGTAATTGTGCTGGTGCGACGGGCGTGTCCAGCTGAAGCGTCGTACGACGGGCCAGCACCACTTTGTCTAAGACTTGTTGCGAAATGGCTTCAAGCGCCTGACTGATCATCGTCGACCAGCCGGAAAAATCAGGCGTATCGGTGCGGCCAATGATCGTGCTGCGGATACCCGGCATCTTTTTCGCTGTGGTAGTAACTTGCGCTAAAGCCAGCAACAATTTCTCTTTCTCAGCAGGCAGGTTAACAGCTAGGTGCCTGCTGCCATCGATACGGATAACTTCAAGCAGTGGCAGGAAGAAAAAAGAAGACAGGCAGCGACGATTTCGACGGGTTCGTCCGTCAAACGAACGCCCGCCCCAAATTCGCTGATCATCAGACAGCACTTTCTCAGCGACCATCGGGTCGGTAAACGTTTTGACCTGACCTAATGCAACAACCTCTTCACGGCTATCACGGGACTGCCAGTAGAATTTCGGGAAGAGCGGCTGGGATTCCATCCAATCAATCAGGTCGGTATTTGCTGGTAAATCCAGTGATACCGTCAAACGTTGGGTTGTATCTGACGCTTGTTGAATTTTATCGATTAAAACTTCAATGGCAGTTTGTAGCGCAATCAAGGTAACCTCACTCAGCTCTGTAGCACCATAAAGGCTCATCCCTGGCTGATTGTAGATGTGCCGTTCACTGGGCACGCAGTTCTACCTTCATGTTAGTTAAATAGCATAACCACATAGTGAATCGACTATTCTACCCTACTTATTACCCGCATGGAAAACTGTTCTGTAGCAGATCACACTCCCTGAAAAAGTATTTAATTACATATAATATCGTTTCACCTGATTTTTTACTGCAGGGGCTTTCTTTTGCACGGTTTTATAGTGTAATTTGTTGGTATTACATAATAATTCTCAGGTTAACCAAATGCACAATATCGGGATGTCCTCCAAGCTGAATAATGTTTGTTATGACATACGTGGCCCCGTTCTTAAACATGCCAAGCGCATGGAAGAAGAAGGCCATAAAATTTTAAAGCTAAATATCGGCAATCCCGCCCCGTTCGGCTTTGATGCACCCGATGAGATCCTGGTCGATGTGATCCGAAACCTGCCGACCTCACAAGGTTATTGTGACTCAAAAGGCATTTATCCTGCTCGTAAAGCCATTGTGCAGCATTATCAAAAACGCGGGCTGCTTGATATCGATGTAGAAGATGTTTACGTCGGTAACGGCGTTTCAGAGCTGATTGTAATGACAATGCAAGCGCTGTTAGATAACCACGATGAAATCCTTATCCCCTCCCCCGACTATCCGCTATGGACCGCTGCGGTATCGCTGTCAGGCGGTAATCCGGTTCATTACATTTGTGATGAGTCGTCGGATTGGTATCCGGATCTGGACGATATTAAAAAGAAAATCACCCCCAATACCCGCGGGATAGTACTGATCAACCCGAACAACCCGACCGGTGCCGTGTATAGCCGTGATTTTCTGCTTGAAGTGGTCGAAATTGCCCGCAAGCATAATTTGATCATTTTTGCCGATGAAATCTACGACAAAATCTTATACGAAGGGGCACAACATACCTCTATTGCCCCGCTGGCAGAAGATGTGTTCTGTGTCACCTTTAACGGGCTGTCAAAGTCATATCGCGTCTGCGGCTTCCGCGCAGGCTGGATGGTGCTGTCCGGCCCTAAGCATCTCGCGAAAGAGTATATTGAAGGGCTGGATATGCTCGCATCCATGCGCTTGTGCGCCAATGTTCCAATGCAGCATGCAATTCAGACCGCGCTTGGGGGCTATCAAAGTATTAACGAGCTGATCCTGCCCGGTGGCCGTCTGCTTGAACAGCGAAACAAAGCCTATGAAATGATCACTCAGATACCGGGAGTTTCATGCGTCAAACCCAAGGGAGCCTTATACCTTTTCCCTAAGCTTGATCCTAAGAAATTCAATATTGTGAACGATGAGCGCATGGCGCTGGATTTTCTGCAGCAGGAAAAAGTACTGATCGTGCACGGGACCGGTTTTAACTGGAAAAAGCCGGACCATTTCCGCATTGTCACCCTGCCGCGGGTTGATGATCTTGAGATTGCCATCGGCCGCCTGGAGCGCTTCTTACACAGCTATCGCCAGTAATTACCGTCAAGCTTCCAACTCAAGCCTCAGTTTTTACTGGGGCTTTTGTTTACCTCATCGATAATTCTGTTACCTTTATGACTGAACCAAGTCATTCTTTCCCCCTAGCAGCGAAGAAGTATCGATATGGAAAAAAGTCATTTTTTTGCTCACCTTGCTCGCATGAACCTTATTCAGCGCTGGCCTTTGATGCGGTGTGTCGCAACAGAGAATATTTCTGAGCATAGCCTGCAAGTTGCCTTTGTCGCCCACGCCCTGGCTTTGATTAAAAACCGTAAGTTCGGCGGTCATGTTAACCCTGAGCGTATTGCACTGCTCGGCATGTTTCACGATACCAGTGAGGTCTTAACCGGCGACATGCCGACCCCGATAAAATACTACAACCCGGCGATTGCTGAAGAGTACAAAAAGATAGAACTTGCCGCAGAGCAGAAGCTGGTTTCGATGCTGCCAGAAGAGTTCCGTGAAGATTATGCCCCGCTATTAGACAGCCAGGCTATCGATCAGGGTGACTATGCTATCGTCAAACAGGCTGATTCCCTGTGTGCTTACCTGAAATGCCTCGAAGAGCTCAATGCGGGTAACCATGAGTTTACCCAGGCAAAAAAACGGTTAGAAAAAACATTAGCCGACCGCTCTAGCCCTGAGATGGAATACTTTCTAGCGACTTTTGTCGATAGTTTCAATCTAACCCTGGATGACATCAGTTAATGACTAAATTTGCCCTGAAGCCCGAGTGGGAACAGCGAAAAAGTAACGAGCAGAAAATGCGTCGCAATGATCACCGTTCGGTCTATCAGCGGGATCGGGCTCGTATTCTTCACTCCGCGGCCTTTCGGCGTCTGCAGGCAAAAACACAGGTGCACGGGGCCGGCCACCATGACTTTTACCGTACCCGGCTGACCCATTCACTGGAAGCGTCACAAATCGGCACCGGCATTGTTGCTCAGCTCAAAATTAAACAGCCGCAGTTTCGGGATTTGCTGCCGACGAGCAGCTTAATGGAAAGCCTGTGTCTGGCCCATGACATCGGCCATCCGCCCTTTGGTCATGGCGGCGAAGTCGCCCTGAATTACATGATGCGCCATCACGGCGGGTTTGAAGGTAATGCCCAGACATTTCGTATTGTGAGCTTACTGGAACCTTATACCGAGCACTTTGGCATGAACCTCGCTCGCCGCAGTCTGCTCGGTTTACTCAAGTATCCGGCCTTTATCAGCCAGACCCGCGCTATTGAACAGCCAGCCGAAGTCAGTAACTTCCGCCATCTCAAGGCCAAAGACTGGCATCCGGCAAAAGGGGTTTATAACGATGATAGCGGTGTATTCAACTGGGTCTTAGCCCCGCTATCCGAGCATGATAGAACTCTGTTCGGCCAGATGCGCAGTGAGCGGACCGACCCCGGTGAACACCAGAAAACGCACTTTAAATCGCTCGATTGTTCGATCATGGAGCTGGCAGATGACATCGCCTATGGTGTCCACGATCTGGAAGATGCCATTGTGATGGGCATTGTCAGTCGTGAACAGTGGCACGATGCCGTTGCGAGCAAGCTCGCTGATTGCGGTGAACCCTGGCTTGAGGAGCGAACCACAGAAATCAGTGAACAGCTGTTTGGCACCCATTACCAACGAAAAGATGCAATCGGTGCAATGGTGAACGCCCTGCTGACATCGATTCAGATCGGTCCGACCATTCAAGACGGTCTCCATAGTTTTGAAGAGCCTTTGCTGAAATGGAATGCTTATTTGACTGAACCGATGGAGCGCGTGCTCGCAGTATTGAAACACTTTGTCAGCGAATACGTGGTGAAGAAGCCTGAAATCCAGCTGCTGGAATACAAAGGCCAGCAATTAGTCATGGAGCTGTTTGATGCCTTTGCCTCCGACCCGGAACGACTGCTGCCAGCCAGTACCCGCGAGCGCTGGCTGCACGTTGTCAGCCAGGGAGATAACGAGTACCGGATCATTGCAGACTACATTTCCGGGATGACCGACGGCTTTTCCCAACGGCTATACAGCACCCTTTTCCTGCCGACCACCGCGGTGTCGCTCGGAAGCGAGGGGCATGGGCTTTGAGGTTGAGTCACGAGGTTCTAGATAACCAGAGATGAGAAGCTCGAGCTCTTGCCCCTACTTTTCACCGTAGTGCTTCTCGTAGATCCCCGCCGGCATCTGCCGGATCTGAAAATCAATCATCTGATTAAATACACCGAGCAGTGGCGCAAACGTCTCGGACTGGCCCTCCAGTGCAGTCAATGCCAGGTAACCGGCTTCAACCGTTGATACGCCTTGTTCTTTCGGGGATTTACGTATCCGGTAGTTGCCGGATTCGACATTATCCAGGTTTACGGTTGGCAAATGGTGCAAGTTCGTTGAAAGCTGCCACATTTTATAGGCTTTCTTCCAGGTACCGTCCAGCAGGATCAGCGTCCGGATGGCCCCTTTTGCCGGACGCGTCGATGCCAGTCGGGAAATCGGCACCGAGTCCTCGCCGGGATAAACCAGCCAGACTTCTCGGCCAGATTCAGCAAGCAACGCATTTAACTCATCATGCTGAGAAAAGTCCTCACCGACCCATAGCCGGGCTGTGGGTAATGACAGGGTGAGTATCCGCGCAGTACCAATCGCCCGATTAAGTTCAGAAGGGTGTTGTAAAATCCACAGTTCAGTTTTAGCATCAATAACTTGGATCCAGCGACAAATGCAGGCTTTTTTCGCCTTTCCGCACTGTTCACAATATCGGCTCATGAGGTTGCCTTGTCTATTCGTACTTATTTAGTTATCGCCATCAGTCTCAGTTTTCTTGCACAATGGCCCGTCATCCAATCCTGGATCGCCTGGGATCGCGAGACTATTGCTCACGGCGAAATATGGCGGATCCTAACAGGAAATCTCACCCATACCAATTGGCCTCACATGGTAATGAACAGCCTGGCACTGATCGTTATCACTTTTATTTTCCGCGCCCATTTCTGTGCAAAACATTATACCGTCCTTATTCTGTTAATTTCTCTTGTCATTGGGATCGGTCTCTTTGCGACGGATATTCAATGGTATGCGGGTCTGTCAGGCGTCCTTCATGGCTTATTTGCATGGGGAGCAGTAAGAGATCTTCGTACTCAAACCAAAGGAGGATGGCTGCTATTAGCTGGCCTGACTTTCAAAATAGGCTGGGAGCAATACTATGGCGGGGCGGCTAGCTCAGCGGCATTAATCGGGGCGCGAGTGGCAATTGAAGCTCATTTGATTGGGGCGGTTACCGGTCTGATTGCTGGCTATACTCAGCGTCAGAAGTAATACCTGTCGGGGGCAACTGAAGAAGTACCTCAAACTACGCTCCTCCATGCTCATACCGATTAGTATTGCCTACTACAGCTTGATACGCTGACGGTTTTTTTCAACGGTTGAAACACCAATCCCTTTGACCTTTTGCAAATCTTCCGCTGTTTTGAAATTGCCATTGGTCTCACGGTACGCAATGATCTTTTCGGCTTTGTCCGGTCCGATACCTATCAGTAACTTATCCAGCTCTTCAGCATTAGCCTGATTGATGTTAATGGTGATTTCAATGCCTTCATGAGCATCGCCTGCAGCCAACCCCACCGGGGCAAACACCACTGCGGCGCAAAACACGACGGCTTTCATTACCTGGTTCATCTTCTTCCTCTTATTACACTTTATGATGTCCATGCAGCATAGCGATTAAAGAATAACGGGAAAGTATAAAATACTATTAATGTCCAGAAAAAAGACGGGCCGCACAAAGGCGGCCCGTTAACAGAAATATAAATTTCAATTAGTTGGCAGGCGTTTCCAATAATGGGTAACTAACCTCTGCAGTAGCGCGAAGCACTTGCAGTGTTGCCTCTGTATCTTGCTGGGCGTTCATCTGCTCTACCTGAGTGGCAAACTGGCTATCGACAGCGACCGGTTCGACATCAGAGTTAATCACGCTATCCAGTGCAATGATCATCACGTTACCGGACATATCACGCGTCATGCCATAGACAGGTTGGCCTTCCGCTGGTTTAGGTAAACCAAATGCAACCTGAGACACCATGCGATCTGGACCTGAGCGGCTAATGGTTTGCTCTTCAGCGAAACGTAAACCCTCAGTTGCAAGAACCGCGTCGTCGCCCGCGCGAAGTGCCGCGATGATTTCATCCGCTTTCGCTTGCGCATTGAGCTCACCTTTCTGGCTGGCCAGCTGAGCTTTCACGGCAGCAGAAACCTCTGCAAACGGCAGTACCGCTTCGTCGCGTGAATCTTCAACGCGTACCACCACAACATGCTCAGGACCAATTTCGATCACATCTGAATTCAGGCCATCTTCACGCACTTCAGCACTGAATATCGCCTGCAATACAGCCGGGTTAGCCAGCACACCTTGTGCATCATTCTGAGAGAAGAATTCAGTATGCTGAACGTCTACATTTACCGCGGCTGCAGCGTCATCCAGAGAGTCCGGCATTTCAAAGGCAGTCTCGGCAAGCTGAGTCTGCATATCATAGAAATATTCAGCAGCACGCTGTTCGCGAAGTGACACAAGGATCTCATCACGAACATCGGCAAATGGCTTCACATCTGATGCTTTTACTGCGTTCAATTTGATGATGTGGTAACCAAACGATGATTTCACGACTTCAGAAATATCGCCGTCGTTTTCCAATGCAAATGCTGCATCTTCGAACGCAGGATCCATCACTCCACGTTCAAACCAATCCAGCTTACCGCCGTCTTTAGCACTGAACGTATCATCAGAAGAGGATTGCGCCAGCTGAGTGAAATCAGCACCGGCTTTCAGCTGAGCCATGACATCATCAGCCTTCGCTTTCGCTTCGCTGCTATCCCCCTGAACCAGAATGTGACTTACCTGGCGTTGTTCCGCTGTACTGTACTTTTCTTTATGATCAGCGTAGTCAGCTTTAGCATCATCATCTGATACTTCAATGCTGTCTTTCAGACCCTCACCAGAAAGCTCAATGTATGCCACCTTTACTTGCTCTGGACGGGTGAACATCTGCGGGTTCTGCTCATAAAATGCGGTGACTTCTTGTTCAGAAATGTCTGCATTTTTGGTGAACTCAGCAAGATCCAATGTCAGGCTACGAATAACACGCTGCTGCGCTTCTAGCTTACGCAGAGCCGTCAGTTCGCTGCTTAGTGCAAAGTCGCTGCCCTGAATCGCCGTAAGGAACTGCTGGCGAAGCATATCACTACGAATGTATTCAGCGAATTGCTCCGGTGAAAAACCCGAGCGGCGCAGTAGCGTTGTGTACATGTCGTTATCAAACTGACCATTACGCTGGAATTCAGGCATGGAAACAATCGCGTTACGAATTTGCTCGTCGCTGATGCGTAAACCTAATTCATTCGCGCGCTGCTCAATTAAAACGTCATTGACCATGCGATCAAGCACGCTTTGACGGAATTGTTTAACGTATTCAGGATCGCCCAGAAGCGTCGCAAAATAGTCACCTAACTGTGACTGCATACGATTTCGCTCGTTCTGATAAGCCTGTTCAAATTGGCTTTGGCTGATTTCCTGACCATCAATCTTTGCTGCAGCTTGTTGGCTGCCACCGGCAAGGTAGCTACCAACGCCAGCAAAGACAAAAGAGAAAATAATCAGGCTAAGAATAATCTTAACCCAAATGCTGTTAACGCCTTCGCGCAGTCGCTCCATCATGATTTGCCGTATCTCCTACTGTTCGAGCTGGCATGGCTGTATGAAGATGCCTCCGGCGGGCAGTAACAGCCACCGAAACGTCACCTTGATACAAAATAATACAAGTAAAAGAAAAAAAGCGCATCAACTTGATGCGCCCTCATCAGTTCTGCTTAGTTATAAAAACAACCAGCATTGATATTTGAACTGTACGAATTACAGCACAAACACAGGGCTAACCCCTATTGTTTAGTTTACAGAGTCTTTAAGCGCTTTGCCTGGTTTAAAACCAGGTACTTTTGCAGCAGCAATTTGGATCTCTTCACCGGTTTGCGGATTACGGCCCGTACGTGCCGCACGCTCACGTACTGAGAAAGTACCAAAACCAACAAGCGCAACCTGATCACCGGTTTTCAACGTGTCAGAAACAGCGTCAATAAATGCATCCAAAGCACGACCAGCAGACGCTTTAGAGATATCAGCACTTTCAGCAATTTTATCCACTAACTGAGTTTTATTCACAATTTCATCCCCTCAATGAAGATTGTCCGTAAGAGACATTATCGACGAAAAATGCCTGCAAGAACGAAGTCTTGCCACGAACAATTAAATTTGAATCAGGCCCTAATAATACCAGAACGCAACACCAATAATGCGTGTAAGCCTTGATATTATTGAGCTTACAGAAAATTAGACCTAACTTATAGCGACACAAAAAAACGCTGACAAGGCTTTTTGTACCTGAAAGCGTTTTTTCTTTACTTAACTTTGCTGCATGTCACTGTTTTGCGCGTTTACCAGCTCAATGCCGGTGGGATTGTTCTGCAATGCTATTGTCAGCACTTCATCAATCCAACGTACCGGACAGACTTCCAAATCAGCGATTACGTTATCTGGGATCTCCTCCAAATCACGTTCGTTTTCTTTTGGAATGAGTACCGTTTTAATGCCGCCGCGGTGTGCCGCGAGTAGTTTTTCTTTCAAGCCACCAATCGGCAGTACTTCACCACGCAGGGTGATTTCACCGGTCATCGCAACATCAGCACGTACCGGATTACCGGTCAGGCTCGAAACCAGAGCGGTACACATCGCAATACCCGCACTTGGGCCGTCTTTAGGCGTAGCGCCTTCCGGAACGTGAACGTGGATGTCACGCTTCTCGTAGAAGTCAGGATTAACCCCTAACCGCTCGGCACGAGTACGGACAACAGTCATCGCCGCCTGGATCGACTCCTGCATCACGTCACCCAATGAACCGGTATAAGTCAGCTTACCTTTACCCGGCATCGATTCCGTTTCAATGGTCAGTAAATCGCCACCGACTTCTGTCCATGCCAGGCCGGTGACCTGACCGATCCGATTACTTTCATCGGCTTTGCCATAGTCGCAACGCTGGACACCGAGATAATCCTTCAGATTATCCTGGTTAATAGACACCTTCTTGACATCTTTGTTCAGCAGAATTTCTTTAACCGCTTTACGGCATAGTTTTGAAATTTCACGCTCAAGATTACGCACACCCGCTTCACGCGTATAGTAACGGATAATCCCAATCAACGCAGAGTCTTCGACTTCGATTTCACCCTCTTTCAAGCCATTACGCTGGATTTGCTTATTCAGCAGGTGACGCTTGGCAATGTTGAGTTTTTCATCTTCGGTATATCCCGACAGACGGATCACTTCCATACGGTCAAGCAGCGGCCCAGGGATGTTCATTGAGTTCGAGGTCGCCACGAACATCACGTCAGACAGGTCGTAATCCACTTCCAGATAGTGATCGTTAAAGGCATTGTTTTGCTCTGGATCAAGCACTTCAAGCAGTGCAGATGCAGGATCACCCCGCATATCAGAAGACATCTTATCGATCTCATCTAACAGGAACAGTGGGTTTTTCACTTCCACCTTGGCCATCTTCTGGATCAGCTTGCCCGGCATAGAGCCGATATAAGTACGACGGTGGCCTCGAATTTCAGCTTCATCACGCACGCCGCCCAATGCCATTCGTACGTATTTACGCCCTGTCGCGGCGGCAATTGACTGCCCCAGCGAGGTCTTACCTACACCCGGAGGACCGACAAGACAAAGGATTGGGCCTTTTAGCTTATTGATCCGGGTCTGTACCGCCAGATACTCAAGAATACGCTCTTTTACGCGCTCCAGACCATAATGGTCGGCATTAAGAACTTCCTCGGCTTTTGCCAGGTTTCTCTTTACTTTTGAACGCTTATGCCAAGGAACACTGAGCATCCAGTCGATATAGCCACGTACAACGGTCGCTTCGGCCGACATCGGTGACATCATCTTAAGCTTCTGCAACTCTTGCTCTGTCTTTGTACGGGCTTCTGCAGGCATCTTCGACTCTTCGATTTTCGCCTTGAGCGATTCGAATTCGTCTGGTGCGTCATCAAGCTCACCCAGTTCTTTCTGGATCGCTTTCATCTGTTCGTTTAAGTAGTACTCGCGCTGGCTTTTTTCCATCTGCTTTTTAACGCGACCACGAATGCGCTTTTCGACCTGAAGCAGATCGATTTCAGATTCCATCATTGCCATTAAGAACTCTAAACGTTCTGTAATATCAATAATTTCGAGTACTTTTTGCTTGTCTGCCAGTTTCAGAGGCATATGCGCGGCAATCGTATCAGCCAGGCGTGCCGCTTCGTCGATGCCGTTTAGCGACGTTAAGACTTCTGGCGGAATTTTTTTATTGAGCTTGATGAAGCCTTCAAACTGGTTAATAGCAGTGCGAACCAAAACTTCCTGCTCGCGCTCATCCATTTCCGGTGTGATCTGAAACACAGCTTCAGCACAGAAGAAGTCATCATCGGTTAAGTTTTCAACTTTTGCTCGCTGTTGACCTTCAACCAGTACTTTCACCGTGCCATCAGGCAGCTTCAGCAACTGAAGGATCGTCGCAACCGTGCCGACATCATACAATTCGTCAATCGAAGGTTCATCAGTGGCCGCTTCTTTCTGGGCGACCAGCAGAACTTGTTTATTATTATCCATTGCCGATTCAAGGCAACGAATTGATTTTTCCCGGCCCACAAACAATGGAATCACCATATGAGGGTATACCACCACATCACGCAGTGGCAGAACCGGGATTTCAAGGCGTTCAGAACGCTCCAGGTTCATATTATTCTCTCTTCCTTTTAGACTCTTTATTGAGTATATGGGGGTAAAGCATCAAGATTCAACGGGAGATGCAACAGAAAATAAAAAAGGAGGCAAAAGCCTCCTTTTTTTTAGACATCTGAGTAGTTATTAAACAATTACTCTGCGCCAGCTGCTTGATTTCCGGTATTTTCGTAGATCAGCAATGGATCTGACTCACCGTTAATCACTGACTCGTCAATTACAACTTTACTGACGCCTTCCGCTGATGGCAATTCGTACATCGTATCGAGCAGAACCGCCTCAACAATTGAACGCAAACCACGGGCTCCCGCTTTGCGCTCCATCGCTTTACGAGCAATGGCAACCAGTGCATCATCGCGGAATTCAAGCTCAACGTTTTCAAGTTCAAGCAATGCCGCATATTGCTTAGTCAATGCATTCTTAGGTTCACGCAGGATTTGAACCAACGCCGCTTCATCAAGCTCGTTCAGCGTTGCCGTAACGGGCAGACGACCGATGAACTCAGGGATCAAGCCGTATTTAACCAGATCCTGTGGCTCAACTTGCGCAAACAGATCGCTCAGAGTGCTCTTTTCGTCTTTCGAACGAACGTCAGCACCAAAACCAATACCAGTACCGGTTGATATGCGCTGTTCAACCACTTTATCCAGGCCGGCAAATGCACCGCCACAGATAAATAGGATCTTAGACGTATCAACTTGCAGGAATTCCTGCTGCGGATGCTTACGGCCACCTTGAGGTGGTACCGAAGCAACAGTACCTTCAATCAATTTCAGTAGTGCTTGCTGAACACCCTCACCCGATACGTCACGCGTAATCGACGGGTTATCAGACTTACGTGAAATCTTATCAATTTCATCGATGTAAACAATTCCGCGCTCAGCTTTCGCTACGTCGTAATCACACTTCTGCAGCAGCTTCTGGATGATATTTTCAACATCTTCACCAACATAACCCGCTTCAGTCAGCGTGGTTGCATCAGCCATCGTAAATGGTACATCCAGCATACGTGCCAGTGTTTCAGCCAGCAGCGTCTTACCGCTACCGGTCGGACCGATCAGCAGAATATTACTTTTACCCAGCTCAACACCCTCACTCGTGGTGTCGCCATTACGAAGACGTTTGTAATGGTTATAAACCGCTACCGCCAACACCTTCTTAGCATGCGGCTGACCAATAACGTAATCATCCAGGTTTGAACGAATTTCTTGCGGAGTCGGAAGCTCATTGCCGTCGCGCTTAGGCATCACTTCTTTAATTTCTTCGCGAATAATGTCGTTACAAAGATCAACACATTCATCGCAAATATACACAGAAGGGCCAGCAATCAGCTTACGAACTTCATGTTGGCTTTTGCCGCAGAAAGAGCAATACAGCAGTTTTCCACTACCATTCTCTTTTCGCTTATCTGTCATTCGCTAACCTCTTTTCGGGTTTAAACCCATCATTGCCTTGTTTTGAGTGTATAACAACTCTTGCTATTTTGCTCCGCCACACGACTAAAGTCGCGCAACCGAGAAAATAATCAGAATTAGTCACGTTGCGTCAAAACAGCATCTACCAAACCATACTCAACAGCCTGCTCAGCAGACATAAAGTTATCACGGTCAGTATCTCTCTCGACAACTTCAAGAGGTTGACCTGTGTGATTAGCAAGTAAGGTGTTAAGTTTATGTTTGATAGTCAGAATTTCTTGCGCATGGATCTGAATATCCGATGCCTGTCCCTGGAAACCACCTAACGGCTGGTGGATCATAACACGAGCGCTCGGCAGGCAGTAACGCTTACCCGCAGCGCCGCCCGCTAGCAGAAATGCGCCCATAGAACACGCTTGGCCCATACATACTGTACTGACGTTTGGTTTAATAAACTGCATGGTGTCATAAATAGACATACCAGCCGTTACCGAACCTCCCGGTGAGTTGATGTAAAGGAAAATATCTTTATCTGGATTTTCCGATTCTAGGAATAGAAGCTGTGCAACTACTAGGTTGGCCATATGATCTTCAACCGGACCGGTCAGGAAAATCACACGCTCTTTCAGTAGTCGGGAATAAATGTCGTAGGAACGCTCACCACGAGAAGTCTGCTCGACCACCATAGGAACCAGCGCATCCATAATCGGAGACATGGCGTTTTTTTCTTGGTAGCTCATAACGTTATTTCCCTAAAATAAATGGCCCGAATGAAAATACTCACACGGACCATTGTTAGCAGAAAATTTGAAACAAAGTCAAATCTCTACAGTAATTTCAGCAAATTAAGCCGCTGGCTGGTTCATAAGATCGTTGAAGCCAACTTCTTTTTCAGTCACCTGAGCTTTTGCTAATAGTGCGTCAATCGCTTGCTCTTCAAGAGCAACATTGCGCATGTTGTTCATTAGCTGCTCGTTTTGCTCATAGTAAGCAACAACTTCAGTTGGATCTTCGTAAGCAGAAGCCATTTCTGCGATTAGCGCTTTAACACGCTCGTCGTCAGCTTTTAGTCCTTCAGCTTTGATCACTTCACCGATTAGCAGGCCAACAACAACGCGACGTTGAGCTTGCTCTTCAAATAGCTCACGTGGTAGTTCAGGGGTGTTCTTCGCATCGCCACCAAAACGCTGTGCAGCTTGTTGACGAAGTACATTGATTTCCTGATCAATCAACGCTGATGGCACAGAGATATTGTTCTGCTCAACCAGACCGTTAAGAACCTGCTCTTTGATGCGCCCTTTAACGGCTTGCTTCAGTTCACGTTCCATGTTCTTGCGAACTTCCGCTTTAAGACCGTCAACAGAACCATCGACAACACCGAATTTAGCTACAAATTCTTCCGTTAGCTCTGGTAGTTCTTTCGCTTCAACTTTATGCAGTTTGATTGCGAAAGATGCTGCTTTACCTTTTAGGTTTTCAGCGTGGTAATCTTCAGGGAAAGTCACTTCCAAAGTGAACTCATCTCCCGCTTTCTTACCCACGATGCCATCTTCAAAACCAGGGATCATGCGGTTTTCGCCCATTGCTAGTGCGAAACCTTCAGCTTTACCGCCTTCGAATTCTTCACCATCAATAGACCCTGTGAAATCGATAGTCACACGGCTGTCTGCAACAGCTGGTGTTTCAACTTCAGACCACGTTGCTTGCTGCTTACGTAGCGTATCAAGCATGTTCGCAACATCTTCGTCTTTTACTTCAACGGCTGGTTTTTCAACAGTAATCTTCTCAAGACCCGCTAACTCGATCTCAGGATATACTTCGAAAGACGCTTTAAAGACAAGATCTTTACCTTCAGCAATCTCAACTGGCGTAAAAGTCGGCGCGCCTGCTGGATTAATTTTCTCTTTAACAATTGCTTCGATAAAGTGACGCTGCATCACTTCACCTAGAATGTCCTGGCGAACAGAAGCGCCAAACATACGAGCAACCATTTTAATAGGGGCTTTACCCGGACGGAAACCATCGAAACGACGATTTTTAGCAATTTTTTTCAGCTCTGCAGTTACTGCATCTTCAATGTTAGCGGCAGGAACTGTGATAGTTAGATGGCGCTCTAGGCCTTCAGTGGTTTCAACGGTAACTTGCATTTTATTTAACCTCAAATCTTACTCAGCTTTTCTGAGTGATGTTGCCGATCAGTCATTTACTGACGGTGGCATCCTTTCGTGTTACGGCAAAAAAACCATAACGCCTTTAATTCTGATAATTCCTAGCACTTCTGGAAAAAACCACAGGGCTAGAAACCAAACGCGCATTATAGCGACCTGTTCACCTGTCGTCGAGACAGAAGGCTTAAACAGCGATCAAAATACAACTGTTCCACAACATAGGGGCAAAAAAACCATTTTCAAGGGTAAAAAGTGAAAATAAACGACTCAATCATGATTTTTTTAATCAATAGCCCGAAAAACCATCGAATCGCGCCATGACCAATCACTGAGTTATGTTGAAGCTATTGACTCATTGAACAATTATCAAGCAATACGTTTAGCGCTTTTCTCATTACGTTGTGGTAACTGACATTGCTACATACCCAGTAATCTGAACAGGTACTAAAGCGATTTACGTAAATGAATAAAGGGATCAGACAAAAGCCAAGAAGTATGAAGCGACGGACTCATCGGAATGGGGAACTTAGTGAATCAAGGAGTGCAAAAGGAAGATGGTACGCCCTGCAGGATTCGAACCTGCGACCACATCCTTAGAAGGGACGTGCTCTATCCAGCTGAGCTAAGGGCGCATAATTTAACGTAACACTGTGTTACGGGGCAAAATTATACGTCGCTCAATCTTAACGTCAACGCTTTTTAGTCTATTTCCTTCATCTAAAACACCAACCGCTCAAACTTCCAACAAACCAACTTTAATTTAAGCAGTTAGCGCTGCTGTTTTATTCGCTCCCCGCTTTATAACAGCCAAAACAGATCGTGAGCACCCAGCGCGCAATCGTTTGCGCGGTGGATCTGAATCACATTATCTGCGACAATGTATTGCACTAACCAGCGCTATATAGCCATATTCGAAGTACGCTCTTAGCCTTATCGATAGTTGGTTTACGCTCAAGCAATTAATGACATATTAAGACGCCCTAGTTTGCAAATAAGCCGGGAATTACCCAAAAGGATAATCATGACCGCTCAAATTATTGATGGAAAACTTATTTCCCAGACGGTTCGACAAGAAGTTGCTGCGCGAGTAAAGGCGCGAATTACAGCTGGATTACGAGCTCCAGGTTTAGCCGTGATACTGGTAGGGCAAGATCCGGCCTCACAGATTTATGTCGGCAGTAAACGTAAAGCGTGTGAAGAAGTTGGTTTTGTTTCACAATCGTTCGATCTTCCGGCAACAACCAAAGAAACTGAGCTTCTGGCATTAATCGATGAACTGAATGCAGATAACAATATTGACGGCATCTTGGTTCAGTTGCCACTACCGGCTGGTATTGATACCACAAAAATACTTGAGCAGATTGACCCGGAAAAAGACGTTGACGGATTTCATCCATACAATGTTGGCCGTTTATGTCAGCGCATCCCTAAATTACGCTCATGCACTCCCAAAGGCATCATGACGTTATTAGAGCGCTATAATATCCCGGTTCGTGGTCAGCATGCTGTTATTGTTGGCGCCTCTAATATTGTCGGTCGTCCAATGACATTAGAGCTTTTGTTAGGCGGCGCGACAACGACTACCTGTCATCGCTTTACTCAGGATCTTGAGCACCACGTTCGCCAGGCCGATATTCTGATCATTGCGGTCGGTAAACCTAACTTTATTCCTGGTGATTGGATCAAGGAAGGTGCGGCGATTATTGATGTTGGCATCAACCGATTAGACAACGGTAAGCTTGTCGGAGATGTTGAGTATGATGTTGCTCGCGAGAAGGCGAAATACATCACCCCAGTTCCCGGCGGTGTTGGCCCGATGACGGTCGCGACTCTGATTGAAAACACCCTACTGGCTTGCGAGCAGTATCATTCGGACTGATTAGAAACGAGATTAAAGAAGGGAAGCTTAAGCTTCCCTTTTAATCTTCACCTTACAGCGTTTTACCTAATTCTTTCAGGTACGCTTTAAAATCATCACCCAAGCTGCTATGGCGTAGGCCGTATTCTACGAAGGCCTGCATATAACCCAACTTACTGCCACAGTCATGGCTTTTACCCGACATGTGGAACGCATTCACTTGCTGAGATTCCATCAGCATATCAATCGCATCCGTCAGCTGAATTTCATCACCGGCACCAACCGGTGTTCTCGCCAGTAGATCCCAAATCTCAGCGGGTAATATATACCGCCCCACAATAGCAAGATTTGACGGCGCCTCTTCAACCGCAGGTTTTTCGACCACTTTAGTCATCGCCGTCGTTTCACCCGGCTTGAGTTCAGTACCATTGATGTCTGCCACACCGTAATTGGCAACCTCTGCCATCGGGACAGGCTCCACGAGTACCTGACTGATCTTGGTGGTGTTAAAGGCATGAATCATCGCCGCCATATTTTCTTTGCTCAGATCACAGGCCAAATCATCAAGAATGACATCCGGCAGCACAACCGCAAAAGGCACATCACCCACTAATGGACGGGCAGCGAGGACAGCATGACCTAGACCTTTAGCCTGACCTTGTCGCACATGCATAATCGTCACATCTTTCGGGCAGATACTCTTCACTTCATCAAGCAGTTGACGTTTAACACGCTTCTCTAATGTCGCTTCCAATTCAAACGAAGTATCAAAATGGTTCTCGATAGAGTTTTTTGATGAATGCGTGACCAGTACTATCTCTTTAATACCAGCCGCGACGCACTCGTTAACCACATACTGAATCAATGGCTTATCGACTATGGGTAACATTTCCTTTGGAATTGCTTTGGTTGCCGGAAGCATACGGGTTCCAAGGCCTGCGACAGGAATAACGGCTTTACGAACCGGAGAGGTATTCGACATTCTATTTTCCATTAGTATTTAACGAGACGAAGCAACTATAACAAATAACTATACCCAAGCCACTTCAATATGCGTGATTCAGAGCTTCCTCTGGGAATTCAATTCAAGCAAAATGTGTGCAGGAAGGGTCGTTTCCTTTCAAGAACATTTTTCGCTGAAGTGCGTTTCCAGAGGAGCTCCCAAAGGGCGAGTTTCAGTGGCTTTTATACTGCGTTAGCCATACTCCAAATAGACGCCTATTCGCTCATATGGCTGCCTTGCCTAAAAGTCACTGAATTCTCGCTGAACTCTGCATCTTGAAGTGGTTTGGGTATATTACCCCACCACGTCACAGAGAATAACCTGCGAGGGAACCGAATAAACGGCGGCTATTTTTTCACGATATCTTTATTTTCGACGCTCACTTTAACAGGCTTACCCAGCAAGTTGATCAGCATAAATGAACGTTTTTCCCCATCCGCTTCCTGGTAAATAGCTTCGATCCCTTTGAACTGTCCTTGCTCCAGCTTTAGGGTTTCTCCCGGTTTCGGGAAACTGGAAAGTTGCTTCTGATGTTCTTCGCTATCCTCGTTCATCATCAAGCCATAAACAATTTCTTGTTGCACACGTTGCGGTTTTGCCCCCTGGCGAATAAAGTCCGCGACACCTCGAGTCGAGCGCACTGTGGTAAAGCTCAGGGTTTCCGGATCAAAATAGACAAAAATATAACTCGGGAACAGAGGTTCCGGTGCTTCCACCCGTTTGCTTCGGACAATTTTTTGCACTGTCACTTGCGGGTAGTAACATTCAACCCCTTGACGATCAAGATTAAGCACCGCACGCTCTTGTTCACTACGTTTACAATAAAGAAGGTACCAACCTTTCATAACATTCCCGACCAACAGGCAATAAATCAACTGGATTAAATTATAAGTACTCGTAAATAAAGAACAACTTATAAAACTAATTGCCTTTCAAATTGCGATCCCTACTTCTCCGAAGCCCTTCCCATTATGTTACATTTGTAAAAACCATTAAAAATTAAAAATATCGAGATTTAAACCCAAACAGAAAGAAATAGATAAGATATACGACCAACAATACCAGTATGTAAGGTGTATTTAACCAAAACCCACAATGAAAAGTTATTTTCCATTTTTGCCTGCAATATGCACACTTACTTATAATTCAACAACTTACAATGTTAGCGCTTTGTTCTGCTAATGTGAACGCTTGCAGAGTAATATTTTGTGCATTATAAAATGGGCAGCATTAGCAAACACACAAATAATATTACATAGAGAATAATCATGAGCAATCAAAGTAGTGGTACCTTATTGGGCCACCCGAAAGGTTTGTTCTTACTGTTTGGTACCGAACTGTGGGAACGCTTCTCCTATTACGCTATGCGTGCGATTCTGGTTCTTTATCTGACAGATAAGACAATCAATGGCGGCCTCGGCTGGTCAACTCAAGACGCACTGAGTCTTTACGGCATCTACACCGGCCTGGTTTATATTACCCCTTTAATTGGTGGATGGATTGCCGACAACGTCTTGGGCCAGCGCCGCTCAATTATGATCGGCGGTGTGCTGATGGCCTTGGGTCAATTTACACTTGCTCTGCCTAACAGTATTATTGACCCGCACGCAGCCACCGCTTTTTATGCGGGCCTTGGCCTGCTCATCGTCGGTAATGGTATGTTCAAGCCGAATATTTCAACCATGGTCGGCGATCTTTATAAAGATGGCGATAACCGACGTGACGGTGCCTTTACCATTTTCTATATGGGTATCAACCTTGGTGCTCTAATGGCGGGGATCATTGCTGGCTCAGCATCTACCGCATACGGCTGGAAAGCTGGCTTCCTGACTGCCGGTATCGGTATGCTGATCAGTCTGGTGATGCAGTTTATTTTTGCCGAGCGCTTATTGGGCGATATCGGTAAAGAGCCTGCCGCAAAGCGTGCTGCAGCAATGAATAAATCCGGTAAAAAAGAGCCACTGACCGCACAAGAGCGCGATCGTCTGAAAGTTATCATGATCATGGGTCTGTTCGTGGTCATCTTTTGGGCAGGCTTCGAGCAAGCCGGCGGCCTGATGAACATCTTCTCTCAGCACTACACTGATCGTATGATTGGCAGTTTTGAAGTACCTGCAGCCTGGTTCCAGTCACTTAACCCGTTCTTTGTCATTACGCTTGCCCCTGTGATTGCGGCATTGTGGGTAAAAATGGGGCCTAAAGAGCCAAACTCTCCGGCTAAATTTGCCATGGCTCTGTTCTTCCTTGCCATCGGCTTCCTGTGCATGATCGGTGCAGTAACTCAGCAAGGTGGTGATATTACGGTGAAAACCTCAATGTTCTGGCTGGTTGGTGCATACTTCTTCCACACCTTGGGCGAGCTGTGTCTGTCTCCTATCGGCCTGTCAATGGTCACTAAGCTGGCACCGCTTCGCTTGGCTTCACTGATGATGGGTGCATGGTTCGGTTTCAATGCGGTTGCTAACTATGTCGCCGGTATTATTGGTGCAAATGTTGGTGAAGCAGGTCCGATGGCTATTTTCAGCGGTATTGCCATCGCGGCAACCGTTGCTGGTGCTTTACTGCTACTGTGTTCAAACCAGTTAATTCACTGGATGCATGGTGCAGAAGGTCAGGTTATTGAAGATGACGTGATCGAAGGGAACGCAGTAGAAGCTTAATCTAACGAAGCTTCAACACAGAGTAGCCAGCACATTCGCTGCTGGCTATTTTTTATATCAACAGGCTCTTTTTGAGCAAATTCTTGCATCTTTTACGCCGACTCCAGTCTCTTTAACGTCACACTGAAACTAGCCGAACCAATTTCACTTAATGACAAACGTCCACCCGACTCTGATAACTGCAATTGAATAATGTCGTTGCTCTGAGCGCACTCTCCGAGCCACGATTGCGCCATGACAGAATGCATCCCTTCACTGGTTTGTAAAACAGCCCCCAGCCCGGCGGAAACAACGGTCAGGCTTCGGTCACACGCATCAAAAATACCAAACAATCCCTTAATCGGTGACGCATACCCTGAATGCTGCATCCCCTTTTCAATTAGGTTGATTAAATGCGCCAGGTCATTTTCTTCCGCCATCCGGGTACGCAGATAATCATTAAAAAAGGCGCGGAGCAGCAATGTGGTGGCAGTGCCTTTGTTCCCACCGGCGGCAGAATCAACCAGATAAAATGCCAGTCGACCATCCATCAACCAAGTATAATCCAGGAGAACAGGCGGCACATCGGCAGATTGCAAGACACAGTAATTCAGCTGCCAGTCTCCCTGCTTAGATTCTGTATCCGGCATTAAGCCGACCAGCAATTCCCGAGCAGCTTTAGGGTTAGACTGGAGTTCCTGAATATGCCATTCGAGCTCTTCATCGACAACGCTGCTGTCTTCACCTACACCAAACCATTGGCTGGAAAAGTCACGGCTTTCGGTACAACAGTCCTGAGACTTTAATACCGATAAAAGTGCAGACTGCAGCACCATTATATTATCCAGCGGCTTGATGAGAAAATCCTTTACCCCGTGACGCAATGCTGTTGCCACGTCAGCCATATCACCGGTCCCCGAAATCACGATGACAGGAACCATCGGATACTGAACCGATATCTCTTCGACAAATTCCATTCCCGATAGCACCGGCATTGCCAAATCACACAGTAAAACATCAGGGATCGCCACCCTCAAGGCTTGCAATCCTTTCAGGCCATCATCAGCTTCTCGCACCGCACACCCCTGGCTTTGCAAAAAACCACATATCATCCGACGAAAAACAGGATCGTCCTCTACAACAAGAATATCTTTACCTTCTAGCAACGATTGTGTTCTCCATGAGTTATGGTTTGCGACACCCTGACTTTTTTCGGGGGAGTTGATACTATTTTCTCTATAACTGCGCATGAAAACCTAATCGTTAATCAGCCTATCAAAAGCATAGGTGTAAAATCGTCATTCGTCAGGGCTGACAATCTATTCGGGGAGGAAATTAGGTGTTTAATGCTATCCACTTCAAATAAATACACTTTTTATCGCTTTAATAGATATGATAACGCATGCTTAAAAAAGGGTTATTATTGATTTATAGCAAGAGTTGTTATGTTAAAGACATACTTTGACTCATTGTATTATACAATTCCCCATTATGAGTTTTCAGCAATGACTTTTTATGAAACTTGACGATCTAAATTTGTTCCGAATGGTTGTTGAAAATGGCAGCTATACCGGGGCCTCCCGCAAAACCCAAGTGCCAGTAGCAACACTCACACGCCGAATTCAAGCTTTGGAAGAATGCCTGAATATTCGCCTGTTGAATCGTCATGCTCGTAAATTATCGCTTACGGAAGCCGGACAGAAATTTTACGATGATTGTGCACCTCTACTACAGCAATTAGTTGATAAAACGGTGCACATCAGTGAAGAATGCAAGGGAGCTGCCGGTAAGCTAAAAATTGCCGCCCCTTCTAACCTGACGAAAGTCCTGCTTCAACCGATGCTGAGTGCATTTATGCTGCAACATCCGGCCATCGATATCACACTGCATATGAGCAGCGAGCCGGAGCAACTCGATCCGACCGATTGGGATGTCATGTTCCGAGTCGGCCCTCAGCGCGATTCAACCCTCATTGCTCGCCGTATCAGCGCGGTTAAAGATATTCTTGTCGCCAGCCCTGATTACTTAAAGAGCCACCCAGAGCCAAGGCACGCTCAGGAGCTGCACAATCACACGTTATTAAAAGGCAACCCGCTACTTCGCTGGCGCTTAACTGACAGCAACGGAGAAACCGTTACGATCAATGAACGAGGTCGCTTTGAAGCCAATCAGTTAAATGTGGTGAGAAAAGCATGTATTGCCGGGTTGGGGATCACCCTGATGCCTGATGTTATGCTGGAAAAATACATCTCTTCGGGTGAGTTAGTCCGTATTCTTGAAAACTGGTCAGCGAACCCCCGAGAAGTCTTTTTACTGTACAACCACCGAGACTACCAGCCAGAAAAGTTACGGTTATTCATTGAGTTCGCCAGCCAATACTTTGAGCTGAATTAAGGCCTTCGAAATATACGTCAGGCTTTGAGCCAAACCAAACGCAGTTGATTAACCCGAATGCTATATACACCATTCCCAGCATTGCAGAAGCAATGTGTCGGGAGTGATGTTTTGCCCGTGATTCCCAGTAAGCTGATTCCTTTCCTTTATCTTCTTTCCTTTTTATTACTCTCATATCACTTTCCACGCTAGCCGAAGCAATTTCTTGCCAACGCCCCGAACCCCGACTACATGTTATTAGTATGTAAACGCATTTCACCCTTTTACAATTGTGAAATGTACCATCTGTTACGTGCAGCTACTTGGCATTTATAGACGAGGAAACGTTATGATTCTGGGACATTTATTTGGAATATACACTCACCCTAAACAAGAGTGGCGCAGCATTGATAAGGAACATGATGGAATAAACAGCAGTCTCAGCCACATCCTGTTAATTGCTCTGCTGCCACCTATTTTCGCATTTATTTCCAGTGTCTTTATTGGCTGGAAAATTGGCGCGGGGGATCCTATCTATCTCACTCAATCCAGTGCCCTCGGTATGTCAATTGCTATGTATTTTGCTCTGGTTGGAGGTGTCTTTGCCCTTGCTTATGTTTCCTACTGGATGAGCCAGACCTTTGGTTCAACCCCGACCTACACACAAGCCCTTGAACTGGCAGCTTATACCGCGACACCACTCTTTATGAGCAGTATTGCCGCCCTCTATCCGCACCTCTGGTTCCTGATGATTGCCGGATTAATCGGGGTAGCCTACTCCGTTTACCTGCTGTATACCGGCGTCCCTATCCTGATGCATATACCGGAAGAACGCGGATTTATCTATGCCAGCTCCATTGTCACCTCAGGCTTAGTGCTGCTGGTAGCGATTTTGGCGGGATCGGTTATTTTGTGGAATCTTGGATTAGGGCCAGTATTTATGAGTTAATCGAAAAACAGATCAAAAAGAGCGAGAATCACCTCGCTCTTTGTTATCTTGGCTCTTTCAAGCACCAGAACTTTTCCTTAGCGGACAGTCCTTTTACCCTTCGTTATGAATTTCAAGATTGACAAGATCCTGCTGGATTTCTCGTTTGGTCTTAGACTCTTCATTACGGAGCGAGTCGAGAAAATCCAGATATTGCTGGTTAATATCCCCCGTCACATAACTGCCATTAAACACTGAAGTCTCAAACAGCTGGATATTAGGATTACCTTCAGCCACCGCTGAAACCAGGTCTTCCAGATCCTGGAAAATCAAGCCATCAGCACCAATCATCTTGCAAATTTCATCGACTTCACGCCCATGGGCGATTAACTCATTCGCGCTTGGCATATCGATACCGTACACATTCGGGAAGCGAACCTCTGGTGCTGCAGAGGCCAGGTACACTTTACGCGCACCGGCTTCACGAGCCATCTCAATGATCTGCTCTGATGTGGTACCGCGGACAATCGAATCATCAATTAGCAGTACGTTCTTACCTTTAAATTCAGAGCGAATTGCGTTGAGCTTACGGCGAACAGACTTACGGCGCATTTGCTGCCCGGGCATAATAAAAGTACGGCCAACATAACGGTTTTTCACAAAACCCTGGCGGTATGGCTTATCAAGCGTTCGGGCTATTTCTAACGCACTGTCACAAGAGGTTTCCGGTATCGGGATAACAACATCAATATCCAAGTCATCCCATTCTCGTTTGATTTTTTCACCCAGCTTCTGTCCCATGCAAACGCGCGCCGCATACACAGAGATTTTATCAATGAACGAATCAGGACGAGCAAAATAAACAAACTCAAAAATACATGGGTTCAGTTGGGGATTATCAGCACACTGTTCAGTGAACAATTGTCCCTCAAACGTAATATAAATGGCTTCGCCGGGAGCCACATCACGCACAAAATCAAACCCGACAGCATCAAGTGCGACCGACTCTGACGCCACCATGTATTCGATCCGGCCTTCAATTTCACGCCTGCCCAGACATAGCGGACGAATACCGTGCGGATCACGAAAAGCAATCAGACCGTGGCCAATCACCATGGCAACCACAGCATAAGCTCCTTTAACCGCGCGATGTACTTCGCGAACCGCAGTAAAAATATCGGCAGGAGTCAGCGGGTGAGCTTGGGCAACTTCAAGCTGATTCGCTAATACATTCAACAGAACTTCAGAATCAGAGGTTGTATTAACATGGCGCCGGGCTTGCTTAAACAAAGACTCCCTGATCTCTGAGGCATTGGTTAAATTACCATTGTGTGCCAGAGAAATACCATAAGGAGAATTCACATAAAACGGTTGAGCTTCTGAAGCGCTTGAACTGCCTGCTGTTGGGTAACGAACATGGCCAATTCCAACATCTCCCTGAAGACGTTGCATGTGCTTAGCTTCAAACACATCACGAACAAGCCCATTCGCCTTACGCAGACGGAAACGATTGCTTTCCAGGGTAACAATACCGGCAGCATCCTGGCCGCGATGCTGTAGCACGGTCAGTGCGTCATAAATAGACTGGTTTACCGGGGTTGAGCCCACGATTCCGACGATACCACACATATCCTAAATCCTCGTCACGCAAAAATTACCAATGGATGGAGTAACAGCACGCTCTGTTACTCTCCATCGTTGCCATAAGGCCGACGCTAGAGCGCGCCGGGTAAAAAGCTGGAAGTATTTTTCAGGTATGAGAAGAACCATTCAATAACCACCCCGAACTGAGGGATCAACTGCGACTGTTTCCACCAGTCCGCACTCGAAAATCCAGTAAAGGCATCAATAAAGAACAATACCGCAGAGACGATTAACACGCCCCTCACACCACCAAAAACAACTCCGAGTACCCGATCTGTCCCAGACAAACCGGTTTTCTGAACTAATTGTCCGATAACATAGTTCACCACCGCGCCGACTATCAGCGTTGAGATGAACAAAACAGCGATGGCGCTACCATTACGTAACGTCGCATCTTGAATATTGCTAAAGTAAGCTGCCAGCTGAGGGTAAAACTGACTTGCAACAAAAAAGGCAGTAAACCAAATCACGAGTGACAGCGCTTCTTTAACAAATCCGCGGATTAAACTGACCAATGCAGAGAAGCCAATCACGCCTAAAATTACGTAATCTATCCAGATCATCATTTATAGTTTCGTCTTGTTGATGCGTATTCTAACAGAAAAAATGAGAACGCAAACGTTTACCTAAGGGTTTAGTGGGTTAAATCTGAGCAATTGACCTTTTAACCCCGTTAATTTTTCCAAGTCTTTAATCTGGCCTGTCAGTTTATCTTTCGCGACATTCGGGCCGACCACCACTCGTGCCAAATCACCCGGCATAGGTTGTTTCGGAAAAACATGAGCCTGAAAACCAGCCTTACGGATCTTCGCCACTAACTGATGTGCATTGTCAAAATTCCGGAAAACACCCAGTTGTATAACCCAGCCGCTCTTTTGATAACCGGCTTTCGGCGGCTCAACAGCTTGAGGGGCAACGGCTAACGGTACCTCTTCTTGGGCAATGTCTGAATCACCGGAAACCTCATACCCACTCTCATCGATAACAGCGGAAACCGGCTCTTGCGGCAGCTCGATATCGGCAAATTCAGGTTCAGGGATCGTCGTAAAGCCTTCCTGAGCATTCACTTCGGGCTGTAACGGAATGCTGGCAAACTGCTCCTGGTAATGTTGTTTCTTGCCATCAAACAAATCGGGCAGAAAAATCACCCCGATTGCGACCAGAATGATGGTCCCGACCAGACGGCTTTGGAATTTACTCGCCACGTTTACTCCTGAATTGATCCAATATGGCTGGAAATCTGACCAACAGTGTAAAACGAGCCAAAGACGATTACCACATCGTCCTCTTCAGCTTGTGTTAGCGCTGCGTCAAAAGCTTGCTCTGGTGTTGAAAAACCGGCTGTAGCATGAGGTAAGTGCTCAATGATCTCTTCGGCTTTGGCCGCTCGCGGGCCTTTTAAGGACGCAGGATACCAGACATCAACCATCCCTTTCATCTCAGCAACAGTGGATGCGATATCTTTATCATGCAGCATCGCAACGACCGCATGAATACGGGCTTTGTTTTCCCGCTTTTTCAGCAGCTCCAGCTGAGTGGCAAAATAATTGGCAGAATGGGGGTTATGTGCAACGTCCATAATCACTAACGGTTTTTCAGCCACTCGCTCCATTCTGCCGGGCAGTGAGGCCTTCGCCAAACCCGCTGCAATATTTTCATCGCTGATATTCAGCTCGGCCGCGCCTAGTGCCATCAATGCTGTCGCGGCATTAGGCAAAGGCAGCGACGGCAGCGGGAGCTGCTGTAAATCAAATGCGCCACAATTCCAGCTCCAGCTCTCACCGTGGTGTTCATAACTGAACTGATAGCCAACCTGGTACAAGTGCGCTCCGATATCGTCGGCATGCGCCGGTACGGTGGAAGGCGGATTAGGCTGGCCACAAATTGCCGGCTTATCAGAGCGGAAGATACCAGCCTTCTCGTACCCAATGACTTCAATATCATCACCTAACCAATCAACGTGATCGACGGCAAGGCTGGTGATCACCGCGACATCATGTTCGACAATGTTCGTCGCATCCAGCCGCCCGCCCAGCCCGACTTCCAGAATCGCCACATCCACCTGATGCTGCTTAAGCAGGTGCAACGCCGCCAAAGTGCCAAATTCAAACAGGCTTAGACTGGTTCCACCCCGGCATTGTTCTATATCAGCAAAAGCCTGGCTATGTTGATGATCAGCCAGCTCCTGACCGTTAATGCGAACACGTTCGTTGTAACGAACCAGATGAGGAGAACTATAGACACCCACTTTATATCCGGCATCAAGCAAAATGGCTTCAAGAATGGCACAGGTAGAGCCCTTGCCGTTGGTTCCCGCGACGGTGATCACCCGCTCTGCGGGCTTGGTAAGCTGAGCATGTTGGGCGACGGCGAGCGCGCGATCCAAACCAAGATCAATGGCGCTGGTATGAAGTTGTTCTAAATAGGTCAGCCAGGAGGAAAGGGAGGCTGTGGCTTGTGGTGCGGTCAATCCAGACATTGGGATGTATTCACTTATTAATACCCATCAAAGGTACTAATTTAACACTGAACCGAGCCTGAGTTCACGTAAACAAGAAAGAAATTCTACTTAGCACCCGCTAGGTGTTTTTTTCTTGTTTAAACCCGTTGCCCGGTTCAGTGGCAACATCAAAAAGGCTTATGCCTCTTCGTTATTTTCTTTTTCAGCTTCTATCTGCAGTTGCTGAGGTTGATCAACCGGCACGACTAAAGGTGATGTGTTATTCGTCATTTTAGCCACCAGGCCGCCAATGCGCTGACGCATTTCGCGACGATCAACGATCATATCAATCGCACCGTGCTCAAGCAGGAATTCACTACGCTGAAAACCTTCAGGGAGTTTTTCACGCACTGTCTGCTCGATAACACGCTGACCCGCAAAACCGATCAACGCTTTTGGCTCACCAATGTTGATATCACCCAGCATGGCCAGACTTGCCGATACACCGCCCATTGTTGGATCAGTCAGCACAGAAATAAATGGCAGCCCTTTCGCCGACAGGCGTTCTAATGCCGCGCTGGTTTTTGCCATTTGCATCAGAGACATCAGTGCCTCCTGCATGCGCGCTCCGCCACTGGCAGAGAAACAAACCAGTGCACAGTTGCTGGCAATGGCTTCGTCAACAGCACGAACAAATTTAGCACCGACAACTGAGCCCATTGAACCGCCCATGAAAGAAAACTCAAACGCACAGGCAACAATTGTCTGCTCCAGCAGAGTGCCCTTCATTACGATTAATGCGTCTTTTTCGCCACTGTTTTTTTGGGCAGCAGAAAGGCGATCTTTATATTTTTTTGAATCACGGAACTTCAGTTTATCTTTCGGCTCCATATCAGCAGCCAGCTCTACCGGGCTTTCTGTATCAAGAAAAGTCTCAAGACGACGGCGCGCCTTCATACGCATGTGATGGTCGCACTTTGGACACACTTCGAGGTTACGTTCCAGGTCGGCGTGATAAAGTACTTGTTCACATGACGTACACTTTGTCCAGACCCCTTCAGGGATCGACACTTTTCGAGAAGAGACAATATTGCTTTTGGTTAGTATCTTTTCAAGCCAGCTCATGAATGACCTTTAGTCTATATTCCCCCGCTAATTTAAGCTGAGGATGAAAATTCGTTAACTATCGGGGGTGAATTAAAGCACAAAGTTGCCAATCTGTAGATAAAAAACTGGTTGTACCTTATGGTTTATACGCTAATCACCTCAATCTGCCAGGAAAAGAGGCCCTAGCGGTGCTGTTGGTAAACCAAATTCTTCAGGGTAATCGACGGCGACTAAGTATAGTCCCGCGGCCTTTGCTGTTTCACCTGCGACACGGCGATCTTTTTGTTCAAGTACCCACTTCATCCACTCCGGAGTTTCCTGGCCGCGACCGACCCGGATCAGGCTCCCCGCAATGTTGCGTACCATGTGGTGTACAAATGCATTGGCTTTGATGTCGATGATCACAAAGTCGCCCTGACGGCTCACATTGACATGCTTCATATCGCGCCATGGGCTTCGTGATTGACATTGAGTCGCACGCACTGACGAAAAGTCATGCTCTCCAACCAAATATTGCGCCGCTTCATGCATTTTTTCCTCGTCTAGGTGGCCGTGATAATGGCTAACACCAATACCAAATATAGCCGGACGTAATGCATTATTATAAATAATGTAGCGATAACGACGTGCAGTGGCACTAAAACGGGCATGAAAATCATCGCTCACTTCTGTTGCCCAACGTACTGCGATATCTTTTGGCAGGTGCGCATTGACACCAATTGTCCACGCAACCATTTTGCGTTCAACATCAACGTCAAAATGCACAACCTGACCCGTTCCATGAACCCCAGTATCTGTCCGTCCGGCACAAAATACGGTAATCGGTTTATTCGCCACATGTGATAACGCCTTTTCCAAACGTTCCTGAACACTATCTACATCACGTTGACGTTGCCAACCGCAGTACTTTGCACCGTCGTACTCAATACCTAAAGCTATTCGCATAATTTAATTCGTTCTCAGAGCGGCGCATGGCCAATATCAAAAGGGGGATTATAAGGAATAGAGTGTGGGAAAAGAACCCCCCAGACGCTTGATACGCCGTCTAAGGGGATATTCGTGGGATTATCTCATGTATTGCGTCAGTAAGCTCTTCGCTTCACGTTGGCTGCCTGCATCGCCACCGGCAGTGACTTCTTCCAGCAGAGCAATCGCACCATCGGCATCATTCATCTCGATATAAGCCTTGGCTAAATCTAACTTGCTGGCGAATTCACCTTGGTTATCAACATCAAAAGATTTAATGTCAGTCAGTACATCCGGAAACTCGTCTAAGCCGACCTCTAAGTTCAACGGTGCGGTATCCAAATCGAGCGAATTATTCAGCTCATCGTCCTTCATCAGCTCTTCAATACTGATATAGGGAGAACTAGCTGACTCCTCTTCTTGCAGTAATTCACTGGCACCTTCATCGAGCAGTAAAGACGATTCTTCCGCTTCTGCAAGTAGAGCTTCAGGATCAAACGCATCGACGTCTTCAACCTGCATATATGGCTGTTCAGACCAATTTTCACTTTCGAGTTCAGGTTCCGGTGTTGACGCCGCCCAAATTGCACTATCTTCTTCTGACATAACAAGATCGGTATCGGCCTCGTCATTATAATCAGCAGGTTCTTGAGACAATAAACGCTCACGCTCGTCCACATCTAAACCTTGCTCACCGGGCAGATGTAAGTCTTGTTCAACGTCGGGTTCCGATACTCGTACGCCGGTTGGCTCAGCTTGCTCGTCTAAGTCAGATGGTTCGTCTAAATCAGGTTGCTCAGCTGAACTTGGCTGCTCTGATACCGACGTCATATTCTGCGCCGGCTCTGCTGGAGCTTCAGGCTCTGCTTCAACTTCAAACATTGAATCAGGCTCAGTCAGCAACGCCGCCATGTCCAGCCCTGCGGACTCAACCAGAGCCTCATCAAACATATCAGCCGGTGCTGGCTGTGCTTGAGCGGGTAACGGGCGGGGGGTGTACTGTTCTTTCAGTCCTTGTTCAAGCTCATACTGTTCCAGTTCATGCTGCTCTTCAAAGGAGGCTTGCAACGCTTCATTTTCACTGAACTCAGGCAAGGTTGCTGGATCGATAGCTGCAAACTCAAATTTCTCAGCACTTAACTCTTCAGGTTGTAACGCCGGAGCCTGCGGTGCCTCTTCAATAAGCTCACTCGCTTGCTGAGGCTTATCGGTAGCCTCAACCGCTTGCTGCAGCTGCTTAACCATATTATCTAAAGCCGCTTGCTCTTCGTCTTCAGAAAGCGGAGATAACGCTTCTTCTGCGGCATCAGCCTCCGGATCGTTGAACGCTGCTTCTTCATCAAACTCAGGAAGGTCATCTAAAGACAGAGATTCCCCAATATCAGAGCCTATCGGCGGTAAATCCTGGAGCTGACTGGGATCCAATCCAACTTCTGCCAGAGCCGTATCTTCATCGAAGACCGGAAACTCGTCTAAATCAAGAGTTGTCGGCTCGGGGTCGATAACGGGCTTATCGAAGGCCGGATTATTAACGGTTTCAAACAGCTCATCAACACTGCGCTCTAAATCCTGAATATCATCGTTCTCAGGCTCATCAAGCAAGCTTTCAACATCAGTCACCAGCGAATCGATACTGTCTTGGTCTTCTGCCATTAAGCCAGGCTCAGGGGCCGGTGTTAATGCCGGTTGCAAAGCCGGTTCATCGCCATCCGTGGGTTCTATATTCTCTGGTTGCGGTGTCAACTCATCATGAGGCTGAGTCTCTAGCGCTTCATTGAGGATGGCGTCGAAAGCTGCCGCCGGATCCTCTTGCGAAGGAAAGTCAGCATCCATTTCATCGGCAACGCTTCCTGGCTCACCAACCGAGGCTTCAACCCGATTGGCTGAGCTGTCGCTATCAACAGATTCAAATTCAGGATCTGTCTGTTTTGCAAGGCCAGGAGCCTCAGTACCATCGGCTACGGCAGAACTGACCACATCCGAAATCAGGTGATCGTCCAGAATATCATCCAGCAAATCAGTACTGTTTTCTTCAATAACCAGATTATCAATGTCTACCAGCTCATCATCCGGTTCTGGCGCAACATTGAGCTCCGGCGGGTCACTTTCAAACTCATCGTCTGCCTCATCAAGCAGCTCATCAAGTAATGCCGTGCTGTTTTCGTCTATCGATATAGCCGAGTTCAGAATGCTGTCGTCTTCAGCTTCAAGCAACTCATCCAGCAAGGCTGTGCTGTTTTCTTCGAGATCTATGTCACTCGATAGCTCATCAGCGTCAATGATTTCATCAAGTAATTCGACACTGCCTTCTTTAAAAACCGTGTCTTGCTCCGGGAGCTCTGCCTCTTTTTGCTCAGCGAAATAAACAGCTTCATCGACAACCGTTGGATTTGCCAGTTCAGCCGCTTCTGCAAGAGCTTGATCTACCGCAGCCTGTTGAACGATATCGTCAGCTGAGTTTGTATTTTCAAGGGCGCGGTCTTGAGGGGTATCGGTAGTGTCAGGCGCTTTGGCAAAAGAGTCAGCCCCTGTTAACTCCGGCGACTCTGAACTCAACGAGTCGAACAACGTATCAAGCTCATCTTGTCCTGCGACTTCATTTTCAACTTCTGACAACAGATCATCAAGAATCGACTGATCAAGCAGCCCCTCGTCAATGCCGCCATTGGTCAGGAGTTCATCATCAAAAGTACTGTTCGCTTCATCTGAAGAGAGATCAAAATTCTGCTCATTGGCATCTTGTTCTTGCAACGACTGCTCCCACATGGCAGCCAAGGCTTCATCTGAATTTTGATCGGATGATTGCTCCATCAAATCTAACGCCCGCTCCATATCTTGCAGGCCAATCGCTTCCTCATTACCTTTAACAGAGATACTGCTCAATGAAAGATCGCTATGGATATCAAAGTCATCATCGCTATTGAATGAAAGATCCAGACTTTGAGCATCACCTGCTGCATGCCCTATCTCCACTCCTGAATCCGGAGCAAATAAACTGTCTTCCGGATCATCAAACAACGCGCTCTCATCACTGGCGAATAAATCGTCGATATCGTTATCATCGCTCAGCGTCAAATCCGGAGTCTCATCATCCTCGCCAGTCGGCGGTGCCACCATAACCGGCCCATTAGCCTCCGGAGCATCGAGTGACTTAACATCATCCAAAGCCGGCTCTGTTTTCTTACGGCCAAACAAAAGAAACGCGATGGCACCGGCAATCAGGGTGCCGGGTATTAGCGCCAGTGCCGCTAAAATCCATGGGTTAGCGATTGCGCCGTCGACCCAAGAAGGCTCTTCAACCACAGGTTGTTGCGGCTGGGTTTTCTGCTGTTCCAGGAAACCAATGATTTCACCACGCAACTCTTCATCATCGGTGATCTGATCTTTAAGCGCGGCAACCTCATGGCGCATTTCTGCCAGGCGAACCCGTAGCAAGTGATTGCTTTCCAGTAGCTTCGTCATCTGAACGTCAGATGCATCTAATTGCTCTTGCAGCTCTGGAGAGGCTTTCAACGGTTTAGCCGGAATTCCCCCTCCAGCCGCACTCTTGCTCGGCGTGACCGTTTCTTCGCTCGCTGTTTCGGGCTTAGCTAACGGAGTGACAACAACCGGGGGTTTCGCCTTGGCCACTTTTTGGGGTGACGAATTTGCTGAAGCCTTGGGTGCAGGCTTGGACGTTGAGGGGACGGCAGTACTGCGGGCCTGTCGCCGCTGGTCGATCTCTAAGCGACGCTTAACACTCTCGATATCTTCACGCTGAATTTGAGCCATTGTCGGCATTCTCAGCTGGCTTCCCGGGATCAAGCCATGGACATTATTATTCTCAAACGCTCGCGGGTTAGCTCGATGGATCGCACCGATAACCTGATAAACAGAGACTGACGGACTGGGACGATAACGAGATGAAATCGACCACAAGGTTTCATTATCCCTTGTTGGTCCATATTGATTAACGGACCCCGTATTGGATACAGCCCCGGTCTGGTTAGTGTTTCGGTAGCGGTCAGAAACGGCAACAGGCTGATCATCATCAGCCGGGCCAAGAATGCGGACAGTATTAGCATGAACCTGCATCGGTACTAAGAAGGCTGCAGTTGCAAAAATGACCGGTAAAATTAAACGTTTCATCATATTAGATTGATTAGACACTGCCCGGGGCCCTCTCTGGCAGGATATGGAATGACATAAAATCGATTGGATAAATATCAACAAGGCTGTAAACACCGCAAAGGCTTATCCAATCGTATTTACTATATCGAACTGGTATGCAGAAGCTGTAGTCTGTTCACGAAAAACTGTGGTTTTATTAGCAAATAAGGGACAAGTATCAAAGTTCAGGCACCGAGATTATAAATCTCGATGCTAGAACCGGGAGACTAGGTACTAGAAACTCGAACCTCGATACTAGAAACTAGAAACTAGAAACTAGAAACTAGAAACTAGGCACTCGAATCTCGAACCTTACAAATACTCTGCGATCAGTTTTTCTGCAATCTGAACACTGTTAGTTGCTGCGCCTTTACGAACATTATCGGCAACAACCCACATATTCAGGCCGCAAGGATGGCTGATGTCTTCACGAATCCGAGCAACCATAACGTGATCTTTCCCCGTCGCATTATCTACCTGAGTTGGATAATCGCTACCGTGGAAGACTTCAATACCTTCGGCATTGTCAAGCAGGCCTATCGCCTCTTCGATATTGACAGGCTGACGGGTTTCAACATGCACGGCTTCAGCATGGCCATAAAAGACAGGAACCCGTACACAGGTCGGATTAACACGGATACTGTCGTCCCCGAAAATCTTCTGGGTTTCCCACACCATTTTCATTTCTTCTTTGGTGTAGCCGTTATCCATGAAGTCATCAATGTGCGGTAAGCAGTTGAACGCAATTTGCTTATCGTAAGCCTTGTTTTCAGCCGGCATTCCGTTAAGCAGCTTCGCGGTTTGTCCCGCCAGCTCGTCGATGCCTTTTTTGCCTGAACCGGATACTGACTGATACGTTGCCACATTAATGCGCTCAATACCGTAGGCGTCATGAATTGGCTTCAGTGCCACCAGCATCTGAATCGTTGAACAGTTAGGGTTAGCAATAATATTACGGTTACGATAATCAGCGATGGCATGCGGGTTTACCTCTGGCACTACCAGAGGAATATCGTGGTCATAACGGAAATGGGATGTGTTATCGATCACGATGACCCCAGCGTCAGCGGCTATCGGTGCCCAGTGTTCAGATGCTTCAGCTCCAGCAGAGAAGAATGCAATCTGTACCTGGCTCCAGTCAAAGTCTTCAACATCTGTGATACGTTTCGATTTACCGTGGAAGCGCAATACTTTACCAGCGCCACGCTCGGTCGCCAGTAAATAAAGATTACGAACAGGAAAATTGCGTTCCTCCAGTATCTCTACTATCGTTCCACCTACAACGCCTGACGCGCCGAGTACTGCAATATCAAATTCCTGACTCATTGAGTTTCCTCTACTACTGTAAAACCTAATTTAGCCAGCGACTCTACCCCAAAGTTGGCCTTTCCTGCTACTGTAATCGCACTATATTCGCGTCGATCCCAGTAATTTTTTCTCATCTGATCAAAAGCCGCAGCCATTTGGCTATCATCGCCTGCTGTCAGGGTCATTTTTCGTCTAAACAGAGCATCATCTTTGCGGATGTCATAAATCAGCTGGATCAACATAAACAGATCCGCTTCATCCCAGGGTTTGCTCAAGCGAACATAGGGCACGGGGGCTACCGGCAACAGGCTTGAAGCTGCAACCTGCCGCGTAAGATTGAGCGATTGACAAAAACAGTTGTACACCATGGTGGTGCCGCGCGCTTTACCTTCCAAACCGTAGCCTGCAATATGAGGCGTCGCAAAAGCCAGTAATGGCAACAACTCCAAATCGACTAACGGCTCTTTCTCAAACACGTCCAGCACCGCTGTCAGTACTTTATTCTGGCCAGATTGCGCTTGCTGCAACGCAACTTTCAACGCCTGATTATCAACAACGGGGCCGCGGGCCGCGTTAATAAGAATGGCATCGGGTGCAAGCTTGGCCAAAAAGGCTTCATCGACTAAATGATACGTCGGGAAATCACCGTCACGGGTGATCGGAGTATGCAAGGAGATCACATCACACTGGGCCAGGAGTGTTTCCAGGGAATGAAAAGTACGGCTATCCCCTTGCTGCTTTTTCAATGGATCATTTAACAAATAACGAATACCCAGCGCATCAAGACATTGTGCTAAATAGCTGCCGACATTGCCGGCCCCGATAATACCGATCGTTTTATCGAAAATAGAAAAGCCCTGCTGCTGACCTAATACCATCAAGCAGCTTAACACGTACTCAGCGACCCCGACTTTGTTGCAACCGGGCGCTGCCGTGAAGGCAATACCACGTTCAGCCAGTAATTGTTGATCAACATGATCGTACCCAGCCGTTGCGGTACCTATAAATTTCAACTTATCGGCTTTTGCCAGTAATGCTTCATTAACGGCGGTTACCGAACGGATCATCAGGGCGTCAATACCGACTAAATCGCCAGCCGATAAAGTACGGCCAGGCTTGGCAATCACTTCCCCAAGCTGGCCGAACAATTCTGGCGCATAGGGCATGTTTTCATCGACAAGAATTTTCATTTTTTCTCCGGGGGAAAGGAAAGCGCTCAGAAGCCAAAGGAACTAAATACTAGGTACTCGAAACTCGAAACTCGAAACTAGTATCTTATGTCTAACGCCTTACGTCTAGCACCTAGCACCTAGCGTCTAGCACCTTTCTTCAGACATAAAAAAACCCGGCACAGGGCCGGGTAAAAAATCCAGGTAAAAAGCATCAGCATCTGGGTATAGACACCTTCTATAAAAGAAAATACTATTCACAAAAGCTGATGTTGCGTCTGTTTACTGGCACTGGCAACAGAAAACCAATCATTAAGATGCCTCCGCTAAAAGTCGTCCATTTGATTGGATCTCCTAGCCAGTGCCGTTCCTGGAAAAAGACAAAAGAAGTTTTCAGGAGCGAGTGTAAAGTGTCAAGTTACTCACGAGAGTTTCGAGTAGCGCGTTGCTAGAATTCCGAAACGCACTCCTCGCTTCTCCTTACCCACTTATCGTCACTCGCTCCTGATGGTTTTTAACCTTCGTATTTCTTAATCACGAGTGTCGCATTGGTGCCACCGAAACCGAAGCTGTTAGACATAACCGTCTTCAGTTCTTGCTCACGCGTTTCAGTTACGATATCCAGACCTTCTGCTGCCGGATCTAGATTGTCGATGTTAATACTTGGCGCAACAAAGTTATTATTCAGCATCAAGGTTGAATAGATGGCTTCGTGTACACCGGCAGCACCCAGCGCATGACCGGTCATTGCTTTGGTCGCAGAGATTGCCGGGCTGTTCTTTCCGAACAACTCCTGAATGGCACCTAATTCTTTAACATCGCCAACTGGCGTAGACGTGCCGTGGGTATTGATATAATCCACTGGCGCATCAAGATCTTTCATCGCCATCTTCATACAACGGACGGCACCTTCGCCTGATGGCGCAACCATATCGTAGCCATCAGAGGTTGCACCATAACCTACGATTTCACCGTAAATTTTCGCACCACGTGCTAGCGCATGTTCCAACTCTTCAACCACCAGCATGCCGCCGCCGCCAGAAATCACAAAACCGTCACGATCGGCATCATAAGTACGAGATGCTTTTGTCGGATCATCATTATATTTGGTTGATAGTGCGCCCATCGCATCGAACATCATTGTCAGTGTCCAATCGAGCTCTTCACCGCCACCAGCAAAGACAACGTCTTGCTTGCCAAGCTGGATCAATTCAACAGCATGGCCGATACAGTGTGCCGATGTCGCACATGCTGAACTCATGGTGTAGTTCACGCCACGAATTTTAAATGGCGTAGCAAGGCAGGCTGAAACGGTTGATGACATAGTACGAGGTACCATGTAAGGGCCAACACGCTTGACCCCTTTTTCGCGCAGAATATCAACGGCTGCCGCTTGGTTATGCGATGACGCACCACCCGAACCTGCCACCAGGCCAGTCCGGTCATTAGATACCTGATCGTCGGTTAAACCCGAATCTTCAATGGCTTGTTCCATCGACAAATATGCAAATGCGGCGGCATCACCCATGAAACGCATCTTTTTACGATCGATGTGCTCAGCCGGATTCATTTTCAAATCACCCCAAACATTGCTACGCAATTTCTTTTCTGCGAACTGTTCAGAGAAGCTAATCCCAGACTTACCACTTTTTAGAGAGGCCAACACCTCTTTAACGTCGTTACCAATGCTGGATACGATACCCATGCCTGTAATTACGGCTCGTTTCATGATGAATTCCTACTGTCATTTAACGTTGTCAATATTAACGGGTTTACTAACAGAAAGTGGTCAGCTTTCCCTACAATCGGGTACAATCGCCACCAATTATTGATTAAGTATATCTCTAGAGCTGTTTAATTCGCCGCTATTTCTTTTAAGAACAATGAGAAAGTACCCTATTGAATAATAACCAGGCGCTACCTGGCGAAATAGCAATGAGATGAAATTATACCATTTATGAGGTTTCCCTTGTCTGACAAGCGTATCGAGCACGCCATTCTTGATTGGAATGAGGCCGGCACTCCAGTATCTAATAACTTTGACGATGTCTATTTTTCTAACACTAACGGGCTGGAAGAAACACGTTACGTCTTCTTGCAACAAAATGGACTGCCTGAACGCTGGGAAACACTTAATCGCCGCCGTTTTGTGATTGCCGAAACGGGCTTTGGGACTGGGCTGAATTTTCTCGCCGCATGGCAATGGTTCAAAGCCTTTCGCCAGGCAAACCCAAGCGCAACAACCAAAGAGCTGCATTTCATCAGCTTTGAGAAATTCCCGGTTACCCGAGATGACTTAATCAAGGCCCATCAGGCCTGGCCAGAGCTGGCTGATTTAGCAGAGCAACTGCATCCCCACTACCCGCCAGCTGTTGCCGACTGCCATCGAATTGTGCTGGAAGATGGGATGATCACCCTCGATCTGTGGTTTGGCGATATCAAAGACTGTCTACCGCAAGTCTGGACCAGTGATGACGGTATTGTTGATGCGTGGTTCTTGGATGGTTTCGCCCCCAGCAAAAATCCGGAAATGTGGAATCAGGAGCTTTTCAGCGGTATGGCAAAAATGGCGCGCCAAGATTGCACCACCGCAACCTTCACCGCTGCCGGTTTTGTTCGACGGGGTTTAGTTGAAGCCGGTTTTGAGATGGCTAAAGTGAAAGGTTTTGGCCATAAGCGAGAAATGCTGGCAGGAAAAATCACCAAACGCCAACACAAGGCAAACTTCAAGCCCTGGTACGCCCGTTCGGCCGCGACGAATCCGACAGATGTCGCGATCATTGGTGGCGGCATTGCATCGGCGGCCACGGCACTGGCTCTGGTTCGCCGAGGCATGAAGGTTACACTTTATTGTGCTGACTCGTTACCGGCAGAAGGTGCATCGGGGAACCGCCAGGGCGCAGTCTACCCATTATTGAATGGCTCAAACGATACCCTTTCCCGCTTCTTTGCACCGGCATTTTTTTATGCGCGTCAGTTTGTTGAACAGGCCGCGGTAAAAAGTGAATTTTCCCACGACTGGTGTGGGGTCACGCAACTGGCCTGGGATGAGAAAGCCGCTAAAAAATTAGATAAAATGCTGACAGGTGCCTTCCCGCCAGAGCTTGTTCATGGATTGAACACCGAGCAAACCGAGCAAAAGACCGGGGTTAAATCAGGCCATTCGAGTGTTCACTACCCGAAGGGGGGCTGGCTGTGTCCGCAAGAACTGACCCGCGCGTTGGTTACCCAGGCACAAGAAACCGGGCTGCTTATGATCCAAGTCGAAACAGATATTAGTCAACTGGGATCGGTAAACGATAAATGGCAACTCACCGATATCTCGGGTAACACCTTTAGCCATGACAGTGTCATTATTGCAAACGGTCATCGTTTTTCTGAATTTGAACAAGCGAAAGCGATCCCTGCCTATTCGGTGCGCGGACAGGTTAGCCATCTTCCAACCAACAGCACGTTATCAGAACTGAAAACGGTACTGTGTTATGACGGCTATCTCACACCGGAAAATAAAGCTACGCAGACCCATTGTATTGGTGCCAGCTATCGCCGCAACAGCGTTGACTTGGCGTTTAGCGAACAAGAGCATGATGATAACAAGCAGCGATTAGTCAACTGCCTGCCAAGTGTCGGGTGGCCGACCGAAGTCGACATTTCAGATAATGAGTTTCGGGCCGGTGTTCGCTGTGCCAGCCGCGATCATTTACCCTTTGTCGGCGATGTTTGCCGTTACCAGGCATTGATTGAGCAGTATGCCGACCTCAGAGATCAGCAAGACACCGCAGAGGCGGTGCCTGTTTATCAAAATTTATACTCGATCGTCGGTTTAGGCTCTCGGGGGTTAAGCTCCGCCCCGCTGCTGGGTGAACTGCTAGCTTCGCAGATCTGTGGTGATCCGCTCCCCTTGCCCCATGCCGTATTAGATGCTCTGCATCCCGGCCGTATGTGGGTTCGCCGCTTAGTGAGAGGCAAGCAGCTTTAACAGTTACGAGAAACTATATCCCCTATTCAACAGCCGCTGTAACCGGAGGGGCGGTATCATTTCCGCCACCGGAATCTGATACTGCAACCCCAATCACTACAGCCGCGACCCCCACCGCAAGCACTGTCGCCGTCAGGCCTCCCGCAGATGCCGCCAACGCGGTATCAATCCCTGCGGCAGCGCCTGTCGAACTGCTGGCAGCGGTTGTCACAGCATCAGTTGATGTCGTTGTGGATCCCGCCGAGGCAGATGAAGATGTGGACGGTTGAGTTGCTTGATCTTCCGCGGCAAAAACAGTACTAGAAAGCATCCCAGCCAAAAGCAACGTAATCGCAAAATTCTTCATAGCTTTTCTTTATTCCCCTAACTTATAACAACAATCTTCTATTATTGATATACAGATAAGTATAGGACAAGAATGACTATTTGGTGAAAAATGACAGTGGTTCTATGGTTCTTTTTTGCCCCTTTACCACAGGGCCGCGGCTCGCCCATCAAATGTTGAAGACACACCTTCTATTTCATCTCTGTTCCTGTTACTACCTCTGCTTCAGGCTTCACGGCTTTCAGCTTTTCCGCAAGAGCCCTTTGCGCCTCGCAATCACCGTGAATCACATGGATTTTTTTAGGCCCCAACTCGATACCATCGACAAATTTAAGCAAATCAGCTTGATCAGCATGAGCCGAATACCCCTCCATTTGATGGATCTTTGCTTTTACCTCAATGTCATTACCGTTGATCTTTACTTTTTCACGGCCTTGAATAAGTTCTCGCCCCAACGTTCCTCGGGCCTGATAGCCGACCAAAATCACATCCGTTCTGGCATCAGCTAACAAAGCTTCCAGATAATTAAGAATACGTCCGCCAGTGCACATTCCACTTGCGGCCACCACAATGGCGGGCTCTCCCGTTGTCTTTAAGCGATTAACCAAGGCTTGATGGTCAGCATGAGAATTGATGGTAATACATTGGGAAAATGAAAGCGGATGGCGACCTTGCTGATAGCGATCTTTCGCCTCTCTTGCCCAAAGCTGCTTAAATTCTCGATACTGTTGTGTGATTTCACCCGCCAAAGGAGAGTCGAGGATAATAGGAATTGATTCCCAGTTTACTACCTGATTACCGGGTACTGCTGTCGCAATAATATTTTCAATATCAAACAGCAGTTCTTGCGTTCGCCCTACACTAAAGGCCGGGATTAAAATGGTGCCACCGTCAGTGAACGAACGCTGAACAATTTCCTTTAGCTGTTGTTCACGAACGGACACCGAATTGTGTGCTGTATCCCCATAAGTACTTTCAATGATCAGGGTATCGACCTGTTGGGGAGATTGGGGATCCACTAACAACGGTGTATTACAGGGGCCTAAGTCTCCGGAAAAAACTACAACTTGGTTATCAGGCATTTTCATTTCGATATAGGCGGAGCCTAAAATATGACCAGCCGGCTGAAAGCGAATACTGACCACCTCACCGGATGGCAGTACCAGTTGCGCCCAGCAGTCATAAGGGATGGGGATAAGTTTCTTTTTTACCACACTGGTGAAATGTTCGCACTGTGACCGATTCAGACCTAATTGTATTTTCAGGCCATCTTCCAGCATTAAAGGCAGCAAGGCAGCCGTTGCTTCCGTCGCATAAATCGGGCCTTTATAACCTGCCGCCAGTAACCAGGGAATACGACCAACATGATCAATATGGCAATGCGTCAGTAACAACCCACGAATGTGACCGATAGAAAATTCGATATCAAAAGAACCGGTGTTTTCCGAACCTTGAAATAACCCACAATCGATAAGCAACCCATGCTCACCGACTAATACTTCATGACATGAGCCAGTAACACCTGTTCTGGCCCCATGATGAGTAATTTTCACCCTCGTACTCCCCCTGATTGTATCGATAGCGGGATGATGACAAAGCTTAGAAGATCGGTGGAAAAGTGAGCAGAAATGCTCGAGACATATCACGAAAATATCTGTGAGGTTTAACTTATAGGTACAGCCAATCAAAGAGATCCGCACCATTGGGAAAACAGAACAGCCAACGATAAATGAGCTAGTTCAATATGGCACTATGAAAGAAAAAGCTGACACAACCGAGATGAAAAGAAAATCAAGAATAACGACCAAAAACACAAAAAATAAAACATTAAATATCAGTAGATTGTGGATATATCAAGCAAACCGCAACCCCCGATAGCTGATTAAAGAAAATATTAAGCCCTATAATCTGAACTCAACTTTTTGAAAGCCGAAAAAATTGTTATACTTGCGCGCTGAATCCAAACTTTATGTACTGTCTGATGTTTTTTGACCTTTTCTTCGTTTTCTTTTCATCGTTTACAGCCTTATTTTTACTTCGTAAATTCGCCAGAAGAATTGGACTGGTAGATAAACCAAACGAGCGTAAGCATCATTCAGGGTCTGTCCCGCTCGTGGGTGGAATAGCTATATGTATTACATTAGCACAGTACCTCTATTACAACCCGACACTCCTCGCTGATTCAGGCCTCTATGCTTTCTGTATCATTGTCTTAACGACTGTCGGCGCACTTGATGATAAATTCGATGTGAGCTTTAAGCTAAGGTTTTTGATTCAGGGTGCTCTGTCGATTTGTATGATCTACTTTGCCGGTTTGGAATTGCAAACCCTCGGTAACATGATCGGATTTGGTGCAATCGACCTTGGAGTGTTTGGCTATTTTATAACAGTGCTTGCAGTCATTGGTGCCATCAACGCATTCAATATGGTTGATGGCATCGATGGATTGTTAGGCGGGCTTTCCATCGTGACCTTCGGAGGGTTGGCTTTAATGCTGACTTATGATGGTCAATCTGAACTTGCCTATATTTGTTTGGTCATCATTATCGCAATTGTGCCGTACATCCTTTTAAACCTTGGCGCTTTTGGGCGCAGGCGCAAGGTGTTCATGGGCGATGCCGGAAGCATGTTAATAGGCTTCACGGTCATCTGGATGCTGCTGCTTGCCAGTCAAAATGGTACAAAACCACCTCTACGGCCAGTCACGGCGCTATGGCTCATAGCAGTCCCTCTAATGGATATGGCGGCAATTATGATCCGCCGGGTTCGTCGAGGTGATTCACCGTTCAAGCCCGACCGTGAGCATTTACACCATATATTTCAACGATTAGGATTAAACTCTGTCCAGACATTGATTGCTATCTGTTCTATCGCAGCACTTTACGCGGGCTTTGGTATTTATGGTGAGATTAACAACATTCCAGAATATGCTATGTTCTGGCTGTTTATTGGATTTTTTGTGATTTACTTTGCACTACTTTCAAATGTTTGGCGAATTACGGCAGCATTAAAAAAACACGGCATATTGTTACAAAAATAATCAAAACGTATTGATCACAAAATAAGCTACTTGCGTGATAGGGGCACGCGAAACCCTAGGGCGGTAGCATTCACCATTATTAATAAATTAAGGACACCATAAGTGGATAAACCAGAAACCATCCCACCAACAGATATTAAAGGCCAAAATGTTATCGATAACCAGGTAAGCTTAAATGAACTAATATCATACATTTGGAAGCATAAAATTCTACTCGTAGTTACTACCTTTATCGTTACTTTGTTATCTGTTGTATATGCCTTCATGGCTGAAGAAACTTGGTCATCAAATGCTGTGATAATTGAACCACAGATTAGTAACTTCTCCAGTTATAGAAATCAAGTCAAAAAATATCAACCAATTTTTGACATATCTCAGGAAGATGGAACCATCCTAATCAGTAAAGAATTAGATGATTTAGTCAATCCGAGTCTATTATTCCAATCATTCCTATCTCAGTTTAATTCTAGTTCAAATAAGCAAAAATACCTTAATGGAAACAATGATTTTCTCAAAGTAAAGAATACCATTGAAAAAAATGATTTATATGAGGATAACGTAAGAAGGCTTTATACTTTATGGTATAAGAAATTGAATGCTGAACAACTCACTCAGAAAAACTTACATCAGCCTCTAACTATTAATGCTAGCGCAAATAATAGAGATAGTAGCTTTAACATGCTAAATGAATATATCAACTTTGTTACAAAAAAAAGTAATGCTATCGCATTCAATAACTTACACTCAGTTGTATCAAACAAAAAAAATGAACTTGAACAGCAAAAGTTAATCTTGCTTACTCAAGCAGGTAATCGCCTTGAGGTAGAAAAAGCCCGTACTAAGTACTCATTAAATATAGCCAGATCAGCAGGCGCAGTAAAACCTCTCTCTAACTTTGGCTCAGACGAATTGTTTTCAATTAACCTAGGCTCAGATGCTCTATCTGAAAAACTCAATTCACTAGAAAACATAAAAAACCTAAGCATTATTGAGCCTAAATTACAACAAGTAAATGCAAGACTTACTTTAATTACTCAGATGCCTATTGCTAATAAAGTAGAGTTTAAGCCATTTAGTTTTCTTCAAGACGTTGAAAAACCGTTAAATCGAAGCAACCCTAAACGCCCATTAATCGTTCTATTAGGCTTGATTTTTGGTTTTATCATTAGTGTCTTGGTTATTACGACAAAACATGCAATTAAAAATAAATAATTACAACTATGGCATAAACAAATAACCCATATATTTCTACTCCAAAAACAGATAAATACGCAGCTATAATTATGATTAAAACAATAGCATTAACCGTTACATACTCAAATAGACTAGAATATTTAATTCCTGTAATTGAAGAGCTCAATAAACAAAATTTTTCTGATATTATAATCATTTTTAATGGTTGCGAAAGCGCTGTTATCGATGAAATTAGAGTAATATCAAAAAACCTCAGCTCTGATTTTCATTTATTGCAAACCCCAACTAATGAAGGTTCTGCTGGTGGATTTCACAAAGGAATTAGATACGCAATCGAGTCAAATATTGATTATGAACGCTTGTTAATATTAGATGACGATAACTTAATTCCATCCAATTTAAGAAATGAACTTGAAGATATTTCACTAAATCAAGACGAAATATTATTTATTTCACGCAAAGATAGAAGAAACCTTGTTCAGGCAAGAGATGATGGAAATCCCTGTTTAAATATATCTACCCGTAATTCTTTTTTAGGGCATGATTTATTTAAGCGATTTATTCCATCATATGAAAATACTGAGAGTGACATCATTTGCGCTCCGTATAGCGGGTTAGTAATCTCAAAAGAAATTCTAAATAATGGTGTTTTACCTGACAAGAGCTACTATCTCTACGGAGATGACTATGAGTTTAGCTATCGGCTAGTCATCGATAATGGACTAAAAATAAGAGTCTACAACAAATCAGAAATAACAGATATGGAAACTAGCTTCCATATATCAAATAAAAAAAACAGTAAGTTAAGTAACAGGTACTTAGATGCAAATGATACAAGAATATATCATTCAGTAAAAAACCAAATTGTTTTTTCAAAGAAAAGAATAAATAATTACTTCATATTTTTAATAAATCTACTACTACTTACTCCACTATACTTAGTCACTTTTATTGCTAATAAAAAATATAAAAGTTCAATTGTCTTCATGAAAGGATTAAGAGATGGCTTACTTAAAAAACAATAGCATGAAATTGAATATTGTTGTAGCACCTTATCGTGACGCTTATTTTTACCATAACTACGGCCCAGCAGTCAGAGATCTTCAGTTTATTTTTGAGTTGGAAAAATTAGAACAAGTCAGCAAAATAACAATTATTAATAGACCAGTTTCAATACTAGAAAAAATTCTATTGAAAAAACCAATCAAGAAATTAATTACTACAGGTAAAATCAGTACTGTACACAATGTATCTAAAGATATTTTTGGTGCTATTAAAGGAAGAGCTTGGGCTCAAGATATATACTCAAGCGCCATCGAAAAGACACTCAAAGAGAATTATAACCAAAACAAAATTAATGTATTTCTAGATTTTTTACCAATCGGCACATTTGAAGCTAACTGTTTAAATGGTTGGTATTATTGGTACGATCTCATTGATAATTTTAAAAAACATAATCGATTTTCAGTCAATGAAAAAAAACTTGTGGACAGGAAGTATCAATTCGCTTCTAAATATTCGGATCTAATTACAGGTGTAACAGAAGCAAGTTTAGCTAGCTTTAATATTCAAGCAAAACAAGTGATATCGAATAAAGTATTCATTGACTCTACTCAAACTGATACTGACTTCACTACTAGTAATGATAAATATGATTTTGGCTTTATTGGATTTGTAACCGATAAGTTTGATTATGATATTGTATATAAGCTATCTCAGAACTATAAAATAGTAATTTATGGATCAATACTTGATAAAACAATGAAGAAGAAACTTAGCAATACTAATAATGTCACCTTAAAAGGCAAGTTTAAATACAGTGAAATTAGGCAATTGTGTACAACTTTTGACATTGGGTTGTTGCCTTATTTAATTAAAAAAAGTCATGATGGTTCACCTCTTAAACTTTATGAGTATATCAAATACAATAAGCCATGTATAACTTCAATAGACTATGAGATTAAAAATGATGACTTAATAGTTAACTACAACAAACAATCAGTCGATGTAAAGCTAATTGAAAAACTATTAAATATCACTGGCAATCCAAAGATATCCGAACAAATAAAGCCAGAATGGCTTCTGAAAAATAATTTGCACCATATTATTATGAATAATATTCAACACACCAATAAAACACAAAGTGTAGAATAAAAAATGGATAACATATTTTTTATTCTAATACTAATTTTAGGATTAATGTCCAGCTTGTACCGCGTCGAACATTCCTCCAGAATAATAACTCCGTTACTATTCGTTATTACTATTTCTTTTTTTATCGGTTTTCGATCGGAGTTTTCAGGTGTAGATACTCAAACATATATAAAAATATTCTATCAAGCAGTTGAGAGTAATGAGCTTGTTTTAAACTATGAACTGTTTTTCTCTTTAATTATTTACTTATCATCTCAATTTTTAAGCGTTGAGATGTATTTATTTTTCATTGCGTTTTTTTCATTTTTAGGATTATTAATAGCAGCCAGAATGTTAAACTTATCAAATGCTACTGTTTTTATAGTCGTGTTTTTAGCATTTCTTCCTGGGTTGGATTTAGTGACCAATGGCATAAGAAATGGTTTATCCTTAACTCTTGGATTACCATTTTTTGTCTATGCTATGATAGTAAATAAGTCGAAAAGACTTATTCCAAAATTAATTAATATTACACCCGTTTTTTTCCATTACTCTTACATCCCTATTTTTTTTATGGGATTTATTAGTAGGAAGTTAATTAATTATAAACTATCCATAATTCTAATACTTATTTCCATTGTATTTTTCACTACATGGATAATTATACCTGCTGATTTAATTCAGGGCATAGCAAGACCGTATACATCTCTACCAGATCCATTTGGTAAATTAGCTAGATACATTATATTAGAAAAACAAATAATGTCTGAAGGTGTAAAAGCTTATTTTTATGTTGTATCACTACTCTTGACACTAATCACAGCGATCCCTTTGTTGTCTCAACCTCATACGGCAAAAAAAGACGATAGATATAATAGATTGTTTTTTATATCTTCATTAGGTATAATGGTATATTCGTCTGTTTATTTTATGGGCTTTTCATACCGATTTATGTTTCTGTTCTATCCTATACAAATACTAGCTTTCACATATGTGTGGGATAAGTACGTAACAAATCAACTCACTCGTATTATAATAGTAGCGTTTATCATTCTCAATTTCTTGGTGACATATTCAACATCAACGTTTACAGAAATGGATCTACTATTCGTTTATTAAGTCAACTGGTTTTTTAACTATGAAAATTCTTGTAACTGGTGGGGCGGGATTTATTGGTTCTGCAGTCATTCGTCATATTATCAACAATACTAAAGACAGCGTAGTTAACATTGACAATCTAACTTATGCAGGCAACCTAGAATCTTTAGAAGAAGTTAGCCGTAATGCTCGTTATACTTTCGAACATGCTGATATCTGTAATGCTTCAGAAATGGCCAGAATCTTCTACGAACATAAACCAGATGTTGCAATGCATTTAGCTGCTGAAAGTCATGTTGACCGTTCTATCGATGGCCCAGCGGCATTTATCGAGACAAATATTCTTGGTACTTACACTTTGCTAGAAGTTGCTCGACAATACTGGAACGAACTTGAAAGCGAAGCTAAATCAGCATTCCGTTTTCACCATATCTCAACAGATGAAGTATACGGTGATCTCGAAGGTACTGATGATTTATTTACTGAACAGACACCTTATGCACCAAGCAGCCCTTATTCAGCCTCTAAAGCATCAAGTGATCATTTAGTTCGAGCTTGGCAACGTACTTATGGTTTTCCAACTATCGTAACTAACTGCTCGAACAATTATGGTCCTTACCACTTTCCCGAGAAGCTAATACCGCTAATGATTCTCAATGCTTTGGAGGGCAAATCCTTGCCGGTGTATGGTGACGGTATGCAAATCCGTGACTGGCTGTTTGTTGAAGATCATGCCAGAGCACTGTACACAGTTGTTACCAAAGGCGAAGTTGGCGAAACTTACAATATAGGTGGTCATAATGAGAAAGCCAATATAGAGGTCGTAAAAACCATTTGTAACCTACTTGAAGAACTAGCGCCAAATAAACCAAATGGTGTCACTTCATATCAAGACCTAATAACCTATGTAAAAGATCGTCCTGGCCATGATGTTCGCTATGCTATTGATGCTTCAAAAATTGATGCCGAACTGGGATGGAAACCAAAAGAGACTTTTGACTCAGGGATCAGAAAAACTGTTGAGTGGTACTTAAACAATGAAACATGGTGGAGCCGTGTACAAGATGGGTCATACAGTCGCGAACGTTTGGGAATGGAAGGGTAATAAATGAAAGGAATTATTCTTGCAGGAGGGTCAGGTACAAGACTTTACCCAATTACACGCGGTGTTTCTAAGCAACTATTGCCTGTATATGATAAACCGATGATCTATTATCCACTGTCTACACTCATGTTGGCAGGAATTCGTGACATTTTGATTATTACAACTCCTGAAGATAACGAAGCGTTCAAACGTTTACTTGGTGATGGTTCAGACTTCGGAATTAATCTTCAGTATGCTATTCAGCCAAAACCCGAAGGCCTTGCTCAAGCCTTTCTGATTGGTGAAGAATTCATCGGCAAGGATAGCTGTTGCTTGATCCTAGGAGATAATATTTTCTACGGACAATCTTTCTCTCGAACTTTACGTAATGCTGCAATGCGTGAACACGGAGCATCTGTTTTTGGTTATCACGTCAAAGATCCTGAACGTTTTGGTGTAGTTGAATTTGATGATGATTTCAGCGCCATTTCAATTGAAGAAAAACCAGTAACACCTAAATCAAATTGGGCTGTTACGGGACTCTATTTTTATGACAACCGAGTAATAGATTTGGCTAAAAAAGTGAAGCCATCAGCTCGCGGTGAACTAGAAATTACGACATTAAACCAAATGTACCTGGAAGCCGGTACACTCAATGTTGAACTATTGGGACGAGGTTTTGCTTGGCTGGATACTGGCACACATGAGAGCTTACATGAGGCATCTTCGTTTGTGCAAACCATTGAAAATGTTCAGGGATTAAAAGTAGCCTGCCTAGAGGAAGTTGCATGGCGAAATGGTTGGCTAACAGACAAACAAGTTCTAGAAGTAGCTCGGCCGATGTTAAAAAATGACTATGGCCAATATTTACAGTCGCTTGTTACGGAACAAAATTTACAGCTGACACTTAAAGTATCGGATGAGTCTCGAAAATGAAAGTTTTAATCACAGGCAGTTTAGGTCAGGTTGGCCAAAGCCTAGTGCAACAACTCAATGGTAAAGCTAATCTATTGGCAGTAGATCGCTCAGAACTTGATATCACAGATGAATTGGCAGTGAATGCAACTGTACTAGCCTTTTCTCCTGATGTAATAATTAATGCCGCAGCTCATACTGCAGTAGATCGTGCAGAAGAAGAAGTCGAGTTATCATATAAAATTAACCGCGATGGCCCTTCTTACCTCGCTCAAGCCGCTAACAAAGTTGGGGCCGCCATCTTACATATTTCTACTGATTATGTCTTTGCCGGCAATCGAGAAGGCCTCTACTGCGAAGAAGATGCAACCAACCCGCAAAGTGTTTACGGCCAAAGCAAACTTGCCGGAGAAGAAGCTGTAACTAAACACTGTTGCCGACATATTATCTTGCGTACTTCTTGGGTCTTTGGCGAACATGGGAATAATTTTGTAAAAACCATGCTCCGCTTAGGTCAAGAGCGAGATACTTTGGGTATTGTAGGTGATCAACTTGGTGGTCCTACATATGCATGTGACATTGCAGATGCATTGATCGTAATTGCAGAAAAGATTTGTCAAGGAGACACTGTTCGGTGGGGCGTTTACCACTACTCAGGACTACCAAACGTTAGCTGGTATGAGTTTGCCATAAAAATTTTCGAACAGGCAAAAGGAAAATCTGTCGTGGCTAACGTGCCATTGCTAAGCAGTATTTCGACAAGTCAATATCCAACGCCAGCCAAACGTCCGGAAAACTCTAAACTTAACACACAAAAAATAACCAATGAGTTTGGAATTCCTGCATCAGATTGGCAGAAAGCATTACAAAACATTCATCTATACGCTTAATTGTTTCAATTTGAGGCAAACATGAAAATATTAGATACCCGAATTCCTGACGTAAAAATTATCGAACCAACTGTTTTTGGTGATGAACGTGGTTTCTTTATAGAAACCTGGCAGCAACAAAAATTTAATGAATTAGTAGCTCCACGAACCTTTGTGCAAGATAACCATTCAAAATCAAAGCAAGGAATCTTGAGAGGATTGCACTATCAGACGGAAAACACTCAGGGAAAGTTAGTTCGTGTTGTTTCTGGTGAGGTGTATGATGTTGCAGTAGATATTCGTAAAAATTCTCCAACATATGGCCAGTGGGTTGGTGTCATTCTATCGGCTGAGAACAAACGTCAACTATGGGTACCTGAAGGCTTTGCTCATGGTTTTTATGTGACCAGCAAGGAAGCAGAGTTTGTTTATAAATGTACCGATTACTACAATCCGACAGCAGAGCATACGATCCTTTGGAAGGATAAATCGTTAGCAATTGAATGGCCGCTACTTGGAGAACCCTTACTATCAGCCAAGGATGAAGCCGGTGTCGCTTTTAAGGACACGGTAACACTGTGAAAAGAGTTACAATTGTAGGGATCGTTGGAATTCCTGCCTGTTACGGTGGCTTTGAATCATTAGTGGAAAACTTGACACAATTTGCTTCTGATGAAGTTACATATCAGGTTTTTTGCTCCACTAATGCATATCCAGAGAAAAAAAATAGTCATAATAACGCTGAGCTTATTTACTTACCTCTCAAGGCTAATGGTATACAAAGTATTCTTTATGATATCTTATCATTAGTAAGAAGCTGTTTTCTAAAGCCTGACGTAACCGTTATTTTAGGCGTCTCTGGTTGTATATTCTTGCCAATTTACCGTTTATTTTCTAAGTCCAAAGTTGTTACCAACATAGATGGGCTAGAGTGGAAAAGGGATAAATGGGGAAGTACGGCAAAAAAATTTCTTAAGTTCTCTGAAGCATTGGCTATAAAACACTCAGATGTCATTATTGCTGACAACCAAGCAATTGGAGACTATGTTACAAAAGAGTATGGCAAGAACAACCTGATCATTGCATATGGTGGTGATCATGTAATCCCTGCGACACCACCAGTAATAAAGCAAGATGATTACTTCTTATCTATATGCCGTATAGAGCCAGAAAATAATACTGCTATGATATTAGATGCTTTTGCTAAATTAGACCAAAAACTTAAGTTTGTGGGCAACTGGAATAGTAGTGAATATGGCCGACAATTAAAAGTCGAATATAGCAAATATCAAAATATAGAAATCATTGATCCTATCTATGATATTGAAAAGCTTTACCGTTTAAGAATGGGCTGTAAAGGCTATATCCATGGGCATTCGGCTGGCGGTACTAATCCCTCACTTGTTGAAGCAATGCATTTCTCTAAGCCGATATTTGCTTTTGATTGTAACTTCAACCGTCACAGTACAGAAAATGAAGCCATTTATTTTTCTAACTCATGGCAACTGACAAAACAAGTTGAAGAATGTGATAACACTGAAAAATCAACAATCAGTGCAGATAAAATGAAAGAAATTGCGATGCGGCGGTATACATGGAAAACCATAACTAAAGAATACGAATCAACCTATTAAAACATTTAGAAAGGTTAGAAAGGGTTCCCATGTTGGTAACCCTCTTCCATCTAATTGTAAAATCATCTTATCTCTGCACTATAGCATCCTAATATAGGATGCTAGTTTAGCATTACACTTATCTATAACCAACTCGCTTTTAATATATGAGATCGCGTTATCAGAAACTTGCTGTAAATTTCTCTTCTCACTAACCTCGCCAATCAATTTCAAAAATGATTCTGGTGTCTTATCATCAAAATAAAATCCAGAGTGATCTTTCACAATATATTGATTTACTCCACCATTATCTGTGGTAAGAATAACACAACCAGAAAGCGCGGCTTCTGCAGGGGTAAGGCCAAAACCTTCGACACGACTAGAACAAATGAAAAACTTATTATTATTATATATTTCATTAAGGTTATTTCGTGTCGGTTTGTGATTGTATTTTATATAATCAGGAAAATCAGTTGGCTTTTCGTACACACTAAAGCACTCAAAGCTATAGTTTTCTTTATCCGGTATTAACGCGATTGCATCTAATAGAATATCACATCCTTTCCTAATGTTTGGATGATACATAAATAAAAAACTTGTTTCTTTTCGGTTCTCAGGCCTATTTAACAGCTTAAAAATATCACTTTCAATTCCATTTGGTAGTAACAAATCAACCTGTCCTCCAACGTATTTTATCTTATCCTTTAAATAGTTACTTATTGTGATTATCTTAAAGTCTTTATTTGTATATGTACCATATACATCTTGGTCAGAAAAACTCCAATTTTCAAAATCTTGAACAAAGTAAATCTTTTTACAATACACCTTGTTTTTTTTACTTAAATATAAGTAAGTTTCTATTGATGTACATATCAACACATCAAAAGTTGACAAATAATCATAATCAAAGTCATCACTTACCATATGGTTAACTTTACAAGAAAACCCATACCAACGATGAAAGTTCAGATATTTCAGAATCAGTTTTTTTAAAAAGCCCAAACCAGAGTTAAATCTATCAAGTGTTACATCATTATTTGTAGGATACAATACTGATACATCAAAGCCTTCTGATGACAAATAATCAGCATATTGATAAACAATTTTATACCCTCCTACAGACTCCCTCCTCGGCCCAGGTAATATAAAACCGACTTTATTATTTGACTGAAAACTCATAACCGCCCTTTTTAGCTACCCAATACATACCAATAAGAATAATAACTTGTGAACTCACGGCTGCTGAAATAGTACCATAATCACTATAATAATAGGTAAGCATTGTTATCAAGGAAACATTTGAAATACCTCCAACTAAAATCACACGCGAAAAGTATTTATCTTGCCCCATATTCAGACCAATCTGAGTACCCAATAAATTATTTAAAAAAATCATTAAAGGGATAATTAGCATGAATTTCAAATAAAACATCAACTCATTTGCAACACTAGGAAATATCAAATTAATAAAATAATCACCAAACAATAAAAATATTCCATAGCCAGATGAATAAACAAAAACTGATAAGATCGATATCATGCTAATCAGTCTATTTATATCCTTACCTTCATGTACACGACGAGATACTTGTGGAAACAATACATTTGTAAATGGAGTTGTCAGCATTGCCGTTACTCTTACCAATCTTTCAGCTGTATTGAAAACAATAAAACTAGTTGGAGACAAAATTAGAGGCAATATAAAAACATTTGCATTACTAATTAGGGATGTGCTCAACTGAGAAATAAAGACACTATAGCCATCTTTAAGTATTGCTTTTATTTCATTAAGCTGTATTTCTTTTGATGGTTCACCATCAAAACTTCCTAATTCACTATACATTTCCCTGCACATAAGGAAATTTGAAATAAACACAGCAAGGGCATTGAGAATCAAATAATAATACGCAGTTTCATCGCCGTTAACCACAATAAAAACAAAACTCAAAACCGCAACCTTAGGTATAAGTCCCAGTCTTGTTATTGTTGAAAAGTTACCTTTCCCTTGAAAATACCAATTGAATTGAAAAACATAAGCGAACAACCATAATATTGATGAGAGTACAAACTCAATTTGAACATTAAAAATAGCAATTTCAATTATAAATAAAAATAGGCTAGAAAAAACAAATATGAAAAACTTTGTATATAATGCAGTCTTAACATAAGAATAACAATTACTTCTATTTTCAATAATCCTCGATATTTCTTTCGTTCCTTTTAAATCAAAACCATAATTGATAAACAACGCGAAAAACAAAACAGCTGATTGTAATATTATTAGTAATTGATATTGCTCTGGTGAAAGTAAATCAATCAAAAAAGGTATCAACAATAAAGGAAGTATAAAGTTACCAACTTGATATATAAACTGACTTGTGATTTTTTTAAGCTGTCCCAAATTTGCCTCATAAATTTTTATCGTAGTACCAAAATGATAATTTCAGGTTATCAATAATTGTTCAATTTATTGTTTGACGTAGTCAATGATATCAACATTAAATCAGATGCAACGAAAAATCACATACCATGCAAGATGATCATCTCATATTGCCAGATATTTTTACAGATAAATTTAAAACACCAATTGCCAAATGTGAGTAAGTAACAGTCCAAAATGAGCATTCTTACTTCTCAATCACTTGTGATAAGAATGTCTCCTCAAGTAACAACACTAATCTTTTTCGCTTAATGTCACCTTACAGCTCCATTTTTCAAAAATTTAAAGTTAGACGCCCATTTCACCACGCATTCTCTTTAAGACAAAATCTTGATATGGATCCTCTATAAGTGGACCTAAATCATATTGCTCAATCGCAGTTTTATTACTGGCAGATGAAAGTGACGCAAGTGCAGCAAAATACTGAGGGTGACATCGAGACACGCAGTGGTTACCTGATCTCCGCCATGAAGTTGCTGCCAAGTATCATCAAGGTCTTATCATGATCTGTATGTGTCCTGGTCATATACCGACTAATTTTTGGCAAAAAAAAGCGACGCCATAACAGCATCGCTTCTTCTTGATACGCATTGATTATTCTGATGGATAACCATTAGGATTCTGTGATTGCCAGCGCCATGTATCGGTGGTCATATCATCCAAGGTGCGAGTTGCTTGCCACTGTAACTCCGATTGTGCTTTTGATGGATCAGCCCAGCACTCGGCAATATCCCCCTCACGACGAGGGGCAATCTGATAAGCAACGTCAACACCGGAGGATTTAGAAAACGCCTCTACCATCTGCAAGACGCTGTATCCGTTACCTGTACCCAAATTATAAGTATGCAGGCCTGGTGCCTTACCTTTATGATTCAGGGCTGCCAGGTGGCCGTCAGCCAAGTCAACGACATGAATATAATCGCGTACACCGGTGCCATCGACGGTTGAATAATCGTTGCCGAACACTGCCAGAAACTCACGACGTCCAACGGCAACCTGTGAGATAAACGGCATCAGGTTATTCGGAATGCCTTGCGGATCTTCCCCCAACTCACCAGATTGATGCGAACCAACAGGGTTAAAGTAGCGTAATAGCGTCACACTCATTTCTGGGTGAGCTTTCTGAATGTCCGTCAAACACTCCTCAACCATCAGCTTACTCCGTCCATAGGGGTTCGTTGCACTGGTTGGAAAATCTTCTCGAATTGGCACAGAAGCCGGATCGCCATATACGGTAGCCGACGAACTGAAAATCAGGCTTTGCACACCCGCCGCAAGCATCGCCTCGACCAGTACCAGAGTACCGTGAACGTTATTGTCATAATACTTAAGTGGCATCGCGACCGACTCACCGACCGCCTTCAGGCCGGCAAAGTGGATAACAGCATCAAGACTATGCTCATTGAAAATCTTATCCAGTATTGCGCGATCTCGTATATCACCTTCATAAAAGGCGGGTTGAACACCCGTGAGTTTTTCTATACGTCCTAAAACAGATTTCTTACTGTTATAGAGGTTATCGAGAATAATGGGTATCATACCTGCTTCTATCATTTGTACGCATGTATGGCTACCTATGTAGCCCATCCCGCCTGTTACAAGTACTTTCATTATCAATTCTCTCTAATATTCAATAATCAGCCAGCGAACCGTCTTACCATCTCTTGCAAGAATTTACTCTCGAAAAAGTGCCATGAACAGGAATACTGTTTCAATCCAATGATATATCATTACATTTACATTTTAGTTGCAGCGTGGTTATGTACACTGGCGTTCGACTGCACCACTTCATCACAATGCTTAGCGTGCCAAACTAAATCACCAATGCCATCAGAGGGATTAAAACCGGTTGGCGCGTCTAATAATATTTCGCGAATTTTTTCATGATCAAAGTTATGGCAGGCATCATCTAACCGTAGCAAAATCTTGTTCAATTCATGCCATGGCAGATAACTTTCATCAGCCGTCATAATCCGTTCATGGCTGGTTTTAGCGACATTGTCACCAATCAGCAGTTCTTCGTAGAGTTTTTCTCCCGGACGCAACCCCGTGTACTCGACCGCAATATCGCCATACGGATGTTCGTCATCTTTGACTTCAAGCCCGGAAAGGCGGATCAAGTTTTTCGCTAAGTCCGCAATTTTTACGGGTTCACCCATATCCAGTACAAACACATCCCCACCTTTACCCAGAGCCCCCGCCTGGATCACCAATTGAGACGCTTCAGGTATGGTCATAAAGTAACGAATAATATCCGGGTGGGTGATCGTGACCGGGCCACCCTGACGGATCTGGCGCTTAAACAGTGGAATAACTGAACCGGACGAGCCCAGTACATTACCAAAACGCACCATGCAAAAACACGTAACCGTATTTTTTTCGGCCAGCGATTGCAGTAATAACTCGGTCATACGCTTTGTTGCGCCCATCACATTAGTGGGACGTACTGCTTTATCGGTCGAAATTAGCACAAAGGTTTCGACTCCGGCATTAATCGCGGCTTGTGCGGTATACAGGGTTCCAAAGACGTTATTACGCACCCCCTCAACCACATTATATTCAACTAGAGGGACGTGCTTATAGGCTGCCGCATGGTATAAAGTTTGCACCTTAAACGCTTCCATCACCGCCTGAAGACGGTTTTCACGTTGTACCGAGCCTAATAGCGGAATGATCTCAACATCCAGGTTCAGGCTGGCAGCGAGTTCAGATAGCTCTTTTTCAATCGCATACAAGCCATATTCAGACAGCTCAAACAGTACCAACTTGGTCGGGTCTTGTTGTAATATCTGGCGACAAAGTTCAGAGCCGATTGATCCCCCCGCCCCTGTCACCATCACCACCTTACCGGTAATATTAGCCCCCATTAATATTGCCTGAGGTTCAACCGGATCACGGCCCAACAAGTCTTCAATCGGCACATCTCGCAGTTCATCGACTTTCGCGGCACCACTGACAATGTCTTCCATGTTCGGCACCGTTAAAACTTCGACTGGAAGTTCAGCTAAATTACAGATAACCGACTGACGTTCAGTACGGCTGGCAGACGGCAGCGCAAGCAACACTTTTACAACGTTACCATTTGCAACCATACCGTCTAAATCTTCCGGCGCATGGACATGCAACCCTAAAATCATGTTACGGTGCAAGGTTTTATCGCTATCAATAAATGCCAGAACGCAATAATCGGGACTTTGTCGTAAAGTAATACACAGCTGACGCCCGGTAGAGCCGGCACCATAGATAATTACCGGTATTTTCCTCGAATTGAGTCGTTTAGAAACCAGATTACGCATGACTAAACGTGAACCACCCGCTAGCAACGCCAGAAATGCGCCATAAATAATGGGTACAGTACGTGGAATTTCGGCCTGCAAATAAAAGCCTAAGCCTGAAAATGCAATAGCAGAAATAGCCGCGCCAATACTGATGACTAACAAGGCGTGAAAACTAAGATAACGGAGGATCGCGCGGTATAAACCTAACTTAACAAAAGTCAGTAGTGTTAATCCAGTCAGAATAAAAAAACACGACCATAGTTGTTTATTGGTAATTGTGTGTAAATCACCATATCTGACAAAGAAAGCGCCCCAGAAAGCGATCGCAATAAATACGCTGTCGCAGAGTAAACTCACAATACGTTTTTTGGTGCGCGACAGCGAAATAATCATCTCGTCTAATTTCATAAAGCCATCCCGGGCGTGAAGCTGCAATCATTGCAGCCAATGCTAAATTCATTATAGTTATTGATTAGTGACAAAAAATGCTGCCAGGCTTCATCGGACTGCATAAGAAAATTTTGGGGGCGAGGGGCAAGATACTAGGTACTTGCTACTCGATACTAGAAACTCGCTACTCGCTACTCGCTACTAGATACTCGACACTGGCTGTTGCCTCTTGCCCCGGTTCTTGCTCTGCGCCTTGGTTTATGTTTTGCTCTTTGGCATGCCAAACTAAGTCGCCAATACCATCTGACGGATTAAAGCCGGTAGGTGCTTCCAGCAAAATGTCACGAATGGTTTCATGATCGAAGTTATGGCAGGCATCATCTAACCGCAGCAGAATGTTATTCAGCTCATGCCATGGCAGATAACTTTCATCGGCCGTCATGATCCGCTCATGGCTGGTTTTACCCACGTTATCGCCAATGAGCAGTTCTTCGAAGAGTTTTTCACCAGGGCGCAGACCGGTATATTCCAGTGCAATGTCACCATGCGGATTTTCGTCATCTTTGACTTCAAGGCCTGAAAGACGGATCAGGTTCTTGGCTAAATCGGCAATCCGGACCGGCTCGCCCATATCCAGCACAAACACATCGCCACCTTTCCCCATTGCACCAGCCTGGATCACCAACTGCGCGGCTTCGGGAATGGTCATGAAGTAGCGAATAATATCAAAATGAGTAATGGTCACCGGCCCCCCCTCACTGATCTGACGTTTGAATAGCGGGATCACCGAGCCCGACGAGCCCAGTACATTACCAAAGCGCACCATGCAAAAACGGGTCGCATGATTTTTCTCGGCCAACGCCTGAAGCGAAAGTTCAGCCATCCGTTTGGTGGTTCCCATTATATTGGTTGGTCGCACCGCTTTATCGGTCGAAATAAGGACAAAGGTTTCGACTCCGGCATTGATTGCCGCTTGCGCGGTATACAGGGTTCCAAAGACGTTATTGCGTACCCCCTCAACCACATTATATTCAACTAGAGGAACGTGCTTATAGGCAGCCGCATGGTATAAAGTTTGCACTTTAAACGCTTCCATCACCGCCTGAAGACGGTTTTCACGCTGTACCGAGCCTAATAGCGGAATGATATCAACATCCAGATTCAGGCTGGCAGCGAGTTCAGATAGCTCTTTTTCAATCGCATACAAGCCATATTCAGACAGCTCAAACAGTACCAACTTGGTCGGGTTTTGTTGTAATATCTGGCGACAAAGCTCCGAGCCAATCGACCCACCGGCCCCAGTCACCATCACCACTTTGCCCGTAATGTTTGCCCCCATCAGTTGCGGCTGTGGCGCAACCGGATCGCGGCCAAGCAGATCTTCAATGGGCACATCACGCAACTCGTCGATTCTAGCCACACCGCTCACGATGTCTTCCATACTCGGTACGGTTAACACTTCAACCGGAAAGGGAGAAAGCATCTCAATCACTTGTTTACGTTCCGCGCGACTGGCACGCGGCAGCGCCATCAGTACTTTTTTAACACCGCCGTGAGCAATTAAGAATTCAAGCTCATCCGGTGCATGCACATGCAGCCCTAGAATAATAGTCCGATCTAGGCTGCTATCACCATCTACAAACGCCAGCGCCCGATAATCCCGGCTGTGACGTAGTGACTTCGCTAACTGCCGGCCAGTTGAACCCGCACCATAGATAAGTACAGGTGTTTGCGATGCGTTTTTACGCGTCGATACCATGCTGCGCATCATTAAACGTGAACCACCCGCTAACAACGCCAGAAATGCGCCATAAATAATTGGCACAGTACGTGGAATTTCTGCCTGAAAATAAAAGCCCAAACCTGAAAATACAATCGCAGAAATAACCGCACCAATACTGATAACTAACAACGCATGGAAGCTAAGATAACGGAGGATCGCGCGATATAAACCTAACTTAACAAAAGTAAGTACTGTTAATATCGTCAGAATAAAGAAACACGACCATAATTGATCGTCGGTAATTGAGCGAAGATCACCATATCTAACAAAGAAAGCGCCCCAGAAAGCGAACGCCACAAATACGCTGTCGCAAAGCAAACTGACCACACGCTTATTGGTGCGCGATAGTGACAATATCCTTTCGTTTAATTTCAATTTCATAAAGCCATACCAACGTTATGTAGCGAACTTTACCGCTAAACAGGAAGTTCATTAGAGTTATTATTTTATAATGTATAAATTTTCGAAGCACTGATCGACACTGGCAACAAATGCAACGTGCAGCATTATATGTGAAATAATCACCTACGATTCAATGAACCATAGGCGATAATTTCGGTAAAATTGAGAAAATCACTTCGTCGCAGCAGTTAACACATCACGTATAACTGAACATGTTTTGCTCATATCAGCTTCAGTTAATGTTGGATGCACAAGGAACATCAGACTGGTTTCTCCAAGTTCTACCGCATTCTTCAATCGCTCAGTTGGGTGCCATGGCGTGTTGTCAAAAGCTTTTTCTAAATACACTTCAGAGCAGCTTCCCTGAAAACAGGGTACCCCTTGTTCAACAATCGCTTCAACAATACGATCACGAGTCCAGTCTTCTTTAAGGTTTTCAGGCCTGATAAATAAGTAATGTTTATATTCAGCATGCTCTATATATTCTGGTACATCAACGGTTCGCACGACGTTAATCGCGCTAACCGCGTCATCAATTGCCTTGCCATTAGATTGGCGCCTTGTTGTCCACTCTTTCATGCATTTAAGCTGAATACGCCCAATCGCCGCCTGCATTTCAGTCATGCGCCAATTGGTGCCAAAGCTTTCATGCAACCAACGGAAGCCCGGCGGATGCTGGCGCTCATAAATCGCCTCAAAGCTTTTACCGTGATCTTTATAACTCCACATTGTCGACCACAAAGTTTTATCGTTAGTGGTGACCATGCCGCCTTCACCACCTGTGGTCATGATTTTATCCTGGCAAAATGACCAGGCACCGATATGACCAATAGTACCAACAGAACGGCCTTTGTATTTAGCACCATGTGACTGAGCACAATCTTCAATAACATAAAAGCCATATTTTTCAGCCAGCTCCATGATTGGCCCCATGTCTGCTGGCATACCCGCTAAATGGACAACAATAACGGCTTTCGTCTTTGGAGTAAGAACTGCTTCAATCGTTTCAGCCGTAATGTTTTGACTATTTAAATCAACATCGGCAAATACTGGCGCAGCACCCGCGGTCACAATAGATGAAGCTGATGCCAAAAAAGTTCTAGGCGTCGTGATGACTTCATCACCCGCACCAATATTTAACGCTTTAAGCGCAATATCAAGGGCAAGTGTACCGTTACCTAAAGCGACGGCATATTCACAACCCGCCCAGGCGGCGAACTCTTTTTCAAATTCACGGCCTTCTTGGCCAGTCCAGTAATTCACTTTGTTTGATAACAGAACATCACGAACAATATTGGCTTCTTCTTCTGAAAATGAAGGCCATGGGGAAAAATTAGTATTTAGCATATTAATATCCAAAAAAGCCTTTTTTAGTTTTACGACCGAGATGATCAGCTCTTACCATTTTTCTCAATAATGGATGAGCCCGGTATTTAGGATCGCCTGTTTCGGAATAAAGCGTTTCCATAATTGATAACACAACATCGTTGCCAATCAAATCAGCAAGCTTCAAAGGCCCCATCGGATGATGAGCTCCTAGCTTCATCGCTTTATCAATATCATCTTCATTTGCTACACCTTCAGCAAGAATACTTACCGCTTCATTAATCATCGGGATAAGCATTCGATTAACAACAAAGCCAGGCCCTTCATTAACAACTACAGGAGACTTCCCAAGCTTAGTAGTGAATTCAACCAATTCATCGACAATTGAACGATCAGTAACATGACCCACGACTACCTCAACAAGCTCCATTACTGGTGCCGGATTGAAGAAATGAAGACCAACCACACGCTCAGGGTATGGAAGCAATGACGCAAAATCGGTTATTGATAATGACGACGTATTAGTCGCAACAATCGACTTCTCAGTGACCAAATTGGCAATTTTTTTGAAAATCTCACATTTAATGGCATAATTTTCCGCCACTGCCTCGATAATTAAATCAGCACCTTCAACATCCTGAATAGAGGTTGTGAAAGAGATCTTAGAAAGGCCATGATCAAGTTGTACACCCGTAATGATGCTCTTTCTCTTGAGCTTAGAAAGATATTTATTACAAGATGATATTACAGCTTCACCTTTTTCATCTGAACGAGACACTACTATAATTTTACGAACGGTTTCTGATGAACAAAGTACTTGAGCAATTCCAGCCCCCATGGTTCCGGATCCAATTAGCGCAACGTTCATAACTCTGGCATCTCCTTTAGTTTCTTTGCAGGATTTCCCGCGAATATTAAATTTGGTGCAATATTCTTTGTAAGAACACCACCCATTCCAAGCATTGCACCACTCGAAAGCGTCAAACCTTGCTTGATAGACGCACCAGTTCCAACTTCAACACCAGTTTCAAGTATTACATTTCCTGACACAGCAGCCATAGGCGCCACAGTCACGAAATCTAAAAAAGTTGTTTCATGTCCAACCGTTACATTCAAATTTAAGATACAATGCTGACCAATCTCAACATCAACAGTCAGAATTGATCCAGCACAAACCATAGTTCCTTCACCAATTGATACATGCTTCGAGTTAATAACACTTGGATGAATTAATGTTGCGAAAGTGGGGTTCCCAACTGTTAGCATTTTTTTTGCAACTAGTATTCTTGTACGCGGAGAACCAATAGCAATAACGAACTTGCAATTTCGATGTTGGCACCATGAAGAAATCGTCCCCAACACAGGCACACCCAATACAGTTTGCCCTTCCATGTCTGGTGAGTCATCTAAAACACCGACAACATCAAAGTTACAATCTTTAGCTAGCCAAATGATTTCCTTAGCAAAACCACCGCCACCAACAACAATTAACTTATCCATTATTTACTACCTTCAAACTTAGGTGCCGTTGCTTCACCTTCAGCACTAATACCATCACGAAGAAAAACCTTTTTTACAGTTAAAAAAAGAATTTTTATATCTAGCCAAAATGATTGATTTTCTACATACCAAACATCCAGTTTAAACTTCTCTTCCCAACTAATAGCATTACGTCCATTAACCTGAGCCCAACCAGTGATACCAGGGCGAACAGTATGACGCTTAGATTGTTCATCACTATATAACGGTAAATATTCAATCAGCAATGGACGTGGACCAACCAAACTCATATCACCTTTAAGTACATTCCAAAGTCCGGGAAGTTCATCTAAACTGGTTGAACGCAGCATAGCTCCAAACGGTGTCATTCGCTGTTCATCCGGTAATGGATCGCTGTTTTTGTCAATGCCATCTAACATAGTCCGGAATTTCATCATTTTAAATACACTACCATCAAGGCCAGGACGGTTCTGCATAAACAAAATCGGCGCACCAAGTTTGAGGCGGACTAATAAAGCAACAACAATAATTACTGGTAGTAAAGTTAATAAAACGAATAACGCAACTAAAAAATCTAATACTCTTTTCATCAGAAATCACTCTTCTCTTTATAAAAAGTAGTCATGCGTAGCCAATGTTCATACCGTTCAAACTTAGCTGTAATATTATCTCTAGCCTTCGTGCCCATTAACGCCAAGCAATCTGATAACATCGCCTTCTCCATTACATCGAATAAAGGGGCGTATTCTCCAGCTTTAACAAGCCAGCCATTAACTCCCGGCTCAATAATTTCGTTACAACCATTAATATCCGAAGCTATTACTGGCAAAGACATCGCTCCAGCCTGTAATAATACATTAGGAAAACCTTCTCTATAACTTGGCAATACCAAAATTTTAGATAGCGCTAACGCAGGTCTGATATCTTTCTGAAATCCAAGCAAATGGATTCTAGGATGCAGTTTTAATTTACCGAGTACGAGTTCATTAAGCGGTGCAGTTTTATCCATTTCCCCCAATACCAGTAAATGAGCATTATCTGGCAGTAAATAAAATGCTTCGACTAGCTCAAGCAAGCCCTTATCTTTATTTAATCTACCAACAAAACAAAAAATGAATGCTTCAGAAGCTAACCTAAGGTTATCTCTTAATGATATGAATTCGGGGGTTTCAATGACTTGTTCTCGATTGAAATGTGCAGAATCCACACCTGCGATATTACCAGACCCGATAACACTGAGCTCCTTACAAGTTATTTTACTCGATAACAAGTCATTTTTTACACCTATCCCCTCGGGTACAATTGTGGTCGCGCATAGACAAATCAAACGATCGATAGACATTAATAATTTTCTTTTTATTCCCGTCGATGTGGGGAAAATCAATCCAGTAAATGAATGAATACGCACAGGGACTCGGCATATCCATGATGAAAGCATCGAAATAAGACCCGCTTTTGGAGTGTATGAATGAATAATATCCGGCTTAATACACCATAATAATTTAACCATTTTATAAATGGAGTAAAGGTCATAAAACGGATTTATACCTCTCACCATAGGAACAACATTGACCCTAATACATTCATTACTCTCAACACTAAAGATACGATCACCATCAGACGTGGCAAGATAAACATCAAAATGCTGATTAAGATATTTGGGTTGTTTGCTTAAAATAGTATCAAGTGTTTCAGGTACCGTTGTTACAATTAATAATCTTTTCATACATTTTTTAGCCAACCGCATGATTTAACACCCTGGAAACCAATTTTTTCTATAGCCTTCAATCATTCTATCTAGGCTAAATTTTTCGATAATTCTGTCTGAGCAACCTTGACTTCGTTTAAGCCAAGTAGAATCATGTTGCATTTCATTCAGTGCTAAATCTATCGCACTTGCTAGTTTAGCTGAGTTTTTTGCTGGGACTACCCACCCTAAATCTCCAACAATTAATGCTGCGTCCCCAACATCAGTAACAACACAAGGGGTACCCGAAGCCATAGCCTCGGCAACAACATTTGGAAAAGCTTCTCCACATGACGCTAGAACATGTAAATCTAATGAATTCATTACGGCAGGTATATCATTTCGACGCCCCAATAGAATAACGTTGTCACATAAACCCAATTTCTTAATAATGGATACTAGCTCGAGATTATACACATCACAATCGGTACCGATTAAAGCACAACAGATATCTGGGTGATTACCTCTAACCTCTTGAATTGCAATAAGTAAATTCTCATGATCTTTTTGTGGATCCCACCTAGCAACAAATCCAACTAGCTCAGTATTTTCAGCTAAATTTAGCTCTTCTCTAATATTCTTCCCTGCAATTAAATCGGGGCGAAATCGATTTGTATCATAACCATTTGGCACAACTGAAAAGACACCTTTATACCCAAAGGATCTATGAACATGAACAGACTCTTCCGCACAACTAATTATTTTTTTCGGTATCCAAGGTGAAAGCCAAGAACACAATTTTGCAAAAATAAATGTCGAGCGGCTATTGACTTCTGGAGATAAATTAGAATGTCTAATCCCCCAGAAAATATTTTCACACCCACTTAAACGTGCCATTATTCCGCCAAAGAAATCTGCATGATACATCCAGGTCTGGACCACATCTGGTTTTTCTTTTTTCAATACAATATAAATCCGCCGAAGAGCATTGAGTTTAACCTTACCTCGAGGCATATTTAAGGTAATGACTTTAATACCCGATGCTGTCAGGTGTTCTCCATACTTGCCATTACCCATCAAAGAAATAACTATATGCTCAAATTCATTACAGCTAGAAGTGACCAGGCGAAATAATGCGCCTTCTGCGCCACCATCACTTAATCCAGTGATAATATGAATAACTTTCATTTTTTCCATTGATAATTCACACATTCTATTAGCGGGAGGTTAGATAATATATTTAGAAATCAATTCACATTGATTTTTCCGTTTTTCTGCTTGAAATATACGATATTAATAAGAAGATAAGGATAGGGGCAAACATCCATTTTTGGCGTACAGAAATACCTAAATTTGCAGTTGTACTCGCCAGAATAAACCACGACATAACTACATATGACCACATAAAAATTCGGTTACCAATTAAACTATGACGACTTTTTACTCGACTAGAACGAACTTTTGAAAAAAAATAATAAACAATTATAGCTAACAAAACTAAATTATCGAGCGATGCTGCCAGAGCCGTGATACTGCGCGCTTCAAAAGGAAGAGGTCTTAATAAATAGGTAAAAAGCTGCATTGGCAATGACATTGACGCGATATCAATACTAGCCCCACCAGATTGATTATAACCCTGCCGTTTGTCAATATATGTATGAATATCACTAGCACTACTTACTTGCTCCAAACCTGCATATTTGAGTGCAAATGGCACCATAATAACAGCAGCTCCTATAGCAAGTATACCGACTAGCATTCGTTGTGTTATTGAAACTTTCCGATGAACAAATATGGCAACCCCTATCGCTATAACGAGCATACCAGCCATATGCGGCCGCACAAACAACATTATAAAAATGGATACAATCATAAGCAACGTTCTCCTCTCTAGTGCCAAAGCAGCCCATAGAGCAAGCCCAATAGCTAAGAATGATAACGAATCCTTTCCTATCGCCGATGACCAGAAACTAACAGAAGGTAATAGAACCACAAGTAAAGCAACTCGACGCAAAAATAGCGAACTCGAGATAACAACTTGGTTTAAGCTAGCGTAAAAGGCCAGCAAACCAATACTTCCAAAGATATTAAAAACTAAAAAAACACCAAGATATGAAAAATCCATAAGTCGAAAAACATAAACTAAATATTCAACAGCTCGAGTACCTAAAGAAAATGAAGAAGGCCCAAACTCACCATTAATATAATATAATGTAGAATCAGCCACATTATTTATCGAGTAAAACATATACCCAATACAGAATAACGAATGCCAACAATATAAAAACAAAGAACGGTACTTTTTAACTTTAAAATATTTCGAAACCATTAATGTAAAAAACACACCGAGCAAAAAAACTAAAAATGCGCTAATTATGTGCCAAACATTACTAATTACTTCCATTAAATTGCATCCTCTCTAATAGTAAAGCTCCCTATTAAACAATCAAATAAAGACAGAGACCGTCCTATCATTTATATTTATTTAATTATGCTTGCCTCCGTTTTTTTTCGAAAACTTTTTTCTCTACATATTGATATAGAGCTTCAGAAAAACACTCATCTAAATTACTTTTCTCATTCACATATAACCACTCATCTCTGTACTCATAATGGCCAGGTGAGTTATTAAGTGTGTATGGACCAAAATTTAAAATTTGGTACTCTATTAGGTACGCTTCATTTTCTGAAATTGCAATATCTAATGAGGCATAGGGTTCATTTAAAGTTTCAAAGATCTGCTTTGCAAAAGCTAACACTATAGAGGGAACTTCATCAAATTTAAATTTGCCACTGCCACTTGCTCGAAAATCATTTTTTCTAACATCGCGACGCAAGACAAAAAATTTACTTCCAAAAGCCAGAACTTTATAATCACATGTTAAGCCTTTTATAAAGTCCTGCGTAACTGCTAAAGAAAAACCTTTATAACGGTAATTATATATATCAAACTCGTTAGTCGTTAATTTTAACGCTCTCTGCTTTTTTATTAGCTTTCTTTTAAAACCCACTTCAAACTGTTTTGATTTAATTACTTTTTCATCTTTATTTGACTTTACAAGAGTCACTCCTGAGCTGCCTGCTCCCGTTACCTTCTTGAATACATAAGGTTTTTCTCGTTTAAGCTCATCAAAATCAAACGCATAGTCACCTGCTAAGTTACCAAATGACATATCTTCTCGCATTAACTGTTGAAATCCTTTATTTTCATGAGCTAACAGAGCAGTGTAACTTGGAATCAAAGTGCATTTTTTATCAATGAAAAACATTAAGTCCTTGAGATAGGCCCTCATATTCAACTCATCAGAAGAACAATAAATAACAATATCCTTTTGGCTTAGCTGAACGTTAAGTAAATCCCTGTAAGTTATTACTTCGACCTTGCGGCCTAATATTGATAATTGCTCAACAATCTTTTCAACATCAATACTGAGCCAACTTTGTCCTGCACTTCCAAAAAAACCATTACTCCAAGTTGTTATATAAATAGTGCTCAACATTTTTTTACCCTTAGTACAAAAGCCCATGAAACACCTCCTAATAAAAGCCGCGCAATGACTATTGCTATTACAGCGCCAATAGCACCAAAGTTGTAAATTAATAATAAACTTATAATAAATGATAATACAGAACAAAATATTGTAATGTTTCGAGCAATTATCTCATGCCCCGCAATCATCAAATACCCTGAATTATAAGACAAAAACATAAAAACACCAAAAACACTGACAGCTCCAATAAATAGTAGCTCTGTCGCTAAAGTATTTCTCTGATTAAAGTAGATGTTTATTATTTCATCACAAAAAAACATTAAAAACATTGAAAGAAAAGCACCAATAGCTAACATGGCTTGACTATATAACCGATGATAAGCTATATCTTTTGATAATAAAGATATAAATGCGCTAAATACTACCCTTCCAATTGAAATCATTGCTTCTAATAACCCCATAACAGCGCTATAAACACCAACAACCTTATCTGCTGAAAATAATCCCAGAATAAATACTGCTGAATTATTGTATAGAGAGGGAGCTAACTGAGAAAGAAATGCATCCGTAGATCCCTTCATACAAATGAAAATTGACCTATATGAGGGCATGAAAATTTTAACCTTGTAAATATTAACTATAATAAAAATGCTTGTAATAAATGCCCCTCCCATAGCCAACGCATTCAAAATCACTACCCATAGATAATCATCAGGGGACTTTACAAAAGATATAACCCCAAAGATATAAATTAATTTAAAAATTCCATTTAAAATAGCAACTGTCTTTATTTTTTCTATCGCCTGAAAGAACCAAACAGGGAGCAATGCTTGAAAGGCAATATATAAAAATGATGAGAAAAACAAAATACCTTCATATTTAAACAAACCAAAATTAAATATGGCAATAAAAAAAACAAGACAACCTATTGTGAGAAACAAGCTCGTAAATAGAGTTTTATTAAACTGTTCATCTACCTCATCTTTATTTATAAGTACACGACTAATATCTCTAACGGCTGTTATCTCAAAGCCAAATCGGATTACGATTCCTGCATATCCAGCAACAGCAATAGAGAAGGCTATCATTCCCATTTTATCTAGCTCTATTACTCTGATTAAATAAGGGGTAATAATAAGGGGCACAAACAAGTCTACGCCCCTAGCTAAAAATAGGTATATGATATTTTTTAATGACTGTCCTAGTGAACTTCCTTTCAATGTCAATTTAATTTTCACTCAAAAATTTTTTATACCAAGGTATGGATTTTGAAATTCCATCCAATATACGACATTCTGAAATATAACCTAAATTATTAGATGCTTTTGAAATATCGGCTTGAGAATGTCTTACATCTCCAGCTCTAAAGTTTTGATAAATAGGTGCTGAAGTTACTTCAACATTATTTTTCTGTAAACCAATCCGAATTGCTTCATATAAATCATTCAACGTTGTTCTATCACCAACAGCGACGTTATAAATCTCATTCTTAGCTTCATCTGGTGCTGATGCTGCTAGAATATTCATTTGAACTGTATTATCGATAAAACAAAAGTCGCGGCTTGTTTCGCCATCACCATTAATGAAAACATCTTCTTGCTTTATCATAGCTATGGTCCATTTAGGGATTACTGCGGCATAAGCTCCATTTGGATCTTGGCGAGGTCCAAAAACATTAAAATAACGTAAACCAATTGTTTTAAATCCATAAGTACGCGCGAATACTCCAGCATATAACTCATTCACATACTTTGTCACAGCATACGGTGACAATGGATTACCTATATTTTCTTCAACTTTTGGCAATGCTGGATGATCACCATAAGTAGAACTCGAAGCCGCATAAGTAAAGCTTTTTACTTGCTCATCTTTTGCAGCCGTTAGCATGTTAAGAAAGCCAGTAATATTACTCGAATTAGTCGTGATAGGATCGTTTATTGAGCGAGGAACAGAGCCTAAAGCCGCCTGATGAAGAACATAATCCACTCCCTTTACAGCGTCTCGGCAAGTTTGTTCATCTCGAATATCTCCTTCGATAAAACTAAAGCGATCCCACTGTTCCACTTCAACAAGTGATTTTACTTCATCCAGGTTATGTTGATGGCCTGTAGCAAAATTATCCAAACCTACAACTGTTTGGTTCAGTTTTAATAGCTTTTCTAAAAGGTTTGAGCCAATGAAACCTGCAACGCCTGTGACTAGCCATACTTTAGGTGCATCTAAAAGATCTTGTTGTATTTGTTCGTATTTAGTCATATCTAAGTCTTTATTTACCATAACAGCAGTTCATTACTAAATATGCTGTTAACATAGATTCCCGCTTTCGCGGGAATGACGTATTGGTTACTTTCTATTAACCAGTATTTATAATCCAATCATTACAAACGAAGATCAGAAAAGTCAGTTGCTAATATGTACTTCAAGTCATAAATAATCGATTCAGGCTTAGTCAGCGCTTTAATATCATCTTGTGACATTGCTTTAAACTCATCATGAGCAACGGCCATTATCACGCCATCATATTGTTCAGATGGTTTCTCTGTTAACACACAAATGCCGTATTCTTCTTGTGCTTCTTTCGCGCTTACCCAAGGGTCATACACATCAACTTTGACGTTGTATTCTTGCAGCTCGGCAATGATGTCGACTACTTTGGTATTACGTAAATCAGGGCAATTTTCTTTAAAGGTTAAGCCCATAAGAAGTACGCTTGCCCCTTCTACATGAATGCGCTTTTTCAGCATCGATTTTATAAGCTGTGATGCAACATAACGACTCATGCCATCGTTGATACGACGACCTGCAAGAATCACCTCTGGGTGATAACCGATTGACTGCGCTTTGTGAGTTAGGTAATACGGATCAACGCCGATGCAGTGACCACCGACCAGACCTGGACGAAATGGTAAAAAGTTCCACTTGGTTCCAGCTGCTTTCAATACTTCTTCAGTATCGATGTCTAGTTTATTGAAAATCACAGCCAGTTCATTAATCAATGCAATGTTTAAATCACGTTGGGTGTTTTCAATCACTTTAGCCGCTTCTGCAACTTTAATTGAAGAGGCTTTATGTGTGCCAGCCACAATAATTGAACCATAAATGCTATCAACAAAATCAGCGATTTCAGGTGTTGATCCTGCAGTTACTTTCTTTATTGTTGTCACACGGTGCTCTTTATCACCTGGATTAATACGCTCAGGGCTATAACCTGCAAAGAAATCTTTATTGAAGGTAAGGCCTGATACCCGCTCAAGTACCGGTATACAGTCTTCTTCCGTAGCACCTGGGTATACCGTTGATTCATAAATTACGATATCGCCTTGGCTAATCACTTTACCCAGGCTTTCTGATGCCTTTACCAGTGGCGTTAAATCCGGACGCTTGTGCTCATCGATTGGCGTTGGTACTGTCACAATGTAAACATTACACTGTTTCAGATCTTCTAAGCTTGCAGAGTACGTCAGTTGCGTTGCTTCCACTAATTCTTCAGTGGAACACTCTAATGTTGAATCTTTGGCATCACGTAGTTCTGCAACACGGCCTTCATTTATATCAAAGCCGATAGTGTCAAATTTTTTGCCAAACTCAACAGCCAATGGCAGACCAACATAACCTAAACCAACAATACCAATTTTTAAATTATCGAGAGAATAATCCATGGTTTTACCTTATATTTGAATAATTCAAGGTTGAAATAATTCAACATTACAGCTAAATGTATTAAAACACTGAGACAAAAACTATTTTAGTTGAGATACTAAAATTATTTTTACGAAAAAAGTAAAGGCGCTAATGACAGCGCCTTTTCCTTTTTAACTAATAGCGATATACCCTATTTATTCGACTCGTAACTATAGTTGTAATATCCATAGTTACCGCCGTAATAACTGCTCGCTTTGCGCACCACAGCATTAAGAATAAAGCCTTTCACTTCAATGCCATTCTGTTCGAAGCGCTGCTTGGTCACTTCAATTTCTTTCACTGCATTCTGACCGAAACGACCTACCAGCAAGGTGGTACCAGCATGGGCACCGACAATGGCCGGATCGGTCACTGCAAGAATTGGTGGGGTATCGATAATGACAAGTTCATAGTTTTCAGATGCCCATTCCATCAGCGCCTTAAAGCGTGGGTGCATTAACAGCTCAGAGGGGTTAGGTGGCACGGTACCACGTCCGATATAATGTAAGTTCTCGACACCTGGCTCTTTAATTAGTGCTTCAATATTTTCCTGACCACTCAAGTAAGCTGACAAACCTGGGGTATGGGTGACCGCCATCTGGCGTTCCATCTGACCTTTACGCATATCCGCATCGATTATCAGCACTCGCTGACCTGCTTTCGCGACTACTGCTGCCATGTTGGCCGAGATAAACGACTTACCAATACCCGGACTTGGCCCGGAAATCATCACGATGTTGTTTTTGGCTTCCATCATCGCAAAGTGGAGGCTGGTACGCAGGCTACGCAAAGCTTCAATCGATAAATCTGCCGGGTTAGAGACCGCCAGCAGTGTCTCTTGAACAGAAAGCTGTTTCTTACTTTTTTGCTTTTTCTCCAGCTCAATCTGCCAGTCAGACATAGGTACACTGGCATAAACCGGCAAGCCAATGGCTTCAATTTCATCCGGGCTTTCAACACCACGGTGGAAAGCCGCCCTGAGCAGCGCTATCGCCACCGCCAGCATCCCCCCCAGCAACGTCGCCAACACTACAATTAGCGATTTCTTTGGTTTAACCGCACGCGTATATGACTGAGCTGCATCCAGAATACGGACATTCCCTACCGTACTGGCCTTAACAATGTTCAGTTCTTGTACTTTATTCAGTAGTTGCACATAGATCTGCTGGTTGACTTCTACATCACGCGTCATACGCAGTACTTCACGTTGAGTTTTCGGCAACTTCTGTACCTGACGGTTTAAGCGCTCACGTTCACTCAATAAGGTCTTGCGCTTATCAAGCAGAGAAAGATATGCCGGGTGTTCTTTGGTAAAACGCTGAGATATTTCACTTTCTTTAAAGGTTAGCTCATTTAATTGAGCTTCCAGCGTCACCATCACATCAAGGGTAGACTTTGCTTCTAGGCCTAAATCGATAGAATCATTGTCTTGGCGAAACTGGTTCAGTCTATTTTCAGCCGCTGTTAGCTCGGTTTTAATGTCCGGCAAATGAGTGCGTAAAAATATCAGACTGTTTTCTGCTTCCGCTGAGTTACGCTCAACATTCTGCAGGAAGTAATACTGGCTGATATCGTTAAGGATCTTCTCGATATCGGCACGGTTTTCACCGGTTAGCGACAACTGCAAAATACCGGTTTGCTTGCCACGTTCACTCACTGCCAAATTTTGCTGCAGCTCCTGAATCGCATCTAAGCGAGAGCGCTTTGAAATAGTAAAGCTTGCGCCATTATCGGCTTTGAGCGAAGAGACAAACAGGCGGTAGTCACCTTGCAAAGCTAACTGTCCCACTTTGCCGCTCAGCACTTCACGTTCATCTTTATCAGTCAGAACATAGTTGCCGGTCTCACTATCAGTCACCGTAAGGGTAAACACCGACAGGCTAATATAGTCCGGCACTTCAAAACGACCAATATCGATATCGACCTGTTCCCCTTGAAGACGCGCAAGTCCTTTGCCAACAACTGGTAGGTAATTTTGGCTCACTACCGTCGTCAGATTTAACTTATCCACGGTTTTGCCGATCACCATGCGAGACTTGATGATCTCAACTTCAGTGGTCGCTGATGACTCGCTGGCAAACAGCTCGCCCATATCACCCAGAGCTGGCATGCCGCTGCTTTTTTGCTCAACCTGAATTAAGGCGTCAGCTTTATAAATGGGTGTGGCTAGCAAAGCGTACGCAACACCGACTACAGCAAAAATGAAAGTAATTAAAATGATGTTCCAGCGATTATCGATCAGGATGCCAAACAGCTTACCTAGGTCGATTTCGTCGGAGGCTTCGGTTTGTTTAACCGGATTGTTTTGCGTGGCGCTCATGGTTGATTCCAGTAACGAGGTAATGAGTAACGAGTAACGAGTAACGAGTAACGAGTATCGAGTATCGAGTATCGAGTATCGAGTATCGAGGGTAAATCAATCTCTCGTCACTCGTTACTTAAAACTCGCCTCTATTGTTCTTTACAACTTCTTTGCCCATGCATCAGCCGCTTGTTCAATCAATCCGTATGCATGATCGAACGCTTCTTTGCTCTGGCGGTATGGATCGGGGATGTCTTGCTGACCGATCCATTGGCCGAATAGCATAGTTTTTCCACGGGCTTCAGGGGCGATATTAGTGACCGCTTCAATGTGGCCTTTTTCCATGACTAAAATCAGATCATAGTCGCGGCACAAGTCACTGTTTAGCTGTTGAGCTACATGACCTTCGAGGCTAACGCCATGTTCTGATGCTACCATAGACGCCATCTTATCAGCAGGTTTGCCGACTAAGGCACCAACACCGGCAGAAGCAATTTCTTTGTTAGGTAGAGCTTTTTTTAACAAATATTCGCCTGACGGAGAGCGGCATATATTGCCGACGCAGACGACGAGAATCTTATTGAACATGGTTCACCAGGGTCTAGGGGAGAGTATCGAGTTTCGAGTATATCAGTTACGAGTTTCTAGGGTCTAAGTCCTAGGTCCTCGCGACTCGAATCTAACAAATACTCTCCGCAATCTTCTTTAATTTGTGATGAGCGGTACTTTATCAGCCCACCAATCATGCGACTAACTTCTATTGATTCATTAATCAATTGGTCAGCTCGTTGCTCAGGGATGTAGTTAAGATCTCTTGCCAGCGTTAACTGTGTTAATAGCTCACCACAAGATCCCTTTGCGAAGTATAGAAAGCGAATATTATCTTTAGCCGTTTGACGTTCTGCACCTTCCGCGATATTAGACGGAACAGAAACCGATGAACGCGAGATCTGATCTTTTAAGCCATAGTCTTTGCAAAATTTGATTTCTTTGCAAACACTCAAAGCCAACTGATAGCTTCTCTGCCAAACATCTAACTTTCTGAAATGCATGTTCATCCTTGAAAGATAACAGATACGAGTATCGAGTTTCTAGGTTCTAGAAACTCGTACCTAGAATACTCTCTACTGAAGTAGAAACTTCGTTTCTATGGCCAATTCCTTACCCGTAACACACCTTCAGTCAATTCATTAAAGCCAGTGATTGTTGGTAGTAGCTGACTAATCACACGATTCCAGCGCGTGATAGGTGCGGCGGTAACGTAAACAATATCGTATGGCTGAAGTTCAAATTCGGTGCCAATGACTAAGGCCGCGGCATCTTTAATGTTGAGCTGGTAGATGTCAGCAATGGTATCTGATTGGCTGTCACTTTGGTTACCTGACAACGTTTGATTTCCTGATAAAGCTTGATTTCGGCTACCGCGGATAACGAATATGCCGGTTGCATCGGCGTCCAGTTCATTGATACCGCCAACGTTGCTCAATGCTTCCGTCAGGCTCATACCAGCACGGTCGATTTTAAGCAATTTTGGCTCGTTCACTTCACCCATAACAAACACCTTTTGAGCATCGTTACGTGGTACGTGAACAATATCACCCTGACGGAGTAGCCTGTTTTGGGTTAAATCACCACGTTGCATCAAGGCATATAACGAAATGTTTTGCTCTTCACCGTTACGGGTCAGTGTCACATTACGCCAGTCAGCATCAACGGCCAGCCCTTCTGCACGGTTAATGGCATCTAATAATGTGAGCGGTACATTGGTAATAGCCTGCTGGCCTGGCTTATTCACCTCACCGGTGATGTAAGTTTTTTGCGCTCTGAATGAGGCAACATTAACATCCACTTGCGGACTTTCAATGAAAGCTGCCAAGCGCTTAGTCATTTCAGTTCGAATTTCAGTAACCGTCTGACCTTCTACTTTGACCAAACCGATGTAGGGATAGAAGATAGTACCGTCGGCGTGAACCCAGTTACCAGATTCACTGGAGCTACGATAAGAGCCAGCAGGAATCGTCAGTTCCGGGTGATCCCATATGGTGACGTTTAAGATATCGCCCGGCCCGACACGGTATTGATAACGCGCAATTTCGGCATCCAGACCTGCATTGGTTTTCGAATAGGTTCGTGGTGCTTTAAACCGCGATACCGCATCAGCCGTTAACGAATAGACATTTACACGCTCTGATATATCAGTGCCTTGTTCTTCGTTAGTGGTAATAACGTTTTTATTATCAAGGCTTAAATGCGAACCAGGTAGCGTGCAACCTACCAGCATGACGGATGCCATAGCGGTAATAAGAAACTTCTTAGTAAAATCCATGTTTTTATTAATGTTTTAAATTGGGATGAGAAGGAAAGCCAGTGAATAGTGGCGAGTGGCGAGTAGCGAGTAGCGAAAAACCAGAACAGAGAAACCTAGGCTCTCAACACTCGGGCCTCGATTCTCGAGCCTCATTCAGACATGCTACCGCCCTTGGGTTTCAGCCCCCAATGCGCTTTCAATGTCAACTGTAATTGTAAATTGTCGTTGTTTCATACAAAGAGATTAAAGTCCTACTCTCTGTCAGAAAAATAGCTTTTGGATAGTACAAAAATTTGACGAACAAATAAACCCATTCGCATGATTTTATAATATGATTGCATATAAGTGAATCATCGCAGCCTTATTCAAAAAATCATAAACATAATAAGCACATACTGACCATTTATTTAACGTACAAAAGGGAGCTAACATTCAGAAGTGACGTGTTTCCCTCTCATTTTCAACTCTTTCTCCCAAATTTATAAGAATCCATGCCATATGCAGGAGACTCATTGCTATTAAATTGATATCAAAATATTATAAATGTGAGGGTTTACCTTCTTTTTACATTTTTATACAAGAATAAGGGAATAGGATGAAGAAAACGGCAATTGCTCTAGTGGCAGCTCTTACTATGGCTAGCTCTGCGTTCGCGGCAACTGAAACTGGTACGGCTGCAGCAACGACAGGTTCTACAACGTCAGCAACTACTGCTGGCACAACTACTGCAGCAACATCAACTGGCGCTGCTGCTGGTACAGCAGGTGCAACCGCTGCGGCTGCGGGTGGTATTACAGCAACTGCAGTCGCAGTTGGTGCAGCAGCCGCTGTTGCCGCTGTTGCTGTCGCTGATTCAACAAGCAACGATACTGCAACGACAGTGACTTCCCAGGGTTAATGGATTAGTTATTGACCGTCACGAGGTTCGGGGCTCTTGAGCCTCCAACCTCGTTTTTATTACTTTGTACCTCGATTTTAATATCTTTAACCTCGGAACTCAGATGCGCCTGAAGAAGAAAACAATCACGCTGCTCTCAAGCCTTTTGCTGGCAATGGGATTAACAGGATGCAGCCAGAAATTTAATGATGTCAACGACACAGTCAAGCTGGCACTTTTGGGGGAAAAGGATATTCAGCTCAGCGCCTATGACGTGGAGCAGCTGCCTTATGCCAGTATTTATGCTCAAATTGATAATGGCCCTCTGGCATTTATGGTGTTAGCTTTTGCTGAGTCAAAACATATTATTGATATACCCTCTGCAGATTATCGCTCTGACGTCCAACTGAAATGGTTGTCGGCTGACCGCGGTATGTTGGTTACGGAACATGGTCGCGTGGTTAAAACCCATAATTTACCGCAGGGTAATATTGTGGCGAGTCATAGCAATCAGCCAGATCCCCTTGCTTTAGGCTTGCATCTCAATTCTACCCCAACATCATGGCAACACACTCTTGACTGGCAACCGGGGTATCACTTTGGTTATCAGCTGAACTCTCAGTTTGAACAACAAGGTGCAGCCGTTATCATGATTAAAGAAAAACCGGTTGAAGTTTTGCATTATATTGAACGTGTTTCTGTCAGCAGCCTTGGCCTGAGTTATGACAATGATTTCTGGGTTCACCCATACACAGGAAAAGTGTTGAAAAGCCGTCAAAAAATGGCCCCTGATCTTCCCTACGTAGATATCACATTACTGAAGCCATACTCATAAATGGAATTATGATGAAAACACTCTCTCTTTTATTTCGCTCCGTAGTTTTTTGCTGCGCGGCACTGAGTCATCTTTTTTCTGTTGCACCCGTTTATGCGCAGACTCAAGTATCCGTGGCCACATCGATTAATGTTGATCAGGTTATCCCGCTTACTTACCCTGCCCCGGTCAGATTAGAACAAGTATTAGCCGATAGCCTGGCGAATATTAAAACTTTATCAGATCAGGTTACGCTTTCCACACCTCAACCTGTATTCTGGTCTGGCGCTGCATTATTCGACCTGCAACACTTCGAATCATTCAATCAGCAGCGACAAACGGTGTTAAATCAACTTGAACAGCTGGCTGAGGAATGGAATGATGATGCTGAACAATTCCATACTGTCACGAACTTAATCAGTGATATTTCTGGCCTCAAGTTGTCTAATCGGATTTTTATCCCTCTCGATCTGGATCTAATCAGAATCAACACTTCTCATAATCCGCTATTGGATGGTGACTATCAGTTAATTCTGCCAATACGTCCCAAACATGTTTGGGTTTTAGGTACGGTCAAGAGACAACAAAATGTTCCATGGCAACAGCGAGCCGATGCGAATTATTATCTGAATCAAATCACGGTATCTGAAAATACTGATAATAGTGTTGTTTGGGTTATTCAACCCGATGGCGTTACTGAAATACACTCCATTGCGTACTGGAATAAAAAACATAAAGATATTGCACCCGGCGCTACTGTGTTTGTCGGTTTCAATTCACTGCCATCAAAATTTTCTTCCCTTAACCAGGATATTGTAGAATTGCTAAGGAATAGAGCGCTGTAATGAATACTCGTTTATTTACATTATTCTCATTGTGTGGCTCATTTAATCCACGTTGTTCATTATCGGCAATCGCCTTAGCCTTGCTACCTGTTTTTCATGCGCAGGCTGACAGCTTCAGTTACCCTGAATTTACGCCATCACAATCAGATTTTGGTGGTGTGGGGCTAATGCAGATGCCGACAGGCCGAATGGCACCTGAAGGAGAATTTAATGTTTCTGTAACCTTCAATGAAAATTATCATCACTATACGGCAACGCTACAGCTTTTCCCCTGGCTAGAAAGTACGGTTCGCTATACTCAGCTGCAAGATCTGCTTTACTGTGATGATCCCAGCTTCTGTGGTACCAGTACTCTCACCGATAAAGGTATGGACTTTAAGTTTCGTTTATGGGAAGAAAGCTACTGGCTGCCTGAAACCTCTGTCGGAGTCAGGGATTTTGCCGGTACGGGTTTATTCGACGGTGAATTTATCGCAGCCAATAAACACGTTGGACCGCTTGATGTCACGTTAGGTGTTGGCTGGGGCTATATTGGTAACAGCGGTAATATTACCAACCCGTTTTGTAAAGCCTCTGATAGCTTTTGTGAACGCCCAGCGGGTACTTCCGGCCGTGGTGGCATGACTGAGTTTGATAGCTTTTTCAAAGGTTCCGCCTCTGTTTATGGCGGTTTAGAATACCAGTCACCCTGGCAGCCACTACGGTTTAAAGTTGAGTATGATGGCAATGACTATACCGGTGACAGACCGGCGACATCCGGTTCAACCGGCATGCCACAAGACAGTAAGTTCAACTACGGCGTACTTTATCGCTTAGGTGGCTGGGGCGATCTGCGTGCCAGCTATGAACGCGGCAATACCTGGACCTTTGGTTTTAATTTACGCACTAACTTTAATGACCTTAAAGCCAGCTGGCAAGATGAACCCGCCCCAGTTTATGCACCGAAAACCACTAACCGTGAGATCAGCGATGCGGAATGGCTGGTTGTTGCTGATGAATTGCATAAAATTGCCGGCTATGAAAACCCAACGATTTATGCCAGTGATGATACGGTTACGATTATCGCTTCGCAAACTAAATACCGGGATCGTCGTGAAGCGCATTCGCGGGCAGCAACAGTGCTTGCCAACCACAACCCTGATGTCTCTGAATACCGGTTAGTTGAAACGGCCAATCATCAGCCAACAACCGAAACACGTATTGATTCAGAACAATTTACCCGAGTAGCCAATCAAGCCTATATTCATGCCAAGGTTGAAGACAGTAGCCAGGTTATAAACCCGACAGAACCAGAAGGCGAGCGCATTGCAGAGCCTGGTAAAAACTGGGATGTGAGCATAGCGCCGACCCTGCAGCAGTCTATTGGCAGCTCTGAAGATTTCTATTTGTTTAACATCGGAATCAATGCTGGTGCCAGCTACAGGCTTGGTAACCATATTGAAGTCGGCGGGTCGGTCTATCTCAACCTGTATGATAACTACGACAAGTTCTTATACGAAGTACCGCCTGATGGCACAGACTTAAAACGAGTTCGTACTCTGGTTCGTCAGTATATTAATGACAACCCGGTGCGTTTAAATAACCTGCAGTTAACCTGGATGGATAACTTCGGCGATAATGTTTATGCTCAGGCATATGGCGGTTATCTGGAAATGATGTTTGGTGGTGTGGGTAGTGAACTTCTCTACCGCCCGCTTGGCAGCAACTGGGCATTTGGTATTGATGCCAACTATGTGATCCAGCGCGATCCGGATTCACAATTTGATTTCTTTACCGATGAAGTGCAAACCGACCCGCAAGACGGACGCCCATACCGAGTTCAGACAGGTACAATCACTGGCCATGCATCTGCCTATTATCAACCGCAGTGGAGCTGGTTACCAAATACCTTGTTTAAGGTAAGTGCGGGGAAATACCTAGCCGAGGATAAAGGCGTCACTATCGACTTTTCGAAGCAGTTTGACAGTGGGGTGATTGCCGGTGTATTTGCCACTTTCACAGACCTTTCATCTGAAGAGTATGGTGAAGGCAGCTATACCAAAGGCTTCTACATTTCGGTCCCGTTCGACATCATGACGGTGAAACCAAGTAATAACCGGGCAACGATTTCGTGGTTACCTCTTACCCGAGATGGCGGACAGATGGTTAACCGTAAATACCAGCTGTATAGCGTGACGGATGCGCGCAGCCCATGGTATGGGCGAAAGGCAGTGAACTAAAGTTCAAAAGCGAGTGTCGAGGAGCTAGTTTCTAGGATCTCGGCACAATTTCTGGGGTTCTGGGGTTCTGGGGTTCTGGGGTTCTGGGGTTCTGGGGTTCTGGGGTTCTGGGGTTCTGGGGTTCTGGGGTTCTGGGGTTCTGGGGTTCTGGGG